>JAUMYJ010000006.1:0-47530 GCA_030528715.1 Bacteroidales bacterium | reverse complement strand
ACTGAATAGAGCATCTGACTACGGATCAGAAGGTTACGGGTTTGAATCCCTTCGGCGTCACAAAGAGTTCCGACTGCTGCATGCAGTAGCCGGAACTCTTTTGCTACATACGTCTGGCCGATTGCCTCGTTGCCACTAGGGTAGAGGTTTTAGGTAGGTGTTTACGTGTCGTGGTGGTATGCGTGTGTAGGGCTAATGTGCTGTCTAATGGGCGTTATACAGATGTTTATCGTGCGTTAACATCTGTATAACGCCCATTAAATAGCTGTGTAACGCACGTTGTACAGCAAATGATTGCCGAGGTATTAACGGCATAGCTCTTGTACCTCTATTGGTGTAGGGGCGTTTATGGCGTGTGGTTGCGAATGAGCTGCTTCGTTGTAGGGCATAATTAGTGGGAAATTTGTACCTTTGCAGTATCTTTGCCTTATTATACCCATAGAGGTAGGTGTATAAGAGCTTTATTTTAAGACTTTAATCGCTGATAGCCATGGCCTTTTTCGGATTGTTCTCGAAAGAGAAAAAAGAAATACTCGACTCTGGATTAGAAAAGAGTAAAAAGAGCTTGTTTGAGAAATTTACACATGCCGTAGCTGGTAAAACAACCATCGATGACGATGTGCTAGATGAACTCGAAGCAGCTCTGCTTACCTCAGACGTAGGGGCAGACACCACGCTCGAAATCATTCGCCGTATAGAGGCTCGTGTAGCACGCGATAAGTATGTGACGACCAAAGAGCTCAACCGCATGCTAAGTGAAGAGGTACAAAGCCTACTTGCAGATACACATCAAGGTCAAGAAGCTACTTCCTACCATATACCTGCCGAGAGTCGCCCTTATGTTATCATGGTCGTGGGGGTAAATGGTGTGGGTAAAACAACGACTATCGGTAAGCTGGCCTATCAGTTTAAGCAAGCTGGTTTGAAGGTGTGTTTGGGCGCAGCCGACACGTTTCGTGCTGCTGCTGTTGAGCAACTATGTATTTGGGGAGAGCGTGTGGGTGTACCGGTCATTAAGCAACAGATGGGTAGCGACCCAGCAAGCGTGGCTTACGATACCGTAGCTTCAGCCAAAGCCAATGGAATGGACGTGGTGCTGATAGATACTGCTGGACGCTTGCACAACAAGGTTGGCCTTATGAATGAGCTTACAAAGATTAAGAAGGTCATGCAAAAAGTTTTGCCCGATGCTCCACAAGAGGTGTTGCTCGTACTTGATGGCTCTACGGGGCAAAATGCCTTTGAGCAAGCTAAGCAATTCTCGGAGGCTACACAAGTCTCGGCCTTAGCCATCACAAAGTTGGATGGTACAGCTAAGGGAGGCGTGGTGCTAGGCATTAGCAACATGCTTCAAGTGCCTGTGCGCTATATCGGTTTGGGCGAAAAAATGACCGACTTGCAGCTCTTCGATAGCAAGGAGTTTGTAGACTCGCTATTTGGTGGTAGTGATTTTGTGTAAGGTAGTACCTCGCACTGCTGCATCGTAAACCAAGGACTAACAATAGATTTCATGAAAAAACCTACCATCGACTTTATCACTATGGGTTGCTCGAAAAACCTTGTAGACTCTGAGCGCCTATTGTCGCACCTTGAATATAATGGCTTCGAGGGCTATCACAACCCAGAGGAGACTCACGGCAACATCGCTGTGGTCAATACGTGTGGTTTCATAGGCGATGCCAAGGAAGAGAGTATCAACATGATACTTGACCTATGCCAGCAAAAAGAAGAGGGCAAGCTCAAAAAAGTGTTTGTGATGGGCTGTCTATCTGAGCGCTACCAAAAGGAGCTACGTCAAGAAATACCACAAGTTGATGCATTCTTTGGCAAATTCAATTGGGCACGCTTGCTTGATGAGGTTGTAGAAGGTCACAAATCGTTAGCTCCGATACACCGTAAGCTCACTACTCCCAAGCACTATGCCTTTCTAAAAATATCAGAAGGGTGTGACCGTAATTGTGCCTTTTGTGCTATTCCTATTATTACGGGGCGACACAAGAGCCGCCCGAAGGAGGAAATCATAGACGAGGTGCGTACTATGGTGGCACAAGGTGTTAAAGAGTTTCAGATTATAGCTCAAGAGCTCACATTCTATGGCATTGACCTTTACAAAAAGCAGTGTATCGCCGAGCTCGTAGAGGCTATTGCCGATGTTGAGGGGGTGGAGTGGGTACGTCTGCACTATGCCTACCCTACAAACTTCCCAATGGACTTGCTACGCGTTATTCGAGAGCGTAAGAATGTGTGCAATTACCTTGACATCGCTCTGCAACATATCAGTACGCCCGTACTCAAACGTATGGAGCGTCACATTAACAAAGAGCAGACTTACGAACTCATACGCCGTATGCGTACCGAAGTACCCGAAATGTGTATTCGCACAACGCTTATGGTGGGATTTCCTGGCGAGACAGAGGAAGAGTTTGAAGAGTTGAAACAATTTGTACGTGATGCCAAATTCGACCGCATGGGAGCCTTTACTTACTCAGAAGAAGAAGGTACTAAGGCTGCTGCACTTGTTGATGATGTACCTGAGGCTGTGAAACAGCGTCGCTTAGACGAGCTGATGGCCATTCAACAAGAGGTTTCTGCGGCACGCTCTGCTACCATGGTTGGGCGTACACTACGCACCATTATCGATCGAGCCGAAGGCGATTACTATATCGGCCGTACAGAGTACGACTCTCCAGAGGTAGATGGCGAGGTGCTTATCAAAAAAATAGATACGCTCGAACTCGTACGTGGCCAATTTTACGATGTACATATAACCTCGGCCGATGAGTTTGATCTCTATGGCTACGTGGTATAATAAACCTTAATTGTGAGAGATTATTTAGCACATCAAAATCTCATAGAACCAATCACCTAGCTCATGAATAACCGACAATTTATGGCACAACTCGCAGGTCGCGCAGCATTGACGACGACTGAGACTAGCCAGCTGACAGAAGCACTAATAGCCACCTTGATAAGTGCTGTTGAAGACGAACATAGCGTGAGCATCAAGGGCTTTGGTATATTTGAACTCAAAAAGAAAGCCGAGCGAATGACCGTCTTGCCCAATAAGAAGCGTATGCTCTTCCCACCCAAGCTACAAATGGCCTTTAAGCCAGCCATAGCACTCAAAGATAAGGCCAATACACCTCCTAATGCTACAACCGATGAAGCATAAGCTCACTATCAACGACCTAGCCGACCGTATGGTGCTGGCCACAGGGCTATCGTACGATAAGGTAGAAGCCTATCTTGATGCCTTTTTTGCTCAGACAGAAGAGGTGTTGCTTGCCGAGCATCTGGTTAAGATAAAAGGGCTAGGAGACTTTAAGATAAGTGGCATAGCACCACGCACGAGCGTAGATGTCAATACGGGCAAACCAATCGTGATTAAAGGGCATGCACGTATCTCGTTTTCGGCAGACAATGCTGTGAATGAAAAACTCAATGCTCCTTTTGCGCACCTAGCAGCCGTAGAGATCTATGATGAGGCTGTTCCCCACCTAGCCGAAGCAGATACGGCCTATGATGCCTTAGTTGAAGAGCTACAAGCCGAGACCCTTGACACACAGGAAGCAGCGGAAACAGTAGCTGCAATAGCTGTTGAGGAAACATTGACTACCTCAGAAAATATAGATGAGCTTGTACTATCCGTATCCGAGGTGCCAGAGCTAGAAGAGGCATCAGCTGCCGAGAATGTCATGGTAAGCGAAGACGTCCTCGAAAGTGTACCCCATTTAGAACAATCACTAGAAGTAACTCCCGCAGTAGACCAATCTGAGCCAGTCGTAGAGGATATGGTAGTAGGTGAGCCAACTGCGGACAACTTAGCAGAAACTCCCTGCGAAGCAGCTACACATATTACGTCCGATGATGCATTACAGCTCAGTGACACGTTGCAGCCCGAAGAAGAAGAAGTATTGCAGGACGAAGAGGTGACGGCTATTGTTCACGTGCCAGCCAGCCCCAATATGCTAACACCTCGCCGTAGCTGCACATGGTGCTATGCATTACTTGTTCTAGTGCTGTTAATAGGAGCGTTTGTGCTTGGGCAAAATCAAGCCTATTTGTCACAATGGTGGAGTAGGCTCTTTGAAACTCCTCACAATACAGTGCAGCCCATGTCACAAGGCACGGACACCTCAAAAAAGATTGAAATTGTAGCTAGTGAGGTGACCCAAGTGCCACACTCATCTACCATAGTAGAGCCTACTGACACACTTACGCCTATTCCAGCAGTATCCGTGCCTACACAGTCACAGCCTAAGGAAGAGGCTACTAAAAAAAATCTAGAGCCTCCCACAGCTACCGAGCCCGACTTTGACCAACGCTACCCACAAGTGCCAGGTAGTAGCTATCAAATCATCGGTACAGAGCAAGAACTAACACTCAATACGGGTAAGGGGCTGATGCAGATAGCACGTGAAACGTATGGCAATGCTAGACTCTACCAGCATATTGTGGTTTACAACAATATCAAAGACCCTAATAACGTACCACTAGGCTCGACCATCAAGCTACCCAAATTGCGCAAGCGCACTGCGCTAACCAAACGCAATGAAAAAAGATAGCTAAATGCAATGGCTATTACGCAAAAATGTATTACCTTTGCCTAACGACCCAAGCGCCTAAGCGCGCTCACTTGCTTATCAACGTAATCCATAGAATTTTAAGATAGACAACATCAAAAATGGGAAAAGTACTCATTATCGGTGCTGGTGGCGTGGCCACAGTAGCGGCACACAAGGTGGCACAAAATGCCGACGTCTTTACCGAAATCATGATTGCCAGCCGCACCAAGAGCAAATGCGACACCATCGCTAAGGCTATCAAACACCCTGCTGTGAGCACCGCACAGGTTGATGCTGATAGTGTAGAGCAACTCGTGGCACTTATCAGTGACTTTAAGCCCCAGCTTGTGATGAACTTAGCCTTGCCCTACCAAGACCTAACCATCATGGAGGCTTGCTTGCAATGTGGTGTGCATTACCTTGATACGGCCAACTATGAGCCTAAGGACGTAGCCCACTTTGAGTACTCATGGCAATGGGCTTACAAAGAACGCTTTGAGCAAGCTGGTCTTACAGCCATTTTGGGCTGTGGCTTTGACCCTGGTGTAACAAGTGTGTTTACCGCCTATGCAGCTAAGCACTATTTTGACGAGATACACTATCTTGATATTGTCGACTGTAATGCAGGTAACCATCACAAGGCTTTTGCGACCAACTTTAACCCTGAAATAAACATCCGAGAAATTACGCAAAAGGGGCTCTATTACGAGAATGGTGAGTGGCACGAGACTGAACCACTCTCAATTCATCGCCCTATCAACTATCCTCGCGTAGGCACTTACGAGAGCTATCTATTGCATCACGAAGAGCTCGAAAGTCTTGTGAAAAACTTCCCTACACTCAAACGCGCTCGCTTCTGGATGACCTTTGGCCAAGAATACCTCACGCATCTACGCGTTATTCAAAACATTGGTATGGATAGCATTAAGCCCATAGAGTTTCAAGGCCAGCAAATCGTGCCTCTACAATTCCTTAAAGCCGTACTACCTAACCCACAAGATTTGGGCGAAAACTATGAGGGAGAAACGAGTATTGGCTGCCGTATCCGTGGTGTGAAAGATGGCGAAGAGCGCACCTACTACGTGTGGAATAACTGTTCGCACGAGGCCGCTTACAAAGAAACAGGCATGCAAGGCGTAAGCTACACCACTGGTGTACCTGCTGCTATTGGCGCACGCCTCGTGATGACAGGTGAGTGGAACCGCCCTGGGGTGTGGAACGTCGAAGAATTTGATCCCGACCACTTCATGCAGCTACTCAACGAGCAAGGGTTGCCATGGCACGAAGAACACAATGGCGACATTGAGTTTGAGAAGTAGTACCCAACTATTTACCTAACAAAACGCACAACCTATATGGCAAAGAAAACCGCAGCATCTGCTGCCGCAAATACTAATGCCGATAAGCTAAAAGCCCTACAAGCTGCTCTCTCTAAGGTCGAGAAAGACTTTGGTAAGGGAGCTGTGATGAAGCTGGGCGATGCCAAAGTTGAAGAAATCGATGTAATACCCACGGGGAGTATCTCGCTCAATCATGCCTTAGGTGTAGGGGGCTACCCTCGCGGTCGTATCATTGAGATTTATGGTCCTGAGAGCTCGGGTAAAACTACGCTAACACTCCATGCCATAGCCGAGGCGCAAAAGCGTGGTGGTATTGCTGCATTTATTGATGCAGAGCACGCATTCGACCGCTTCTATGCTGAAAAACTAGGCATCAATGTAGCCGAACTCTACGTAGCCCAGCCAGATAATGGTGAGCAAGCTCTTGAAATAGCCGACCAACTTATTCGCTCGTCGGCCATTGACATCATCGTCATAGACTCTGTGGCTGCACTTACGCCCAAAGCAGAGCTCGAAGGTGAGATGGGTGAGAGCAAGATGGGACTACACGCACGCCTTATGAGCCAAGCACTGCGTAAGCTCACGGCTACCATCAGCAAGACCAATACGACGTGTATCTTTATCAACCAGCTGCGTGAAAAACTCGTCTCTTACGGGCCAAGCGAAACGACTACGGGCGGTAACGCACTAAAATTCTACGCTTCGGTACGCATTGATATCCGTGGTGGTTCACCCGATAAAAAGAGTGACACACCCAATAGTCGACCCGTGCGTATTAAGGTGGTAAAGAATAAGGTTGCACCACCATTTCGTCGCTGTGAATTAGAAATGGTGTTTGGCGAAGGTATCTCACGCCTAAGCGAACTGGTAGATCTCGGTGTAGATTTTGGCATTATAAAGAAAAGCGGCTCATGGTTTAGCTATGGCGACACTAAAATAGGTCAAGGCCGCGATACGGTCAAAGCTTTGCTGAAAGACAACCCTGAGCTATGTGATGAAATCGAAGCTAAGATTAACGAGGCTATAAAGGGAGACGATGGCAAAACCGCTCGTGCTACGACAGCTAGCACAGAGGTAGATGAGCTAGACCTTAATGGTGAGACCCAAGGCAATAATTTTGACCTTGACCCAGACCTTGACTTTGATGTAGAGGATTAAGTCATTGTAACTGACAGGACTTACACAGCCAAAAGCTTACACTTTGGGTGAGCTTTTGGCTGTGTATCTTTGTTGTGAGGGCTATATTTAAGTGCTTACAACAAAGGTTTGTCTGGTGTTTTGGGTCAAACGTCCGAGGACTTTGGACAAATGGTTGAAGACTTCGGCCAATCGTTCGAGGACTTCGGCCAAAGTCTAGTGTAAAGCATCATAACCGAGGGGCGTATCCGCCAACATTTTTGTAACTTTGCAATAACGTATCATTTTACTGAGAGAGATGTCGCATTTAGACCTTCATAGCATTCGTCGTGAGTATAGTAGTCGTAGCCTTGGACGAACAGACTTGCCTGCCGACCCTATTGCTTTCTTAGAACAATGGGTGGGCGAGGCCATTGCAGCCAAAGCCACTGAGCCTACGGCTCTCCTTGTGGCTACCGCCACAGCCCAAGGGTATCCGAGCCTGCGCACGGTATTGCTCAAAGAGGTGTATCAAGGGCGGCTGGTATTCTACACCAACTACGACAGCCGCAAAGGCCAGCAGATCGCTGAGAACCCTCATATAGCGTGTAGCATGGTGTGGCATGAGCTAGAACGACAAATTCATGTAGAAGGTGTGGCCGAGCGTATACCAGAGGCTATGAGTGATGCCTATTTTGCTGAGCGACCTTATAAAAGTCGTGTGGGTGCGCGTATCTCGCCACAGAGCAAGCCTATACCCTCGCGTGAGTATATCATGGGGCAGTTTGTGGTGGAGAGTGCCAAGTTTTTAGGCCGTCGTGTGCCGCGACCAGCACACTGGGGAGGCTATTGGGTAAAGCCCACACGCATAGAGTTTTGGCAAGGGCGTGACAGTCGCTTACACGATCGTTTTGTCTACACGTTGCAAGCCGATGGTAGCTGGACGATAGAGCGTGTAGCACCATAAGTTTTGGAGAAGCCTTGTAACGCATATTTCACTATTAGCTCACTTCTTAGCCCCTTTTGGTATCCATGCTTTATGCCGATGTTATTGTGCCATTGGCTGTGCCTCAAGCCTATACCTACACTTTGCCAGAGCAGTGGCAGAATGTAGTTCAAGGGGGTATGCGCGTTATAGTGCAGGTTGGTGTGCGCAAGTATTACACAGGTATCGTGTTGCGCCTGCATGCCGATACACCCGAAGAAGTGTTGCGCTTGAAGCCCATTGATGAGGTGCTAGATGAAGTGCCTATCGTACTGCCAGAGCAGTTAAAGTTGTGGCAATGGGTAGCACAATATTATATGTGTACTACGGGCGAAGTAATGAAAACCGCCCTGCCCGCAGGCTTAAAGGTAGAGCGCGAGACTAGCATTTGCCGCGCGAGTGGTGCCGATGAACTGCAAGTGGCCGAAGGGCTCGAAATGCGTTTGTGGCTAGCCTTGACAGCTGATAAGCCTATCCCTATCAAAACCTTAGAGAAGACACTCAAGCACCATCATTTACTACCTATCGTGCGCCGCATGATGGCCAAAGGCTTAGTGCAGATACACGAGCAGCAACAGCGACAATATAAGCCCAAGACCGAGGCGCGTATTGCTTTGAGCGAAGGCTATTTTGACGAGGCTAAACTCAATGCAGTGTTTGAATTGCTGCACCGCTCGCCACGGCAGGCAGCTTTGCTTACACACTACCTTGATTTGGCTGGTGCAGCGACTGCGATGCGTTTGCAAAATGCCATGATGCTCAATCCTGTAACCAAAGCACAGCTACTCGAAGGACAAGAAAGTGGTGCCGAAGCTGCTTTGACACAATTGCGTAAGCGTGGTATACTTACGCTTGTGCAGCACCGCGTAAGTCGGGTAAAGCATCGTGACTTTGGTACGTTTAAGTTGCGTGAACTTAATCCCGCGCAGCAAACTGCCTTGGCAGCAATCCAAGCGTGTTTTGCTCAAAAAGAAGTATGCTTGCTGCACGGGGTAACATCAAGTGGTAAGACTGAGGTGTATATTGAGCTTATCGAGCGTACGCTAGCCGCAGGGCAACAAGTGCTCTACCTCGTGCCTGAAATCGCACTGACTACACAGCTTACAGAGCGTTTAGGGCGTGTCTTTGGTCAGCGTATGGCTATCTATCATTCACGCTTTTCGGACGCAGAGCGCACCGAATTGTGGCTCAAACAAGTCAGCCATACACCTTACCCTTTGATATTGGGCGCACGCTCGGCTCTGTGGTTGCCACAGCGTCATTTAGGCCTCATCATCGTAGACGAAGAACACGAAACAAGCTATAAACAGCAAGACCCAGCACCGCGCTATCATGCTCGAGATACAGCCCTCGTATTAGCGAAATATTTGGGTGCGAAAGTCTTGCTAGGTACAGCCACGCCTGCCGTAGAAACCTATCATCATGCACAGCAGGGTAAATATGGTCTTGTGGAGCTGCACGAGCGGCATGGCCAAGTGTCTTTGCCTAAAATCCATGTAGCTGATATTGCCAAGCTACGTAAGCAAAGGCGCATGGAGGGTGTCTTTACGCCAGAACTATCTACGGCTATTCGCGATAGCTTAATGCGTGGCGAGCAGGCTATCCTCTTTCTCAATCGGCGTGGCTATGCACCGATGTTAGAGTGCCGGTCGTGTGGGTGGACACCACGCTGCCACCGCTGCGACGTGTCGCTTACCTATCATCTGCGTACGTCACAACTCGTGTGTCACTATTGTGGCATGCAGCATAGCAAGCCTATGCAGTGTCCGCAGTGTGAAAACACCGAACTGCGTGAGATGGGCATTGGCACACAGAAGGTCGAGGCAGTGGTGGCAGAGCATTTTCCTGAGGCACGTGTTGCTCGACTGGACCTTGATAGTACGCGTAAACAAGCGTCCTACGAGCGCATCATTGCCGACTTTCAAGCGAGGAAGACTAATCTGCTCATTGGTACACAGATGGTTACTAAGGGGCTTGATTTTGCCCATGTAAGTACTGTTGGGGTGCTCAATGCAGATGCTGCTATGGCACAACCTGATTTTCGTGCACACGAACGCGCATTTCAGATGCTGTTGCAAGTGGCTGGCCGTGCTGGCCGCAGGCAAACACAAGGTATTGTAGTTTTGCAAACGTGTCACCCTAACTTACCACTCGTAGGCCAAATTGTTGCGGCTGATTATGCTGCGATGTATGCACAGCAAATGACCGAACGTGAGCAATACCTCTACCCACCCTTTTGTCGCTTAGTGTATGTGTATTTGCGGCATCGGCATGAGGCTGTGGTGGCCAATGCTTCGGAATGGTTGGCAGCTTATTTACGGGCCGGTTTTCGCGAGCAACTGCTCGGTCCCGAAACACCCTATGTGGGACGTGTGCAGAGCTTGTATATTCGCAAGCTAATGGTCAAAATCATGCCAAACATACCTCTTGGTAAGGCGAAAAACTTCATTTCAGAGGCTACTACTGCCCTCAAGGCCGAAACTGCTTATCGTGGTGTGGTAGTGCACTTTGATGTAGACCCCGTGTAGCATCGTAAATAAAAAGATATGTGCCCAGTAGCTCGAACTTTACAAAGTCAAACTACTGGGCACATATCGTAGGTGAGTGGGCTACGTCTTACGAAGTGCTTGGGGGGTGTTCCAAAGACGCATGAGTACCAAGCCGATGCAAATCCATATTAGCTCGCGAATGCGTGTCACCAAGGCCGTCAATACGCCAAAACCGCTCGCAATAGACAAGCCACCTACTGCCAAAGCAAAGCCTCCCTCACGTGCACCAAGTCCTAAGGGCATGAAAAAGAATAAATTGGCAAATAGAGAAGTGAACGATTGGATAAGTATGCAGTCTAAAAAGCCTACGTGCGCTCCATCGGGTAGCATCTGCATGATAAACCATATCTCGGCACAGCCTACGACACGGGCTAAAAATTCCAAACTTACAGAGAGGTAAAACGTGCTGCGGCGTGTGGCATGTAGCTCGGCTATTTGACTATCAATGCGTGCTAACTCTTCGGCTTGCTCTGTGACGAGTCGTGTGGCCCACGTACGTATGAAGGGTAAGTGTGTGAGTAGGCGCAAGGCACGTGTTGTAAAACCATTGCGATAGCCTTTCATAAAAACATAGATACCCAAGGCGCAGAAACCACCACCAGCGGCCAACATCAATGCCAATATGGGGGTGATACTAGTGAAATAGAGTAATAAATAGAGTGGAATGCTAAAAGCCCAAAATACGAAGTGTGAGAAAATGTGCATCATGGCATAGAGCAACACACTTGAAGTGGCCTTGGCTGTGCCTACGTAGGGCTTGAGCTCCATAATTCGATAGGGCTCACCACCGAGTAGTCCCATAGGCGTAATATAGTTTACGATGAAGCCTGTAATGGTATATTTTAATGTGCGCCAATAACCTAATGGTTGCTGCTTGCCATCGTTGATGATGACACGCCAGGCCAATGTATTGAGCATATAGATGGGTAACCATATGGCTACGGCAGCAAGAAACCACCAACCAGACTGTTGTAATTGTGCCCAAATTTCGGCATACGAAATATCAAATCCAAAGAGCATCACCACAATGGCTACGATGCCCACAACGAAAAAAAGATTGCGTATTTTAGAAGACATAGCTTAGCTGTTGGTAGGAGCGTGGGTACCGTGTTGCAGTGTGTGTAGTGTACGCGCGCAAAGGGTTTCATGGCGGTAGCGCATGACCCACCATAGTACCGTGAATAGTGTAATCTCAACTATGAAGTATAGCCAGGGCTCGTTGGCTAGACAGCTTATGTAGAGGGTAATGGCACGGCAGTTAAACGTAAGAATGTTGGCTAGTGGCATGAGTGGACGACTCTGAGCTAGAAATGTACTGCGTAGATGCTCGGGGAGTTGGCCGTCATGATATGCACGTAGGTGCTGCATTAAACGTTGAAAAATGGGGGTTTGTGCCTCTTGTCCTTGGGTGTAGTTCGCGTAACCCCAAAGAAAAGCACGCCACCAAAAGTTGCCTTTACGTGGGGTTTCTGCTAAATGTTGGCGCTGTTGTGCTGAGGTATCTAGCTCGCTAGCTTCCTTACCTTTAAGAAAATAGAGGTGAATGTTGCGATAATAGTCGGCTAAGGCCGCTTGGCGTTTGTGAAGTACAAAGCCTGCCAGTGAGGCAATGCTCCAAATGCGCCAGCCCCACGCCGTGTCGCTCCATGGCATAGGTGTGTGGTGTAGGCGTAGGCAAAGTGCTACGTATATGGTAATAAACCAAATATCGCCAGCAAATCCATCTAAGATGCGTCCCCAGCGTGTTTTTTTGCCTGTCATGCGAGCAAGCTGTCCATCGGCACTGTCATAAAAATTAGCCCACATAAGGAGTGCTACACCTGCTAGATTATGCCAAAAATCTGCCCAATAAAAGCATATTCCTGCTGCTGCTCCAATAAACATGGAGAGGATAGTAACGGTGTTTGGGTGTATATCAAAGCGGTTGAATAGTCGTGCCCACCATAGACCAATAGGGCGTGTGAATACGATGTCAAGCCACTCTTCGGTATCGGTAGATTTGAAGGTACTCGTAAGTGTTGGGTTCGTTTTTGAATGCATAGAAGCTAGCTTGTATAGAGAGTTAGAGCTGTGGTGTTTGGTAGGCATTGTCTAAAAGTAGTGTTGCGATGGCCTGTGCAGCTGCTTCGCGACATACGGCATAGCTTGGCCAGTCGTTGAAATCAATGACGTACCACGCTCCATTGGCCGTAACGATGGCGTCACCGCCAAACATATATACACCATGGTGTGCGCCAAAATCACGCAATTGCTGGCTCATGAATCTCTCGTCAAAGGTATAGTGCTGTGGCTTGGCATTTTGCATTTCCCAACCGAACTTACTAAAACTCCCCTCACGTGTAGCATAGGCTATATGAAAGAAGGGGGTGTTGGCTACGCCATAGAATTTGATAAGGTCGCCCTCAATATGCTGGCTTAGCACTACATGCTGGCAGCCTGTTTGACGTAAGGGCTCCAACGCTGCTTCGAGTGCATTGGCTTCGGGTACAAATACAACGTCAGTAGATTGCTGTGAGTAGCCTTCGGCACGTTTTGCCCATAGGGGGAAGGTGGGTAGCTCTGCCCATGGTATAGGCTTGTCAAGATCGATGATGTGATATGCAGGCTGTGGTATGCCTTCGACTGCCAATCTGTCTATGAGTTCAGCACGTGCGCTACACAATTTTACACCTTGTGGCAGGTTTAGGCAGCTATGCACGTTTGTTATAGTATCTAGACGTTGTAGTGTTTGAGGAAGTCGCGCCATAGAGAAGATATGGGCATGTGGCATGGTGTGCTTAGGCCAATTGTCTTCGTGGAATATCTGTACGTGATGACCTGAAAGATAAAGCTGCTCGGCCACTGCAAATAAGATGGCAGAGTCGCGCGAGACACTGTTGGGTGAGTATTGTGGGGAGCGTCCTAGGCCGATAAAATGCAGAGGATTTTTTATGGTAATGGGCATATACTACTTATGATGTTTGGCTTAAAAAAGTCTCTGCTTTGACAATGTCTTCGGCATGGTCTACGTCAAGGATTTTGCTATCGAAAGGATAGGCGTCAATGTGTAGACCAGCAGTAATAAGGGCGCGCTGAAAATTTCGCATACGACTTTGTCCCTCAGCCATGCAGCGGTGTAGCACTTCAATGGCTTTGTCCGTAAGACAATAGATACCTCCTGAAATGTAGCGCACACTAGGGGTATGCTCGTCTAGGAAATTGGTAATGCGTAGATCGTCATTCGTAGCTACATATAATGGCTTTTCGTCATCGATGTGATCTGTCACAGCCATTAAGCCATCTGCTGTGCTATTTTCAAACGCGTGAATGTAGGTGGCAAAGTCGTTTTCGCGAAAGATGGTATCTACTGTCGTAAGGCAAAACTTTGCCCCACGCAGATGTTGGCTCAATGCATAAAAGCTATGCATTGAGCTAGGTGTTGTCTCTACAATTAGGCGAATTGGAGCTTCGTCTTTACCCGTGTCAGCTTGCATCTGGCGAATATAGGCTTCGGTCTCAGGCACCAACCTATTGACGATGACAACTACTTCCTCTGCACCCAAACTACGGAATATCCGTACAAGGCGTGCTATCATTGGCTCACCACATAATGGTACAAGTGGTTTGGGCTGTGGCACACCCTCTGCACTCAGACGAGAGCCCTCGCCTGCGGCTATGATTGCAAATTTCATATCGAGATAGTTTGTATTATGCCTAAGGTATTAAGTGCGTGGGCTATGGCCTTACTCGTAGGCGGTAAGCTGTTTTAGCTACGCTCGTATTCGCGTCGTTCTTTATAGAGCTTAGGCAGTGGGTTGCTGCGTGCTTTGGTCATAAAGTGACGCATGCGCCATACATCAATGGCCGTATAGATGGCTTGACGGAGTGAGTTGGCATCGGCAAGTCCACGCCCTGCAATATCGGCAGCCGTACCATGGTCTGGTGAGGTGCGTACAATACTTAATCCAGCCGTATAGTTTACACCACCTCCCATGCCAAGTGCTTTGAAGGGGGCTAAGCCTTGGTCGTGATACATGGCCAGTATGGCATCAAACTGGGCATAGTGTCCTGCACCAAAGAAACCATCGGTAGCATAAGGACCATAGCACTGAATGCCCTCGTTTACAAGTGCATCAATAGCAGGGCGTATCAAGTGCTGCTCTTCGCTGCCGATGAGTCCTTCATCGCCTGCATGTGGGTTGAGTGCCAAGACTGCAATGCGTGGTTGAGTAATGCCAAAGTCTGTTTTGAGTGCGGCATTAAGCAAGCGTGCCTGCTGTGTGATACGCTCGGTGGTAATAGCCGCAGGTACAGCCGTGAGTGGCATATGAGTAGTAACAAGGGCTATGCGCATCATTTCGTTCATTAACATCATGAGTGGCTTTTGCATTTGCTCTTCTGTGCTGATATGCTGTGCTATCCACTCTGTATGACCTATAAATGTGCCCGATGGGCTAGGTATAGCGGCCTTGTTGATAGGTGCAGTTACGAGTACATCGGCTAGGCCAGCTACGACGTCGTTTGTTGCATGTTCTAAGGCTGCGAGGGCAGCTGCACCACTCTGCTTGGTGGCTGCACCAAAGGTTACGGTTAGATTGGGGCTGCAGTCTATCAAGTTAATTTTGCCTTCTATGGCTTCACTCGCTTGTGCTATAACATGCCATTGTAGCTCGATGCCCAAGGCTGCTCGATGTGTTTCGGCAGCTGTGGCCGATCCATAGATAATGGGTGTGCAGAGTTCGAGCATTGTAAGTTCACTCAATGCTTTAAATATTACTTCGTAGCCCACACCGTTGGCATCGCCATGGGTGATCGCTATGCGTAGTTTTTTGGTTTGCATATTCATATAAGTCTCTTAGGAGGCAGCCGCAGCCTTTTTTTCTGCTTGTTGTTTGGCAGTGGTTAGTAGCCCACAGGCCGCAAAGATATCTTGGCCACGTGAGGCGCGTATTGTTGTAAATAGACCATGCTGTGTAAGATAGTCACGAAAGGCTACCATACCCTCTTGTTCTAGTCCTTCCAAGGGGGTGTCGGGTATGGCATGGAAGCGTATAAGGTTGACTTTGCACTCTAAACCACTGAGCAGCTTGATGAGCGCATCGGCATGGCGACGGGTATCATTGACACCCTTAAATACGATGTACTCAAACGAGAGCTTACGCTGACGTACACCATCGGCAACATCATCGTAGCGGGTTAATTTACGGCAAAAATCCTCTTGCATCAGTGTCTCTACTAGCTTAGCAATGGGGAAAGCAGCTTCTGCTGGCATTAGAGCAAGTCGTTCTTCGGGTATAGGGTTGTGTAGGCTTACGGCTAGGCTACATTTGCTCTCTGCCAAGAAACGTATTAGACCACGTGGCACACCTCCTACCGTAGATACGGTAATGCGTTTAGGGCTCCATGCCCAAGCGTAGTCGGCTGTCATGAGTTCACAGGTACGTAGCACATGGCTCACGTTGTCTAATGGCTCGCCTTGACCCATGAAGACAATATTCGTAAGGCGGTCGTGCTCGGGCAGTGAGTAGATTTGATTGAGGATGTCGGCTGTACTAAGGTTGCCATTGAACCCTTGGCGTCCTGTCATGCAAAACTTGCAGGCCATCTTACAGCCTACTTGGCTCGATACGCATAGCGTTGCGCGGTCGGCATCGGGAATAAACACTGTTTCGATGTAGTCACCACGCCATGTTTGATAGAGGTATTTTATAGTACCATCTATTGAGTGCTGACAGTCTACGGGGGCAGAGCAACCGATGGTGTAGTGCTCGGCTAGTGTTGTGCGTGCGCGTAGTGAAAGGTTGGTCATTTCATTAATCGTGCGCACACGCTTGTGATAGAGCCAGTGAGCTATTTGCTTGGCAGTGAAAGCGGGTAGACCGAGCTCAACTGCGATGGTGTGCAGCTCGTCTAGTGTTTTGCCTAAGAGGGCTTCTTTGCGTTCGTTCATTGTTATGTCGTAGTGGCGCTGCATTTATAGCATTGCCCTCGTTTGGTAAATACTCTTACTTTATAAACACTACAAAGTTACAAAAAAAAGAGCGATACTTATATAGCTTGGCTTCTTGTAGTCTTTCAAAGTTGGCCGAATAGTTTGTACTTTTGGGTGAGCCAAAGTATAATTTGCTAGCTTATCGTTTGGTTAGTTCATAGCTTTGATTTATTTTTGCACATAGGTTTACACAATACGTTACACTAATTCTAAAATCAAACAACACACATGATTACAGCTCTACGCACACGCTTGGTCGTGACTAGTCTAGCCCTCGTGCTAAGTGGAGGACATGCCACTGCACAAAAAGTGGCTCCCCCAGCTAACGACACACTGACACAAATTATCCCCTCGCTTACTTTTGGTGGAGTAACTCCCGTGTATGACGAAGCTGGCAAACGCTACCTCTTGTCGCTTGCCACTAGTCAGCGTTATCGCGCTACACCCAAGGCTGTTATGAACCATACTGACACCAATGGCTACCGTCTCGTAGTAGGAGGGAAAGTCGTCCATGTCGGTGATAGTGCTAGTTTCGTAGCTTCGTTTGATAATCCTAAGGGAGTACGCCAAACGCTACACCTCATTAACTCTAAGGGCGATACTGTGGCTACGGCAGCATTTGTTGGCACGTTTATGCCCGTTATAGCACTCAACACTGCCCCCGATATCAATGGCAAAGTATATACAGTGGGCAATATAACCGTCAATGATGCTGAGCATCGCGGCACCGAAGGTAAGCTAACGGCTAGACTACGCTATCGTGGAGCTACGGCACAATCCATGAGCAAAAAGGCTTTTGCTGTGAAACTCATTGACGAAGCTGGCAAATCAATAGATGGTACATTTGGCGGTCTGCGAGAAGACAACGACTGGATACTTGATGCCATGGCCGTAGACTTGGCACGCATGCGCAATCGTGTCTCTACCGACCTGTGGAACGACTTCTCGGCCAAGCCCGCCCATTTTGCAGCTGAGCCTAAGGCTATCAATGGCACGCGTGGTTTCTTTGTAGAGATTGTGCTCAATGGTCGCTACCAAGGACTTTACTGCATGACTGAAAAAATCGATCGCAAGCAGCTACGCCTCAAAAAGTTTGCAACCTCGGGTGATGCCGTTACCCTGCGTGGCTTGCTCTACAAGGCAGACCATTGGAGCTATGCCACATTTATGGGGCATGGTCTCGATAGCGAATACTATCCAGGTGTTCCTCCTGCGAAGTACGATAACATGAGTGATGCGTGGGAACACTTTGAGATGGCTTACCCCGAAGTGGCTGATGGCGAAACTATCGACTGGGCACCGCTCTACAATGCTGTGTCGGCTGTAGCTAGCAACGATACCGCAACCTTCCGTAAGCAGGCGGCTAAGCTCTTTGACCTCCCCGTGGCTCTCGATTACTATCTCTTTGTAGAGCTCATGCTAGCTAGCGACAACCATGGTAAAAACATGTTTTACCACATCTACGACGTTAGCAAAAAGCCAATGCTTGGCATCACGCCCTGGGACTTAGACGGCACGTGGGGACGCGATTATTATAGCCGTAACCACACCACAGGTGACCCTACGCAAAGCTATACCCAATACCTCATTACGCACGAACATGGTGAGCATGGGCTCTATAAGCGTTTACGCGAAGGTGCCTATCCTGGGTGGAACGAAGCCCTGGCTGCACGCTATGCCGAGCTACGCAAAGGACACTTCCACCCCGATAGCTTGGTGGCACGCTTTGCGCGATATACAGAGCTTTTTGTGCATAGTGGTGCCGACCAACGTGAGCGTATTCGTTGGAGTGGAGCTGATAAGCGCACATTCCACATACCGACTGAAACCCTCGAAATCGCCACTTGGGTTCAGAAGCGTGTAGCAGCTCTCGATAAGCAATATGCCTACGACCCTACGATAACGCACATTGCCACACCACGCGCTACGTCATTACAAACTACCACCAGCCTAGGCCAGCTAACGCTTGCAAGTCCTGTGGCCAAAGCCGTCACACTCGTGCGCCCCGATGGCGCTGCGCTATGGAGTGGTATCGTGACTGCAACGCCCATTACGATTGCCCTGCCAAAGGGTATTTATATCGTAGATGGTCGTAAAGTTGTAGTGCCCTAAAAAACACTACATATATACACAGCATTCTCTGTGTATGTGGGTAAGAAACCCTCCGCATCAGCCCTTGAATATGCTGGTGTGGAGGGTTTTACTGTGTAACGTACTTTGTATAGCTGTATAACGTGCGCTAGATAGCTGTGTAATGGGCGTAATGCAGCTGTACAGCGACCATTACACAGCATTTAGTCATTAGCTCGTTTTAGATACTAATGTACTGCTGTCTTGGTAAGAGCATAGACTGCCATTAACGACCTACTTCACGATGTGATAGTCTTGTGGTGTTTAGACCTTTGCCCTAGTGGCTTGAATGTAGTAAAAGCGGCTGCACCCCATGTTCTATGAGGTGCAGCCGTTAATGTTGGTATTGTCTCTTCTCTAAGGCGTATGCATGAGCATCTCTGGGCTGATGGCCTGCCACTTACTATCGCCATCTACACGATAGAAAATGCGACTTTCTCCCCAATAAGACGGCCAGCCTGCATAAACATTACCCAAAAAGCCTATGCGCACCTTGTGCCAGCCTGCTTGCAATGCTGCCTGTGCCTTGCCACGTAGGCCACGACGCTGTGGTGTAGCATTGTTGTCAATAACGCGTACGCCGTCAATGTCTACATAAGCATTGTCGGTAGAGAAGGTGTAGACACCGTCCTTTGGCAGGCGTATATATCCTTCGGCTATGGCTGCATAGTGCTTGACACCACGCACATCGGCTGGTACGGGCGTGAGCTGACGCAAGTGGTTGAGATCGCGTAGGGTAAGGGTCGTGGGCTGTGTTTTTTCGACCGCTCTCCAATGGAAGTATAATCCATCGAACTTATGTACGGCTAAGCCTGAGTCAAGCACGGCTGGTGTAGCTACGGCAGGCATGAGTGCTTGCTTGGTCAGTGTGATGGTGCGTGGCTTGCTCAGATGGCCTGATGCTAGCACACTACTAGTACGTAGCGTAGTGCTTTCGGTAATGGTGAGTGGTGTGGTGTAGCGGGTAGATTGTGCCGTGGGGGTGCTGCCATCGGTAGTATAAACGATAGCTTCTACGGGGCGAGATGTTGTAAGCGTTAGCCTGGTGCTATCGGTAAAAGCCAAGCGGTTGATAGAGCCACCTGGTTGCTCAGGGATAGGAATGTGGAAGTTTACTCCATGAGCCGCTAAACGCGTAGCTGCATCGCTGTCAAGGCGACGTATGAAATCGGTATAGTCTTTGCGCTGAGGCTGTGTCCAGCCAATCTCTGCTAAGGCAAGTGCACGAGGGTAGAGGGCGTATTCTACGTTGCGTATGGTGGGTAAGTATTCGCTCCACGTATTAGCTTGTACGCCCAAAACGTGGCGTGCTTTGCCCTCTTGCACAAGCACTTGTGGTGTGGGGTTGTAGTTGTATATGTTTTTTATGGACTGCCAGCAGCATAGGGCCATAGGCTCTACCTCTGGGTCGCCTTGGTAATAGTCTACGTAGAGGCCATTGCTATTGGGAGACATGATAACATCACGTCCTTCTTTGGCCGCTGCAATTCCCCCAGATTCGCCACGCCAAGACATCACGGTGGCTCCCTTAGTGAGGTTGCCCCCCTCGAGAATTTCGTCCCAACCTATGAGCCGTTTGCCATAGCGTGCTAGCACTTGCTCAAAGTGGGCTACAACGTAGTTTTGTAGCTTGTCTTCTTTACTATGGCCGTGGCTGTCGGTGAGCCCTTCGCGCGCAATAAGTGCCTGACAATCTTTGCACTCGCGCCATGCACGCTTGGGAGCCTCGTCTCCACCGATATGAAAGTAGGGCTCGGGGAAAATCTTGACCATCTCGGCAATTACGTCCTCTAAGAACTGAAACGTACGTGGCTTGGCAGGACACATGAGGATATCTTCTACGCCCCAAATGAGTCGTGGCGTGATGCTATCGCCCTTGCACGAAAGCCACGGATAGGCAGCAATAGCAGCTAGACCGTGGCCTGGGAGTTCTAGCTCGGGTATGATGCGAATGTGGCGCTCGGCGGCATAGCGCACGAGGGCTTTGAGCTGTTCTTGCGTGTAGTAGCCACCATGGCGTGTGCCATCTTCGGCCGTGCGCCAAGCACCAACTTCGGTTAGGCGAGGATACTTCTTGATTTCGATACGCCAGCCTTGATCCTCAGTAAGGTGTAGGTGTAACGTGTTGATTTTGTAGCGTGCGAAGAGGTCTATCTGTCGTTTTAGCTCTTCAAAAGGAATAAAATGGCGGCAAGGATCGAGCATTACACCGCGGTAGCCGTAGCGTGGTGCATCGGCAATGTTTACGGCAGGGATTGACCAGCGATGGCGTGTCTTTACAGCAGCTTGTTCTACGCTAGCAGGTAGCAGCTGAAAGAGGGTTTGCATGGCGTAGAATAGCCCCCGCTCTGTATTGGCTCGGGCTGTGATGCTCATAGGGGTTACTTCGAGTGTGTACGCTTCGCTACCACCAGCTACTTTGTCAATCGCAAGGTGAATACTTCCCTTCATGGGTTTGTTGCCCTTAACGGGAATAGCAAAACCAAGACCAGCAGCATATTCGCGTGAGAAGTGTTGCGCTACGGCTTTGGCTCCCTTGCCAGAAGTCGTGAAGTGTGTTTGAGCGCGTAGTACGAATTCACCCTGCCCGATAGCCACTTGCTGTGGGCGAGGAATGATGTGCAGCGTGTCTGCTCCCGATAGCACAGGCGACATACCTTGTGCCGAAGTAGGAGTAACTGCACCAAAGCTGAGCCCCAGTGCTAGTACCGCAGAGAAGAGAAGAGAGTGTGTCATGATAAATTGATATAAATTTAGAGTATAGTGCCTAGGGTAAGTGAAATGAACCTTGCCAATAGTAGGCATCTGTCGGTAGGTTGGTACGCAGCATCGCTTCGTCGGGAGTTTGCTCAAAAATACCAAATAAGCTACTGCCACTACCGCTCATGGATGCATACACGGCACCTGCCTTGTAGAGTAGAGCCTTGATAGTAGCTAGCTCGGGATAGCTTGCAAAGACCGAAGGCTCGAAATCGTTGCCTAGCGTATCGCGCCAAGTAGCTATGGGCTGTATGATAGCGTCACGTACAGATAGCTTTGGTTGGTGAGGCGACACGCCAGCATAAGCCTGAACTGTGCTTACATGTACATTTGGCTTTACCAATACGAGTGTATAGCCACTAAGATTGATAGCGATGGGCGAGAAGACATCGCCTATGCCAGTGGCATAGGTTGTGCCTCCTTGAATAAAAAAAGGGCAGTCGGCACCAATACGACGAATCATTTGCTCCATTTGTATATCCGAGCATTGCAAGTCAAAATGCGTGTTACACCAGCGCAATACGGTTGCGGCATCACTACTACCACCACCTAGACCTGCCCCCATGGGTATCAACTTGTGTAGGCAAATGCTCACAGGGTGTACACGCTCTGGCGCATAGTCTTTGGCTAGCTGCCATGCACGTATTACAAGGTTTTGTTCAATCGCTCCATCGATGGCTATGCCCTCAATGGCGAGGTGGCATTGGTCGTCAGGACTCTCGGAAATAAAGAGTTTGTCGTAAATGGGGACTTGTACAAAGACCGTCTGTAAATTGTGGTAGCCATCGGGGCGTTTCTCTGTAATACGTAGGCCAAGATTTATTTTGGCATAGGCACGTAGGCATTCGTTGTGTGGCATGGTAAATTAGAGTTTACTCATAAAACGCTGCCGATCTACGATAAAGCGCGTGTGTGTGCCACGGCCTATTGTGCCTTTATGGTCGGTAGCTTCGAGTGTGAAATGCAAGGCACGGCCATCAACTTTGGTTAGTGTGGCAGTAGCACTCCATGTTGCGCCAAGTGGTGTGGCGTGTAGGTGTTCTATAGTAATTGCTGTACCTACAGTAGTACTGCCCTCTGGTAAATGCGCTGCTACTGCTAACCTAGCTGCTTGCTCCATGCCTGCTACGAGACGTGGCGTAGCCAATACGTCCAAATCGCCCGAGCCTTGAAAGGCTGCGGTATCTACTTCGCTTACGCTAAAATGACACGTATGTGAGGCATTGTGTAGGGTGGAGGTAGTTGTTGTTTCGGTCATGAGTCTCTTTATAACATTTTAGGACACAATCAACATAAGAAACGACCATGGCGTGTATGTATGATAAACGGCACCATAGCCCCTGCAAAAATACTAAAAAATGAAATATACACGCTGCTCATTAGGTATAATTCAAGGTCGCTTTTGTCTGTGACATATATATGATTTAGCAAAATGTGTATTAAACACGATAAAAAACGCTCAAAACTTGTTTTTAAGGGACGTTTTCTTGGTTATACCAAAAATATTTGCTTTATTTGTACCCTAAAATATGGGTGCTGTGCCTTTTGAGGTGCTTGTGCCACCATGCTTTATATACACTCTTATCCCTTTGTGCTATTGCCATGTAGCTGTTGGCAGTGGCACGATCAATCTATCTTCATGATGACTACATCAGACGAAAAAGACTTGCTTGCCACGCCTGAGACGGCCAGCAATGCCCCAGTAGCCGAGGCTGCTACCGACACCATGCTCGAAGCCACTTCCGAGGCTGCTACTCCTAGTGCGGAGCCCGAAGAAACCACTAAACTTCTAGCACCAAAGACGTGCGATGAAGTGTTGGCTATACTTCGAAAATTTGTGGCCGATGAAACGGTGCCCGAACGCAGCCAGTTAGATTACCTTAAATTTGCCTATTATCGTTTGCGCGATGAGGCTGCTAAGGTGGCTCTTGAAGCGCACGTGGCGGAGGGCAAAGAGGCAGAAACATTTATTCCAGCTGCCGATACTGCCGAGAGTGAGTTGAAAGACTTGCTTAAAGCCTTGCGTCACCGCCGTACGCGATTGCACGAAGCACGCGAACTTGAAAAACAAGCTAACTTAGCACGCAAACAAGCCATCATTGAGCGTTTCAGAGAAATAGGAGTGTCGCCTGAAACTGCTGATGAAAACTTTAAGGAGTTTAAAGAGCTGCAAGCCGAGTGGACAACCATTCGCCAAGTGCCAGCCGAACAGCTTAATACGCTTTGGAATGAGTATAAATTTCATGTAGAACTCATTTACGACCTCATGCGCCAAAATCATGAGATGCGTGAGTTAGATTTTAAGCGAAACCTTGAAGCTAAAACTGCTCTGTGTGAAGAGGCCGAGGCATTGACCAATGCTAGCGATGTAATAGCAGCATTTAATCAGTTGCAGCTTTTGCACGACCGTTTCCGTGAAACGGGACCTGTAGCACGTGCCGAACGTGAGGATATTTGGAAGCGTTTTAAGGCGGCCTCTACGATCATCAATCGCCGTCACACACAGCATTTCGAGCTACTTAAACAAGAGCAAGAAGAGAACTATACTAAAAAACTTGACCTTTGCACGCGTCTCGAAACGCTTTTAGTTGATCTCGATAAAAACAAAACGCGCCAGCAATGGGATAAGATGGGTGAGGCCATTATGGCGCTGCAAGCTGAGTGGAAAGGTATTGGTTTTGCGCCCAAGAAGGTCAATGACGAAATATATCAACGCTTTCGTACGGGTTGTGATACGTTCTTTACGCAAAAGAATGCTTTTGTCAAAACCTTGCGTCATGAGCTAGCCGAAAACCTTAAGCGTAAAACGGCCTTGGTTGAAGCAGCCGAAGCCTTAATGGATAGTACTGACTGGGCTAAAACTACCAACAAGATTGTAGAGCTACAAAAAGAGTGGAAGACTATTGGCGCCGTAGCACATCGCTATTCTGAGGCTATTTGGCAGCGTTTCCATACAGCCTGCAATACATTCTTTGAGCGTAAACAAGCCGAGAATGCAGACCAAAATAGTGAAGAAAAAGCTAACTTGCAACAGAAACGCGACATCATTGCGCAGATTGAAACCCTCCTAGAAGAACGTACCGAGGCAGCCGAAACCACCATACGAGAATTGATGGCTAAATGGCGTGAAGTAGGTCGTGTGCCCTATCGTAATAAGGAAAAGATCAATAACGTTTATAAAAAGCTACTTGACCGCGTACACGAGTTTTTCTACGAAACACAGTCGCGTCGTAGTATGGACAACTTCCGTAAACATTTGGGTGAAAAAGCTGGTGGCGACCTTGAACGCCAGCGCCATATACTCGTGAGAGCTTACGAAGCTAAGAAAGTAGAGATTGCCAACTTTGAGACCAATATGCACTTCTTGACAAGTAAGAGCAAACAAGGCAATACACTTTTAGCTGAAATGCAGCGCAACGTCGAAAAACAGCGTCAGGAGCTTGAACAAATAGCTCAAAAAATAGCTGCTGTAGATGCTGCACGTAAAGAGACCGATAAGAGCTAATGTAGTGGCATCTGTGCCTAAAAGTACATTAGTACTAGTTGTCCGCCTAGCTTTGTTATTTATTAGCAAGCTAGGCGGACGCTTTATGTTGGCTGTCTTTTAGACACTCTGTGTGTCAACTTGTTCTATAACATAAAGTTTTCTTTTTTTGAGTACTACCTCAAAAGAAGATGTTTGTTGTATCGTAATAAATAGCCTCAATTGACTACGGCTGCTGGCTCGGTATTAACCGCAGCTCAGGATTGCTCACGATAACTTGTGCCACGGCAGGTAGGTTACGAAAGTGAGGGGAAGTTTTTCGGAGTATTTGGCGTAGCAGTGGCATCTGATTGTCGTGTAGGTCGCAGTGTGATGACAATATGCTGGCAAAATAATATGGCCCTAAGATATTTGTTTGGTTTTTTACTACAAAGGTCACTTGCAGGTCTTGTAGCTGACGGAGCAAGCGGTTAATATCATAAGTATAACTATGGTAGTCGGGTGTGTCGTAAAGTCCTTGTATTTCGAGGGTGTTTAGCTTCTCGCGTAAGACTGCTATACGATGGTAAAGGTGGCGTTTCTTTTTTATGAAATTACTGAGTTTAGTATTGAGTAGCCCACCCGTAACTTGTTGCTCGGTAGGAGCGATGTGAATGCTGCATAGTTCGCGCTCGATTACAATCGGTATGATGTGTTGCCCATCTACATAGAGATCCACAATAGCTACCGAGTCAAAGATACCTTCTAGCTCAAAACGTCCATGAATGATGTTGGCTTGTGCGATGGCTACTGCTGGCATACGCTGTCGTAGCTGTACGTGTCGTCCACCCTCTATCGCTGTACTACCCACGATGTGGTAGCTCTCTGCACATGAGGTGGTAAGAGCTAGGACTAAAAGCATGAAGAGGCTGAAACGTAGCATGCGAATAAGGCGAGGTCAAATAGGAGATTATTGGCACATAGCGTGTGCATCACGTATTTTGTCAGTATGTGGTGTTACGTACGTAAAAAGGCACCGCCAACTATTTGGCAAAAATAGCCCCTTTTATTGAGGTGGCCAAATTTTGCTCTGATAGGACATATAGATATAGTGTTTTTTAATACTATGATTTAATTATCGTGCTCTAAGGCAAATACATTATACTGTGTCATGCTACAACTGTGTCGTGTCGCGATACGATTGTGCTGTGTTTAGCCACATTTGTGCCATGGCGTGATACATTACCTTGGGTTAAGCGTCTAAAATGTGAGAGCGATATATTTGTAGTAAATAATGTGTGTTTTCGCTTGGTTGTGCCATTTATTTTTGCTAACTTTGCACCGCTGTGTAGTGTGTGCTACATGGCTATAAACTATTAACTTATTATTAACCCATTTATTATGAGTAATTTCTCAAACGTAAAGCCATTGGACGACTTTAACTGGGACGCATTCGAAAATGGCCAAGCGGAAACCTCTCTCTCAGCAGAGCAACAGCAAGCACAATACAGCGAAACCTTTACTGCCGTAAACGAAAATGAAGTTAAGGAAGGTACTGTAATTGATATCGTTGGCAATCGCGAAGTAGTTGTAAATATTGGCTTTAAGAGCGATGGCGTTATATCATATAACGAGTTTCGCTATAACCCCGACTTGAAAATCGGTGACAAGGTTGAAGTATTTGTAGAGCAACAAGAAGATAAGAAAGGCCAGCTTGTACTTTCACACAAAAAAGCACGTGCAGCTAAAGCTTGGGAGCGCGTTAATGAAGCACTCGAAAGCAAAGAAGTGGTTATGGGCTACATTAAGTGCCGCACGAAGGGTGGTATGATTGTTGATGTACTCGGTCTCGAAGCTTTCCTCCCTGGTTCACAAATTGATGTTAAGCCTATCCGTGACTATGATATCTTCGTTGGTAAGACGATGGAGTTCCAAGTGGTAAAGATCAACGAAAAGTTCCGCAACGTTGTTGTATCTCACAAGGCACTTATCGAAGCTGAGCTCGAAGCTAAGAAGCAAGAGATCATGGGTAAGCTCGAAGTGGGTCAAGTACTCGAAGGTGTGGTGAAGAACATTACATCTTATGGTGTATTTATTGACTTGGGCGGCGTAGATGGTCTTGTACACATCACCGACCTCTCTTGGGGACGTGTGAGTGATCCTAACGAAGTGGTGCAGATCGACGAAAAGATTAACGTTGTAATCCTTGAGTTTGATGAAGAAAAGAAGCGCATCGCGCTCGGCTTGAAGCAGCTTACACCACACCCATGGGACGCTCTTGGCGAAGACCTCAAAGCTGGTGACAAAATTAAGGGTAAGGTAGTCGTAATGGCTGACTATGGTGCATTCGTAGAAGTAGCACCTGGTGTAGAAGGTTTGATCCACGTAAGCGAAATGAGCTGGAGCCAACACCTACGCTCTGCACAAGATTTCCTCAAAGTTGGTGATGAAGTAGAGACTGTGATTATCTCACTCGACCGCGAAAAGCGCAAGATGTCTCTCGGCTTGAAGCAACTCCGCGAAGACCCATGGGCAGACATACTCACGAAATATCCCGTAGGTAGCCAACATACTGCCAAGGTACGTAACTTTACAAACTTCGGCGTATTCGTAGAACTCGAAGAGGGCGTAGATGGTCTCGTACACATCTCTGACCTCTCTTGGACTAAGAAAGTGAAGCACCCATCAGAGTTTACACAACTCGGTGCTCAGCTCGAAGTACAAGTACTCGAAATAGACACGACTAACCGCCGTTTGAGCCTTGGTCACAAGCAACTTGAAGATAACCCATGGAATGCTATCGAAGCTAAGTATGCCGAAGGTAGCGTACACGAAGGCGAAATCGTAGAACTTACTGAAAAGGGTGCCGTAATCAAGCTCGAAGAAGGCGTAGAAGGTTTCTCTACACCTAAACACCTTACCAAACAAGACGGTAGCACTGCTGCTAAGGGAGAAACCGTTGAGTTCAAAGTGATTGAGTTCAACAAGGATGGTCGTCGTATCTTCCTCTCACACAGTCGTACTTTTGAAGAAGGTTCAGCTGAGCCACGTCGTGGTCGCAAGGCAGCTGCTAAGAGCGAAGCTGCTGCTCCTATCCAAAATCAAGCTGCTGCTACTTCACTTGGTGACAACGATGCTTTGGCTGCATTGAAAGCTAAGATGGAAGCCGACAAGTAATAAGTTTAGCTATATTTCCTTATGATGAGGTGCTGTACATAACCATGTACAGCACCTCATATCTGTAGTTAGACGTCTAGGAGCTATTGTTTTTACCTACATGTGTTGTAGTCTCAAATTATTTGCTTACCTTTGTGCTATAAACACTACCCATTTTTAACGGACGACAAGACATGAAGCGCATTTTATGCCTCACTACACCTTTGCTCTTAGCCTTGTGTGTAGCCTGTGGCGGACAAAAAACAACCGATTCGCAACCTACCGAAGAGCTAGCTCCAGCAGATACGCTTGACGCGACAGCTATTGCCGTAGATACGTCTACTATTTATGGTGTTTGTGTGCCACAAGGTATGAGTAGCTTTGGTTTAGCTACGGCTGATGATGAACTGAGCCTCTCAAAAACTGATGATGTTGGGCGTATGGCTACAATATCTGGCAGCATTGTAGAGGGAGACAGCTTTGCTATTACGGCCGACTTGACTAGCGAAGTGCTACTATCGGCTATCAATCTTACACAGCTGCGTAAGCATACGTCAGAGCAAGGAGTCATCAGTAATGGGCAACTCTACGTACCTACAACTGCCGGTAGAGTAGAGCTTGCTGATATTACTTGGCTTGATAATGATTCACTCTGTGTGATTTTTGGCTCGGGAGAACGCCGTACATTTAAGTGAGAGCTACATCATGATAGAACTTAAAGGCATACGAAAAAGCTTTGGTACGCTCGAAGTACTCAAAGGTATTGACCTCTCTATCGGAGAACGTGAGATAGTGAGTATCGTTGGGGCTAGTGGAGCCGGAAAAACAACTTTACTTCAAATCGCAGGCACACTCTATGCACCTGACGCAGGTGAGGTCAAGTTGCTTGGTACAAATGTGTTTACACTCTCGCCTAAGAAGTTAGCTGCATTTCGCAATGCACACATTGGCTTTATCTTTCAGTTCCATCAGCTGCTACCAGAGTTTACGGCGCTCGAAAATGTGTGTATCCCAGCTTATATCGCTGGACGTAGTGGTAGTGCTGTACGTACGCGTGCTGTGGAGCTGCTAGAATTTATGGGCTTAGAGTATCGTATGGAGCACAAGCCTGCCGAGCTGTCAGGCGGAGAGAAACAGCGTGTAGCCGTGGCACGCGCACTGATGAACAATCCCGAAATAGTCTTTGCCGACGAGCCATCTGGTAGTCTTGATACGCACAACAAAGCTGAGCTACACCAGCTCTTTTTTGACCTCAGAGAGCACTTCGGGCAAACTTTTGTTATCGTGACGCACGATGAAACTTTAGCAGCGATTACAGATCGCACGATAGCCATGCAAGATGGCTTAATACGTACGGACTATCGCAAAAAAGATCTTACTACACCACTTTCAACAACGCTCGTATGACACATATAGCCTTAGGCCGTTGGAACCGCCTTACTATCACGCGTTACACGGATCATGGTGCCTACCTCGATGGTGGTGAAGCTGGCGAAATTTTGATGCCCAAACAATACGTCTTGTCCGAAAGTGTTGTGGGCGATGAGGTAGAAGTTTTTGTTTATCTTGACCAAGGAGAGCGCTTGGTTGCGACCACAGAGCAAGCCTTGGCTGAGGTTGGTGACTTCGCTTTTTTAGAAGTGGCTTGGACAAATGAGTATGGTGCTTTTTTGCATTGGGGCTTGATGAAAGATGTTTTTGTGCCCTTTCGAGAGCAAAAGATGCGCATGGTGCAAGGTCGTAGCTACATCGTTTACATCTATATTGACGATGAAACGGGGCGTATCGTAGCTACTGCCAAAGTAGATCGCCATCTCAATGACACTTATCCGCCTTATCGTGTAGGCGATGCCGTAGATATTCTTGTGTGGCAACGCTCAGACCTTGGATTTAAGGCGATTGTAGACAATAAATTTTCGGGGCTTATCTATGGTAATGAAATTTATGGCCATATACAAACAGGCGATCGTCTCACGGCATATGTTAAGCAAGTACGTGAAGACGGAAAGATAGATTTGAGCCTGCAAGCTTTGGGTATGACACACATTGAGGATTTTGCTCAGCAATTACTTGCTGAGCTCGAAGCCTCTGGTGGCTTTTTGCCTTATAACGACAAGAGTGATAGCCAAGCTATTATGAGCCGTTTTGCTGTGAGTAAGAAGGCGTTTAAGCGTGCTGTGGGTACACTTTATAAAGCACGAGCTATTGTTCTCATGCCCGATGGCATTCGTCTGGTGAAAAGTTAAAAGCGTATTCCTTATCGTTACTACAAGCGCGAGCAGACTTACGTTTGCCTGCGCTTGCTCTCATTAAGTTTCAAACTCGATGACGACTATTTTGATTTCATTCTTATTGGCCATTATTACTTTGGTCTTAGGCTGGCTTTGGGGCAGAACGCAGATGCAGAAAACGCTAGTAGTAAAGGAGACAGAACTAGCCAAACTTACCAACGACCTCACGCATGCGCATAGCCAAGCTGATCGTACCATAGCACAAGTTACAGAGCACTACGAAACCCTCCTTGCTGACCGCGAGCGACAGCAACACATGCTGCGTGAGCAACATGCCATAGAGCGCGAGGCATGGCAACGCCAAGTGATGCAGCTCGCCGAGCAGGTAGCACATCAGCAAAGTGAACGCCTACGCGTGAGCAATCGCCAACAGATAGATGAACTGCTTCAACCGCTTAGCCAAAGCATACAGCAGTTTCAGAAAAACTACATTGAGGGGCAAGCTAAACTAGATGCTAATGTAAAGCATATTTTAGAACGCTCGCTTGAAATTGGACATGAAGCACAGGCCTTGGCCAATGCCTTGCGAGGTGATAACAAAAAACAGGGTGATTGGGGCGAGGGTATCCTAGAAAATCTATTGCAAAGTAGTGGACTTACCAAGGGGCGTGACTATGATACACAGTATAGTGTAAAAGGAGCTAAGGGCAACGAACTACGTCCCGATGTTATCGTAAGCCTACCTGATAGTGCTTGTATCGTGATTGATGCAAAGGTTTCACTCACGGCTTATGTAGATTATCATATAGCCACAACGACCGAAGAAGAGCAGAGAGCACTCAAAGCCCATCTGCAATCCGTAGAGCGACATATAGACGAGCTCAGTGCTAAGCAATATCCTAAATACGTACATGGTGCGATAGGCTTTGTGCTGATGTTCATTCCCAATGAAGCTGCTTATCTTGCGGCCATACAAGCCAATCCCCAGCTCTCACAGTATGCATATGCTAAGCAGGTTATTTTGCTCAATCCGAGCAATCTGCTGATGACCTTGCAGCTGGCCTATCACCTTAATCAAGCACAACAGCAGCAACAAAATGTGCAAGAGGTATTTGACTCAGCGCGTAAGGTCTATGATAAGTTTGTGACCTTTGCACGCACTTTTAATAAAGTAGAGACACGACTCAAAGGCGTGCTAGTCGAGCTTGGATTAGCTAAGGGGCAACTTGCCACGGGGCAGGGAAATATTCTACGCCAGCTTGAAGGTTGGCGCACGCTAGGCCTAACACCTCAGCGTACATTTGATGTCAAAGATTTGCAGCAGCTAGAACAGCCCCTCGAGCTTTTTGATGTAGCTGCCTCCACAGAGCAAAACTTACCCCAATCTTTAGATTGATGTATTATTTAGATACCATCTTACGCTTCATTGCAATAAGTGTCGTAGCCTTAGTTTTATTGGGCTGCCACACGCACCACTTGGCACATGCGCCTGCTGCGGGCTATCGCTATGCTACGCTACTTAGTAAAACAGAGGGTGATGGCTATACACAAGTTACGGTGGCTAATCCTTGGAGCCCTGGCACCGTGCTTGCTACCTATGTGCTTGTTCCTATCGATAGTGTATTGCCCGATAGCCTGCCTAGTGGCATAGTGCTGCGTACTCCTTTGCACCGCACGGCTGTCTTTACCTCTGTGCATTGTGGCCTGCTCTACCGTTTGGGAGTGCTTGGTAAAGTTGCTGCTGTGGCCGACACAGCTTTTATCATGCTACCCGAAGTGCATAATCAATTGCGTGTGCAGACTGTGGGCGATCTCGGCTCTAGCCATCGACCTAATAGCGAGTATCTTGCTACGCTCCGTCCCGATGCTGTGCTACTCTCACCCCTCGAAGGAGAAAAAGACCAACTACTCCATACACTTCGCCTCTCGCCCGTATGGTGTGCCGACTATATGGAGCCAACTCCTTTGGCACGTGCCGAATGGGTGCGTTTCTATGGGTTACTCTATGGTGTGCCCGATGTGGCGGATAGTTTATTTGCTCGTATAGAGGAGGCTTACGATAGCCTGCGTATTTTAGTACAAGGTGTTTCCGAACGTCCTAAGGTACTCATTGACTTACCTATGAGTGGTACATGGTATACTCCTGGTGGCCGTAGCTATGTGGCGTCCTTATTAGCTGACGCTGGCTTACACTACGCCTATGCAGCCGATAGTACTATGGGGAGTATTATTACAACTGCTGAGCAAGCATTGTTGCATAGCGATGCCACACGTTGGCTTATTCGCTACTATCAGCGTGCTACTCCCTATACTATGACACAGTTAAGTCAAGATCTCTCTATCGCTCCCTATATTGCAGCTTTTGCGCAGCGTGGTGTTTATGGTTGCAATACTGCTGTTATACCCTACTATGATGAAACGCCCTTTGCCCCTCATCTGTTATTGCGCGACCTTGTGCGTATAGCACACCCTAGGTTATTGCCTACGGATACATTGCGCTACTTTGCTCCCTTAAACTAGATAGATGTAAGAGAAACTGCTACGCTTGTACGAATAGCCACTAGGTACAAGCGTAGCAGTTTTTTGACTCAAAGTAGTGTGCCGTGTTGCGATACGTTTGTGCCACGTCTAGATACAATTGTACCACGACGTGGTACAGAGTTTTGGTTTTATATCAGCTTAGCTTATGTCGTGCTGTGAGTTCAAGGTTGAGCTATATAGTATCTGCCCCGCTAGGCCTAGACACGTAGCGGGGCAGATGTTTCTGGCTGGGTTGGGAAGTCTCGTTAAAAGCGTAGCCATTGACCTGCTGTTTGGCCTGAAAACTCGGGGGCAAATAGGCACGTTGCTTGCGTTGCAGGCCATTGGAGTTCTCCTGTACGGCTGATGTACCACTCCTCAATAAAGTGATGTGTGCCCTTAGTCAAATGCTCTACGAAATAGGTCGTGCCAGCATCGCCCACACTGCGGTAGTGGGGTGTTCCGCCTTGATAGCTAAAGCCCGAGAGCTGTTGTGTAGGTTCTGCTGCCGCACTACGTGGTGCGTCAATACGCACAAAGCTATAAGTCTGCTCGGCCACTATGGTTACCACCTGACGTAGGCGTAGTGGCTTGAAGCGTTGCAGAGTGGCTAGGCTTGTGCTATCGGTCTCTGTAGCTTGCCACGTTTGGCCATTCCAATATTCTAAGCGTCGCGATAGGGCTAGGCCAGTGGCTTGTGCAGTAGTACTAGCTAAGGGTAAGGCATAGCTACTGTATAGGGTGCCGTAGGCAAAGTGATTGTTTGTCTTTTGAAGTTTGAGTGTAGTGGCTTGTAGGGCTATATCTGAGGCATTAAAGCGTGTCTCAATATAGCCTAAGCTGTTGGTTTCACTCCCGCGTATACCGCTATTGGTGGCGAGCGTTTGCTTGCCCTTTGCAAAGGTATAGTAAATAGGTGTAGTAGTCTCGTCTAGGTTTACGAGTTGCAAGCGTGTGGCAGGCTTGGCTATACTGTCGCTGGGTACGGAATTGTCTTTTTGGCGTTTGTTGTTGGCCTCCTCTTGCGCTGCTTTGGCCGATTTGGTATTGACCTTGGGACGTACTAGCTCATCGTGTCCTTGCAGTAAAGTGTGCACTGCTTCGGCCGTGGCTACGGCATCTGGCCATTGCTGTGCACGACGTTGCTGCACGAGCCATAGGCGCATTTGCTCTTGATTTTCGAGTGTTAGCTCACCTAGGGTGCGTAGGGCGTCTAGTGCGGCTACTTGTGTACCAATGCTGTTGCGATTGTAGCTACTATTTGTCGCGTCGTAGTAGGTGCCATAGCCAGGCTTGTGCACGAGGTGTTGTTGTAGGCTGTGTAGCTGCTTGGTGGCAGCTACTTTGTGCCCTAGGTGGTGTAATATGGTGGCCACCTTAGCCTTTTGTTGTAAGTCAATAGCTATGCCTTTGGCCTGTATGATGTCCATGATGTGGTTAGCCAGTTCGCCTTGCTTCTTTGTAAATGTGCGGCGTGTGGTGGCATAGATATATAGGTAGTCTGTAAGCCATTGTGGTACATCGGTAGTGCGCTTGGCTTTGTAGTCTGCATACCATTGGCTGGCTGTGCGGTAGAGATAGGCCATGGCTTGGTCGTAGTTGTAGGTGGCTACATCGCGTTGCGTGAGGTATTGCATGCGTGCTAGCTGTAAAGCCACTTGTGCAGTGATATAGGGACTGGTAGGCATACCTTGACACCAGCTAAAACCACCATATTCATCTTGCAGTTGAGCGAGCTCGGCTAAGGCGCGGTCGAAAGCATTACGTGAGATGTTGGGCTTGGCGAAGGTAGCCAAGTGTTTGATTTGAGTCGTGGCGTCGTTAGCTTCGCTCAGCCAAGGCGTGTCATTGAGCGTTGTGCCGGCAAGTTGTGCTTTGTGTTGTAAGTTTTGTGGCAGTTTATTGCCTAGTTCTTGCCACGTATTGATGGCACGTGCTACGTGTGGCTGCGTTTGTATAATATGCTGTGTGAGTGTGGCTGCATAGAGTGTATTGGCTAGTGTATAGGCATCGTGGTAGCGTGCATTGGCCATGGTGGGTAGCGACATTACGGCGAGCCATGCGGGATTGCTTGTGAGTGTGAGCTGCCGGCTCGTAAGTGTGCCACTTATCGGGGCTTCTAGTGTATCTAGTAGTAGAGTGTGTATGCCTGCTTTGTCTAATGGTAGGGCAGTACGTACCACTTGTGTAGTCTTTTGTTGATAGATGGGAATGGTGTATTCCTCGCCATCACTATACGTCTTCCCCTCTGCCCATATCCGTACTTTAAGAGCCGATACACCTTGTGGTGCTCGACAGCTGATGGTAGTTTCGGCTTGTGCATTTGCGGCTAGCGAACCTTTCCAGTGCTGTGTGTTTAGTACCACACCATTGTCGGCATTGCGCACCTCTATTGTATTGCGTACGTCAAGAGGTATTGTCTTTGTGTTTAGGAATGTGGCTGTGAAGCTCACGCTATCAGACTCGTAAACGAAGCGTGGTAGGTTGCTACGAATGGCGATGTCAGGACGTGCCACGAGTGTTGTGTCGAAACTAACGTAGCACATGTCGGCTGTTGTGGCAAGGCCACGCACTTGCCACGTCGTAGCACTATGTGGTAGGGTAAAGCTAATGCTTGCACGTCCTTCTTTGTCTGTACGTAGCTGGCCGTTGTAGTAGGCTGTGGGGCTAAAATCGCTGCGTAGTTTAGGTATGTTGATTGGCGTATGAACTGTTAGCGCTTTGCTGGCACGCTTGATAGCACCCATCGGTTCTTTAGCTATGATTGAGGCCTCAGCTGCATAGCTATCTAGTGCACCTGCTAATGCTGTGGGCATGCCACGCAGCACCATACGGGTGGCAGTAGGTCGGTAGAGCTCGTAGCTCAGTAGTGGTAGAGTATAGCGTAGTGGTGCTATTGTTGGGTATAGGGTAGGGTACTGGCTAGCAGTATACCTATGCAGTGTGGGAGTTGTTAGTGCCCATGTGTCGCTGATGAATGTAAAGTGACGCCAACGATTGAGCTGAAAAGGACGATAGTTGTCAAAGAGTGTATTGACACTAGCATCAGATACGCTCAACATGAGATTAGCTTCTACAGGCTTGCCCTCACTATCCATTAAGCGTAGTTGCCATTGTGCTTGGTCGCTTGGTCGCACTTTGTCTACAAAACGTTCCCAGCGGTAGTGCAATGTTTTGTCTATAAATGGGCGTGCTACGCGGATAGACGATAGGGTGTTATAACTACTATCGCCTTGCTGTGCATGAAAGGCAACATGCAGTGTGGCACTTTCTCCGAAAGCTTCGGTATAAGTGAGTGGTAGGTGAGCATAGCCACCTTTAAGAGCAATGCGCTCATGGCGTTCTACTTTACCATCGTAGCTTGCTAGTGTATAATAGAGGGTAGCGTCTGGAAGATTAGAGCCTATGATAAACTCTGCTGTTTGTAGCTGTTCATCGGGTGCGCTACGATAGAGTACAAGTGGTGCTGCTGCTTGTTTGGCCATTGGGTCAAACAAGGTGATAGATGTTATCTCATGGCGTGCCTCTGGAAGTTCGTTTTGTGCAGCTACGTGAGCAACGATGCGGTATTGCCCTTGTGGCAGTTTGCTCAGAAGTGTGGGTGTAAAGGGGTGTGCTGCGGTAAATGCTTGTGTCGCTATGGGGCTGGTACTATCATTCAGAGCATAGACGTCAAGCGTTCCTTGGCTATGTAATGGTTTTCCTGTGCTCCCCAAGAGGTGGTAAGTGATGCTAGGGAGTTTGTCTTGTCTTACTTGTTTGGGCCATTCTGCAAAGAGCTGGCGAGGGTGGCTGTTTATGCTAAACTCGTATTCACTACGTTGTACTTCGCCCGTAGGGCTGCTAGCTTCGGCCGTAAGTTTATAGCGCATGAAGTAGTCGTCTTCTAGGCTCGGAGCTAAGGTTACTTCGCTTGTGAAGACTCCCTCGGCATCGGTTGTAGCATAAGCTTGTGTGCTATAAGGCTCGCTGTTGTTATTGCGCCACCAAGGCCAAGGTTGGGTGGCAAGATTTATAGATATTTTAGCACCAACGATGGGGGCACCATCGAAGCCAAGAGCTGCTCCACGTAACACGATACGTTCTCCTGCCTTTGGTGAGCCTACGATGCTATCTAGTTTTACCTCATAGCTGGGCGCTTTGAATGCCTCTACCTTGCACTCGTGTGTGCCATGGGGCGTGTCAATATAAAGTGCTCCTGCAAGTATCGTAGAAGGGAGCGTGAATGTGGCGACAAATGTACCAAACTTATCGCTTGTGATAGTGTCGCGATGTACCACTGCCATTTGAGCATTACGAATACTGATGGGTACACGTATGTTGGCCACTGCCGTAGCATCATCATTGTTACTTCTAAATACAACACCACTCACGTAGAGCTTTTGCCCAGGGCGATAAAGGCTTCGGTCGGTGTTGAGGTGTAGCTGCAATGGTAGCTCGCTCAGAGTTCCTCTCTGTGAGTTATTGTTTGCGGTTTCGTCGTAGCTAGCTCTTTGTGGCTTATGGTATATGTAAATAAGGGGAGCAGCTTGGTCGTTACCACGGCTGATGGCGATGCTATGGTACTCGTGTGTGTCGTCTGTCAGTAGTTCACCCTCGCTGTTGGTGCTATCTTGCCATAGCTGCTTGCCATCACGGTCGTAGGCTGTGAGTGTGGTGTGCGGTATGGCTACTCCACTTTGCCTATTAACGCTCACAAAGCGTGTGTGTTTTGGTGTATTTATGCGCAGCAACGCTAAGTCGGTAATGTGTACAAAGTGCTGTGTGTTGAGCTTGTCGCCTATCAATACAGCACGATAGATGCCTGGCTGTGTAGGCCATTGAATGGTCAGTGGTGCATCAACAAAGTCGGCCATACTATCGCGTGGCACATCGAGTGTCCACTCTGCTGCTAATGTTTCGCTCTTACCAATCTTCTCTGGTCGTTTGCTAAGTGTTGTATAGGGGGTATGGTAGAGGCGTAGTCGTAGCTTTTTGATGTTTCGACAGCGTGCAGTATAGCGTGCTTCTCCAGCGGTGGTCGATACGATTTCGGGAAGTTCTAGTGCGATAGCTGGTGCCGTAGCTTGGGCTATATGGTTGTGGATAGCACTGATAAAAGGTGACTTTTTGTAGTGTGTCTTAGCCCATTGTAGCTTGTCGTGAGCGTGACGCCAGCTGTTTTGTTCTGCCCAAGCTACCCAAAAGAGTGGAGCCACTTGTGTGTTGCGGTAATGTTCTGCCCAGTGTGCCCATGTGGTACTTGCTTTGTGAGGGCGAGCGTATTGCACGAGCCATTGGTAGTGGAGGTATGCAGCAGCATCATTGTTACCAACTGCAGTATAAATGTTCATCACGTGTCGATAGAGGCTATCGCTTGTGTAGAGACGTATGGGCTGCGCCGCCAACCACTCGGCAGCTACGGCATGGAGTAGGTCGCCATGAAATAGATCAGGCTGCTTTTTTATGGTTGCATCTTGCTGACGCTCTACGGCTGGCAAATAGTCTTTAGCGCGTAGGTGCAAGAGGTATGGTAGGCGTGTGGCTACTTCGTTGAGATGCATGCGTACAAGGCTGTCGCGCTGCGTGCTAAAAAGACTATAATTTTCCTCTTGACATTTTGCCAATGCTAGGTGCATCATGGCTTGAACACCCACATCGTCTGTTTGGCTAATTAAAGTTTCTAGTCGTGCGAGAGTTTGTGGTAAGCTATCGGCTGATAGCCCTTGCGTAATTTGAGCACGCACCAAAGCTGCTTTGACCACCTGCCCTTTATCTCCTTTACTCCTAGCTTTGGTGGCCACTTTATCTATATTGTTTATAGCACTGCGTGGTAGGTCGTCTTGTGTGGCTTGGTACACGGCCTGCCATAGTTTAGGATAGCTCTGAGCGTGGAGTGTACTGATTGACACAAGGCCTATCAGTAGTAAGGACAGATGGCGATATTTGACGCGGTGAGTCGTAGGAAACGAAAAGAGGCCTTGTTGTGTCATGAGGAGAGATACTTCTTTGTCTTGAAAAATGCGTTTAGCGTTTACATACAATAGACGCCACTCTAAAATGAGAATACCTGCGTGAATGTATGCCTCAAAAAAGCGCATAACTACTTGCAAAGATAGTAAGAAAAGTTTCATACATAGGTAGGCAATTCCCTATTTATGAGTTTCTAGGAGGCATCTTGGAGGGTGGCATTAATGATTAGTTGTGTTTTTTATCCTTTTTAAGGTTCAGTGCTGAGTGAAATTACCTATTTTTGCACCTATACAAGGCATGTGGTAGCATTAGAGGGTTACGGACATGCTATTTTTGTCACTATTATAATCGAAGTATGATTAATAACCTTTTTACATTGTGCAGTGAGCTGCTCGTTAAGTTCGAGCGCAATTTTTACAACTACATGCGTGTAGCCATTTTTATAGTGATGGCGTGGATTGGTGGTCTCAAAGTGTGTCAATACGAGGCCGATGGCATCGCTCACTTCGTGAGCAATAGCCCTTTTATGAGTTTCCTTTATAACAATTCGGATAAGTATGCTCCGAATGATAAGGGTGAGATGGTTAAAGAATACGTCTTGCACAAGAACCCAGAGGGCAAAATGGTGCAGAAGAACATCGCTTGGCATGAGAGCAATGGTACTTATGTGTTTGCCTATGGCCTTGGAGCCGCTATTTGCTTGATTGGTACACTCGTGTTACTGGGCATTTGGTACCCACGCTTGGGCATGCTGGGTGGGTTGCTTACCTTTGGCATGAGTATCGTGACGCTTTCGTTTCTGATTACTACACCTGAATGTTGGGTGCCTAACCTAGGGGGAGACCTGCCTACGCCACATCATGGTTTTCCTTACCTCTCGGCTGCTGGTCGTTTGGTTATTAAGGATATTATCATGAGTGCAGGTGGCCTACTCGTAGCGGCCGAATCGGCACGTCGTTTCTTGGCTACAAAACGATAAGCTACTACGCAGGTTGGCCAACAACTACCTAGCACATAAGGAGAATTCTCCTTATGTGCTAGGTAGTTGTTCGTGTGAGAGGGCTGTCGTGACGTATAAGGTTTTGTTTGAGGCTCTTAGCACTTTGTCTGGAGTCTTCAAACCTTTGTCCGCGGTCTTCAGACAAAGGTTTGAAGACTCCAGACAAAGTGCTTGCCTTTTAGCTGTAAAAAATGGTTTTAAGTGTATTGCTCTCTTGTGTACCAATGTGTCTAGATTGCCTCTATTGACTTTTTATGGTGTATGCTTTGAGTGAGTGTGTGGTGGGGTGCTGCCAATGGTAAGGAAAAAAACTTATTTTTTGTCTGCTAGAATAAAGGTTAACTGCTACAAAATCATTATCTTTGCATATTGATAATAACTTCCTTATGTTTTATCGCCAGCGTGTGGGCATACGCTTGGTGGAGTGGTAGGGGCTTGGTGCTATGTGTTGTGTGTACAGCCATGGTATGTTTCTACTACGATACGTAGCTGTCTATGGCGAAGCTGGCTTAACTCTCCAAACAAAGCAATGGCTGAAAGAAAGCAAATTAAGCGTGCATTAGTGTCTGTATTTCATAAAGATGGCTTAGATGAGTTACTTCGTGCGCTGCATGCCGATGGCGTAGAGTTTCTCTCTACGGGTGGTACATGCGACTTTATTGAGAGCCTTGGGCTCCCCTGCACTAAGGTCGAAGATGTGACCACCTATCCCTCTATCCTTGGTGGGCGTGTCAAGACGTTGCACCCTAAGGTGTTTGGCGGCATTCTTGCCCGTCGTTCATTGGCTAGCGACCAAGCCCAAATGACACAATATGACATACCTGAGATAGACCTCGTTATAGTAGATCTCTATCCCTTTGAGGCTACAGTAGCTTCGGGAGCGAGCGAGGCAGATATTATAGAGAAGATTGACATCGGTGGTATCTCGCTCATTCGTGCTGCGGCCAAAAACTTTACCGATGTGACAATTGTACCCTCAAAAGCACAATATCAGCTATTGCTTGATATTGTAAAACGTGTCGGTGCTAAGACTACACTAGCTGAGCGCAAACACCTCGCTATGGAGGCCTTTGGTGTGAGTAGCCACTACGATACGGCTATCAACGCCTACTTTGCTGCACATCAAGAGGGCTAATTGAATGTACAACTATAACACACAACCTGCAATAGCATAAGACAAGAATGGCTTTTTTCTCATTCACACAAGAATTAGCTATCGACCTCGGTACGGCTAACACGATTATCATCTGCGATGGTAAAATTGTGGTCAATGAGGCTTCGGTAGTGGCACTTGACCGCAATACAGGCAAAATGATTGCCGTTGGCGACGAGGCCAAAATGATGTACGAAAAGGTAAACGAAAATATACGCGTTGTACGTCCGCTACGTGATGGCGTGATAGCCGATTTTAGCGCGTGCGAACAGATGATACGTGGACTAATAAAGAAAGTTAAGACAGGACGCCATTTCTTTCATGTATCACGCCGTATGGTCATTGGCGTGCCTTCGGGCTCTACGGATGTAGACCTCCGTGCCGTGCGCGATTCGGCTGAACGTGCCGAAGGACGAGACATATCACTGCTCTATGAGCCTATGGCTGCTGCCATAGGTATCGGTCTTGATGTAGAAGCGCCAGAGGGACAAATGATAGTGGATATTGGAGGTGGTACGACAGAGATTGCTGTGATTTCGCTCGGAGGTATCGTGACCAATAGCTCAATAAAAATGGCTGGTGACGATTTTACGGCTGATATACAAACCTATATGAGCCGCCAGCACAGCGTGAAAGTAAGTGAGCGTATGGCCGAGCGTATCAAAATAAATGTAGGAGCAGCTATGGCTGACCTTGGCGATAACGCTCCAGAAGATTATATCGTAACAGGGCCAAACCGTATTACAGCATTGCCAATGTCTGTGCCAGTGTGTTACCAAGAGATAGCGCATTGTCTTGATAAGAGTATCTCGAAAATCGAAACAGCTATCCTTAGTGCACTCGAAGCTACACCCCCAGAGCTTTATGCCGATATAGTGAAAAATGGTATCTATCTTACGGGTGGTGGAGCATTACTGCGTGGTCTAGACCAGCGTCTTACGGCTAAAATGGGTATTACCTTTCATGTAGCTGAAGACCCCTTGCTCTGTGTAGCGCGTGGTACGGGCGAAGCCTTGAAACGCTTTGACCGCCTAAGTTTCTTGATGAAGAAATAAACACCCTCAGCTGATATCGCAAGGCAGTAGCACCTTCCCACCGAGGGCAACGGTGCTGCTGCCTTGTGCCTTATCGCTCTAAACATACCTCTCACGCCCCTATCTAACGATTTATATAGTATGCGCAATTTGCTTGACTTTGTTGCCAAATACTACTATTGGGTGCTTTTTATCTTACTAGAAGCAGTAAGTATGACACTCTTTTTTCGCTGCAATAGCTATCAAGGCAGCGTGTGGTTTACCTCGGCTAACCGTGTGGTGGCAGAGATAGACCGCTTCTACGCCCAAGTAGCACATTACTTGTCGTTACAAGTAAACAACGCCGAACTCACACGACAAAACACTACACTACATGTCGAAAATGAGGCATTACGTCGTAAACTGAGTGAATTAACGTCCGATACTACGCTCGCTGCTAAAATCGTGGCAGAGGCACTACGTGGCTATACGCTCATTCCAGCTGAGGTTACAAGTAATGACGTGCGGCATCGTGACAACCTTATCATCATTAATCGAGGAGCAGCCGATGGCGTAAGCCCAGAGATGGGAGTTGTGAGTGGTACTGGTGTAGTGGGTATCGTTTCTAAGGTATCAGAGCACTATGCCGTAGTAGTACCAATTATCAATAGTAAGTCAAGCATAAGCTGTCGTGTACGAGGCTCGCAATATTTTGGCTATCTCAAATGGCAGGGAGGAAATCCACTCTTAGCTGAGCTAACAGATATTCCGCGCTATGCCAATCCACAAGAGGGTGTCTTGATTGAGACGAGTGGTTTCTCTGCTGTCTTTCCACCTGGTATTTTTGTTGGCCGTGCGGTTAAAATTGAAGATTCGGCTGATGGCCTCTCGTATGCCATGCGTGTTAATCTTAGCACAGATTTTCGTCGTCTACAACACGTTGCCGTTATTGCTACGGCGTATCAGCCAGAGGTGCAGAAGCTAGGCGTGGAGGCTGCCTTAGAGCTTACTGGCCAATAACATAAATCTCAGCCCAAAGTATGAATATCTACGTTAGTCGTTTTTTTTGGTTCTTGGTTGTTTTGGCCTTGCAGGTGCTCGTACTTAATCATGTGAATATTATGGGTTATGCCATGCCATTGGCTTATGTTTACTATCTACTCATCATGCCTAGTGGTGTGTCACGTGCGCTGCTTTTACTATGGGGCTTTGTGGGTGGTTTTGTGTTTGACCTCTTTGCCAATACGCCTGGTATAGGTGCAGCTAGCATGACGCTTGTAGCACTCATTCAGCCCAAACTCATTGTGTTAATGAGTGATGTCGAGGAAGACGAAGTCATCATTCCCTCACGTAAAGTAATGGGGCGTATAGGTTACTTTCTCTATCTTTTGATGATGGCTTTACTCGTTTGCACCCTCTTTTTTGCGCTCGAATCATTTGCTGTTACCAATGGGCTCACATTGCTCAAAAATATTGGTGGAAGTACGGCACTTACGACCCTTATTTTCTTGGCCTTAGAGAGCATTCGTAGCCAGCTTGATCGTAAGGATTAATAGCCTATTCAAAATATTTGTAGCTATGGAAGAAGGACGCAGCTTGACTTACCGTAAATTTGTTATCGGTGGTGCTGTCGTGTTGGTAATTCTCATTTATATCGTACGCTTGCTCACACTGCAAGTGATGAGTGACGATTTTAAGAAGAATGCTGACTCCAACGCTTTTATGAAGAAAATCCAATTTCCCTCACGCGGTCTCATTCGTGATCGTAATGGGAAAATTTTGGTCTATAATGAGCCTTCGTATAACCTCATGGTGGTGATGAACGAGCAGCTAGGTATTGATACGCTTGACTTCTGTCAAACAATTGGTATTACCAAAGAGTTTTATATCAAGCGTATGGAAGAAATTAAAGACCGCAATAAAAATTTAGGCTATTCGCGCTATAAGCCACAGGTCTTTATGAGCCAGATACCGCCCAAAGAGTTTTCGGTATTTCAAGAAAAGCAATTCCGATTTAAGGGTTTCTATATTGATAGGCGTAGTACGCGTAGGTATAGCTATGGCTGTGCAGCGCATATCTTGGGTGATGTAGGTGAAGTATCGCCCAAAGACATCGAGAAAGACGACTATTATCAGCAAGGCGATAATATCGGGAAACTGGGCGTAGAACGCTCGTATGAAAAGCACCTTCGTGGCGAAAAAGGTATGCAAATACAGCTACGTGATGTGCATGGTCGCATTAAAGGTAGCTATGCTGGGGGGCAATACGACCGCACGCCTATACCTGGTCAAAATCTAACGCTTGGTATAGATTTAGAACTCCAACTCTTAGCCGAACGCTTGCTGCAAAATAAAATAGGTTCAATCGTGGCTCTTGACCCTAAAACTGGTGAGGTGCTTTGTATGGCCTCATCTCCCAATTATGACCCACGTTCCGTTATCGGGCGTGACCGAGGTAAAACTTTTGCAGCACTTGGGCGAAATCCTCATAAGCCGTTACTCAATCGTGCTATTATGGGCCTTTACCCTCCTGGCTCTACCTTTAAGACCACACAAGGGCTTATTTTTGAGCAAGAAGGTATTGTCACTACCAGCACACTATTTCCTTGTTATCGTGCATTTGTTTATAAGGGTATCAAGGTCGGTTGCCATGGTCATGCATCTCCTACTGCTTTAGTGCCAGGTTTGGCCACGTCATGTAATGCTTATTTTTGCTGGGGGCTAGTACGCATGTTTGGTAATCCAAAGTATGGTAGCAAGCAGGCTGCCATGACACGTTGGAAAGATCACCTTGTCGCGATGGGGTTTGGCTATCCGCTTGGTATTGACTTACCTGGTGAGCGACGCGGCATGATACCCAATGCTGAATACTACGACAAGGCGTTTAAGGGACGTTGGAGTGGGCTGAGTGTAGTCAGCATCTCTATTGGTCAGGGCGAAGTGACAGCAACGCCTTTACAAGTGGCCAATTTAGCTGCCACGATAGCTAATCGTGGCTATTTCTATACACCACATGTTGTGAGAGAGGTTGAAAATGGCCTGCTTGATACCATGTACACTAAAAAGCGCTACACAATGGTAGACAAACGCTATTATGAACATATCGTGGCAGGTATGCGTGGAGCTGTACTCAATGGTACTTGTCGAGGTGCAGCCATTCCTGGTTATGAGGTTTGTGGCAAGACGGGTACTGCACAAAATCGCGGTCGAGACCACTCTGCATTTATGGGCTTTGCCCCTATGCACCAGCCACGTATAGCTATCTCGGTCTATATTGAGAATGGAGGCTTTGGCGCAGCTATGGCTGTGCCATTAGGTCAGCTCGTGATGGAGCAATACCTTAACGGTACACTTAGCCCAGCTAGTCAAGCTAAAGCTACTGCATATCAACATCGTGTAATCTCGTACACCAATGAACATCGCTAACCGACAAACTCTCCCCTTTGCTACTCCCGACTGGGTGGTTATATTGCTCTATGTATTGCTCGTGCTGGCAGGCTGGTTTAGTATATGTGGTGCCAGCTATGAGTATGGCAATGCATTTGCTGACTTTTTTAGCTTTGACACTCGTGCAGGCAAGCAGCTTGTATGGATAGTTTGTGCGTTTGTCTTGGCTTTTGTTTTACTTTCGCTTGATGACAAAATCTACGATGGTGTGTCGTGGATACTCTATATTGCGATGATGCTTTTGCTGCTCATTACGCCTTTCTTAGCCATCGATATCAAAGGCTCGCACTCTTGGATTAAGCTGGGATCGGTTAGTTTGCAGCCGGCTGAGTTTGCCAAGTGTGCTACGGCTTTAGCCTTAGCTAAGCTTATCGGAGGCTTTGGGTTTAATATGCAGCGTCGCAACAACGCTTTTATGGCCTTTTCGCTTGTTTTTATTCCTTTAGTGCTCATCGTGCTACAGCGCGAAACAGGTTCTGCTCTCGTTTATCTTTCGTTTTTTCTCATGTTTTATCGCGAGGGTATGCCAGGTAGCATCTTGTTTACGGGTGTAGCTGCCGTGGTGTTTTTTGTAGTAGGTACACGGTTTAGCCAAGTTGTCTTGCCTTATACCACTACTGATGTCGGTGAGTTTGTTGTTTTACTACTCATTTATTTGTGTAGTTTGGGTATGGTTTTAGTCTATACGCCACGTTATAGTCGTGTTGCCCTGCATTTACTTTGGGGCTTGTTTGCTATGGCCATGGCCTATGGTGTATCTTTTTTCTTCCCATTTGACATTGGCTGGGTGCTTTTAACTATTTGTGCGGTAGGTGCTATATATATAGGTATACAGACGTTTTCTACGCGTCTCTATAATTATCTTTTCATTTCGGCCTTTGCATTTGCATCAATGGCTCTGCATTATTCGTCAGACTATGTGCTCAACAATATTCTAGAACCTCATCAGCAAATCCGTGTCAAAGTTTTACTTGGACTCGAAAACGACCCAAAAGGTGCTGGCTATAATGTTATTCAAAGTATGATAGCCATTGGCTCGGGAGGGATTGAGGGCAAAGGCTTCCTTAATGGTACACAGAGTAAGCTCAAATACGTGCCCGAACAAGATACCGACTTTATCTTCTGTACTGTAGGAGAAGAGCAAGGCTTCATCGGTTCTAGTATTGTTCTCCTATTGTTTTTGATACTCATTCTCCGTTTGGTTCATATTGCCGAGCGTCAAACGTCAGGTTTTGGTCGTGTCTACGGCTATTGTGTCGTATCCATCTTGTTTTTTCATGTATTTATAAATATCGGCATGGTGTTAGGGCTAACGCCTGTGATTGGTATTCCTTTGCCCTTTTTTAGCTATGGTGGGTCTTCTTTGTGGGGCTTTACAATTTTGCTTTTTATTTTCTTGCGTATTGATGCAGAGAGTCGTCGTAAGCAGCGCTATTCACGTTTCTAATTCATGAGTATGATGTCTAATAATTCTTCTGTAAAACGTTTTGGCTGGCCACACCTCCTAGGCTTGATAGTTTTGATTGCTTTTGCTGTAGCCATAGCTTTGCTAAGACAGCGGACTATAGAGCCACCAATGCATAGCCGCGATACGACTCAGCGCAACGGTTCTGTGAGCATTGTTACGCCAGATACAACGGCTGCTGATATTGAGCTTCTTTCTCCGACCCTCCTTGTTGAGTCAGATACGATGGGCTATGAGCTTGGAGCGGTAGATGATCCTAATATAAGTCCTGATCGTCGTCCTGCAGATAAGGCTGGTTATGAGGATGGTTTTCTTGCAGGTAGTGAGGACGCGCTCACTAGGCAATATAAAGCTAGTTACGATGAAACCAATAGTTTTATAGGTGAGGCTAATGTGCTTTATAATGCCAACTATCGTAAAGGTTACGAAGCTGGTTATACCTCAAGCCTAGATTAAAGTCTCTCAACTGCATCAAAACAAAATAGTTTTGGTGCAGTTTCTTAGATAGGCTTGTGCTACATGTTTGTCTTCTGTCTTCTGCCATTTGTCTAAGGGCTTCGGCCATTTGTCCTCTGTCTTGTGTCTATTGTCTGTGGTTTTCTGTGTTTTTGTTTTGGTGCTATTGTTTATTGTTTGTAGTATTGTATTTTTTCTTTTTCTTGTTTCTCTTTGATTTATAGTGTTTTAGTTATTGTTTTGTTTATTGTGTTTTAT
>JAUMYJ010000032.1 GCA_030528715.1 Bacteroidales bacterium | reverse complement strand
AAAGGTCTGAGGACTGTGGACAAAACATTGACTCAACAATGTGCTATAATATATAGGTGACTTATACACCCTCATAGTGAAACATGTGAGATTACTAGACAGGGAATAATCGTTAACTATTTTTAGCTCATAAAAAAAAGCTGGGTAATATGCCTGTTGCCTAACTTTGCAGTCCTCAAAAGTATCAACATATATAACTTCAAAACGATAAATATAAATATGAAGACCCTTGTCATCTCATCACACTCATATGGTTCTCAAAGTGTGAGCAACACCGCCATTCGCGAAGTATTAGCTGCCACACCTGGCATCACTGTGCACCACATTGAGACACTATATCCAGATCTCAAAATAGATGTGGCCGCCGACAAGCTGCGCTTCTTGAAGCCGATGTAGTGGTGTTCTTGCACCCTATGTTTTGGTTTAACATGCCTGCTGGCTTAAAGCAGTGGATGGACGATGTGTTGCAATATGGCTTTGCCTATGGCACTGGGGGCGACAAACTCCAAGGCAAGAAATTCTTGCACGTAGTAACCACAGGCCAAGGTGCCCAAACCTACGAAGGAGGCTTCCTAGACACGCTTGCTACACCTGTTAAGGTTTCTGTAACTTATTGTGGCCTAGACTATCAAGGCCTACTACCTTGCCATGGTCAGCTTGCTCTAACGAATGCTAATGCAGCCGAAGATGCCAAGGCTTTTGCAGCTAAGGTGGTAGAGAAAATCAAAAGCCTCGGCTAATTTAGCCCTACGCCATTAGGCTACGATACGTCAGCGGTCGACACTCTATGAAGTGTCGACCGCTGACGTACTATTGACCAACCTTAGCGCACGATGCATTCGGGATGTGCTATAAAGAAATCGCGTAAACGATTGTCTGTAACAATATAGCCTGCCTCACGCAACGTCTCAATATGATGTGTTCCTACCACGCGGTGGTATTCGTTTTCTATTTGGCCAGCTAATAGCAACTTATAGAAGTAACGCCAATGGCGGCCACCACGCTGCTGCCTAAGACGCGTAATAGCACGGCCTCCTTGCTCTACTTTACGCAAAAAGTGCTCACGGCCACGAATATTAAAGTGAAATACCACAATATCACTTTGCCCACCATAAGATGGTAGCATGGTTACCTTATGGTTGCCCATAGAGATACGCAAATAACCTACCGCACGATGTGCCACCTTGCGCATGGCACGTGCATAGATGCTATAAGGCGATAAGCCATGCTGCTTGGGCTGTGGCACTTCGAGTACAGCCTCATTCCAAGCAGTGAGAGGTAAGCCTTCGAGTGGGCGGAAATTTTGCACATAGCAGCGCACGTGGCTGTGACGTACGCTTGCCAATGTCGCTTTTAGTGAGTGTGTAGGTGCATACCAAAACTCATCGGCATCAGCATTGATTATCCAATCGGCACCGTAGCAGTCTGCCGCGAGGCGTATCATATGGTCTACCCACCGTTTTTGCTCGTAGGCCATGGTAGGCTCGTCAATGATGTGAAGTATCCAGCCACGTTCATGATAGCTTTGTAAGATTTCGCGTGTGCCATCGGTTGAGCCATTGTCTGTCACGATAAAGCCATCGACTCCCACAGCACGATGGTAGTGTAAATTTTGTGCGATAATATCGGCTTCGTTTTTCACTAGAAGCGTCATAATGAGTCGTGGCCTAGGTGTGGGAACAAGCCATTGGCCTAAAATGCGTGGTGCATGGCAAAAGCATCGCAAAAGATTGTTTAATAAGCTCATAACGTGAGATTAAGTCGTTAGCACATTACCTACACGCAACCACGTAGACAAACAAATCACACTACTATCATTACCATGTGTCCACTGCTCAGGGCAATAGACGCGATGGTCTTGATGAGGATTAAGCCAAGCGGCCCACCACAAAAAACTACTATTAGCTATAATATTATGCTGGCACAAACTCATCAAGAGCATATCTTGCCAGCTATCTTTGCCTTTATTGTGTGCCACTATGGTCACACGCCCCTTTGGCAGCGGTAGATGTTTGGTGCACCATGGCAAATCGTCTGAAAAAAGATAGAAGTGAGCCTTGGGGTCGTGTGTCAGAGCAGCCTTAATTGCGTTATGATAATATGCAGTTGTACATGATGCTCCATAGGCTTTCACAAACTTGGGCTGTTGATAATCGCCACGCCGGACATGTATAGACACACTGTGCGTATCAGTCAAAATACACTCACGTAGGGTAAGTGTCTGTGCAGTGGCTTTAGTAAGGTCAAAACGAAAGGTAGCGCGAACCTCATCAGCGATATCAGCAAAGTAACGCTCATTTTGATAGAACCCTTTAAAATAGAGTAATGGCCAACGCTGCAACTCACGATAAGCCACCAGTGAACCATGCTGCTTGCGTTCTAAAATAGTGCGAAAAAACACAAACTCTAACGCTTTTTTAAGCCACTGTGGCCAAATAATTTCAGTACGTGGCAGTGCAAACACATGCCATAACTCGTAACCATAATGAGCCTGGTAGTGCATCATATCGGAAAGATCTATGTATGTGTTTGGGAAATCATGGCGCATACGCAAGTAAAGGGCATAGATAAACATCTGATTACCCAGTCCGCCAGTCATTTTTATCAAGCGCATAGCCAGCTAATGTTTTATTTGAGTTTTGTATTCCAATGGTCGGTAATCTTTTGGAAGAGATGTAGGCGTGTATTACCACCATAAATGCTATGGTCTCGATCGGTATAGAGGTGCATGTCAAAGGTCTTGCCAGCTTGCACCAATGCTTCTGTATAAGCCATGAAGTTGTCGAGGTGTACGTTATCATCGGCCGAGCCATGAATGATGAGCAAGCTGCCGCTTAATTGTGATACACGGCTCAAAGGCGACTCGGCATAGCCTATGGCGTTTTCTTGCGGCTTGCGCATATAGCGCTCGGTATAAATGGTGTCGTAGAAACGCCATGATGATACCGCAGCCACAGCTACACCAGCCTTAAACACGCCCTGTCCATCGGCCATAGCCATCAGTGTATTAAAGCCTCCAAAACTCCACCCCCACATACCTAAACGTTTAGCATCTACATAAGGCTGCTGTGCGAGATATTGTGCGGTGTAAACTTGATCTTTGGCTTCGAGCACACCTAGCTGCATATACGTACTCTTTTCAAATGCAGCACCACGACCACCAGTACCTCGGCCATCAACACACACCACGATGTAGCCTTGCTCTGCCCAAAAAAGTTCGAGTGCTAAGCTACCAAGAAAGCCATTATTCCATTGGTCAGCCACCATTTGTGAGCCTGGGCCAGAGTATTGATAGAGTATGACTGGGTAACGCTTCGTAGGCGAGAAATCGCGTGGACGCACCATCCAGCCATTGAGTGTATGCCCTTCGGGTGTAGTAAAAGTGAAGAGTGACTTTTGATCGGCCGTGCTAGCCATGGCCTCAGCCAATGCTTTATTATCGACAAAGGTGGCTAGCTGCTTGCCCGAAGCATTACGCACTACGGTGGTAGGTACTTGCTTTAAGGTAGAATGCGTGTGCAAGTAGTAGGCACCCGTAGCACTAAATATAGCTGTGTTTTGGCCAGGTGTGTGGGTGAGTTGCTTGGCACGTCCACGTAAGTCGGTGCTCCAAATGGCCGTTCGTAGTGGACCACCATCGTAAGCCTCAAAAAACACTTGTCCAGTCTTATCACTATAAGCATAGATAGTGTTCACACCTGCCGTGACATTGGTTATAGGCTTAGCTTGACCACCGCTGATGGGTGTAGCATAAATCTGTGTTTTGTCAGTGCGGTCACTAAGCCATAAGAGTTGGTCACCTACAACACGTAGATCGGTATAGGCTTTCTCGGTGACGAATTGTTTGTGTGTTTCGCGTGCCACTAGACGTGCCACAGTGCTACGTGCATCGACCGCATAAAAGTCGAGCTGGTCTTGACGACGATTGAGCGTGGCTACAATAAATTGGTCGGGCTGATTGGTGCGTACTAAGCGAGGGATATAGCTATCGCTCGCAAGTGGCACATCGAGCTGTCGTGTTACACCTGCCTTTATATCAAAGCTATGCACCGTAACACTAGCATTTATACCACCAGCAAGAGGGTATTTATAGGTATAGTCCTCGGGAGCTTGGCTTACCTTAGCCCCATCGCGCAAGCCACTATACATAGGCATGGTATAGAGTGGTACAGCACGCTCGTCGTAGCGCACCCAAGCGAGCATCTTGCTGTCGGCCGAAAAGCTAAACGAGCTAGCCGTAGAAAACTCCTCTTCATTGACCCAATCGGGTAAGCCATTGATTACTTCGTTATACTTGCCGTCTTTGGTCACCTGACTCTCTGCATTGTCAAAGAGACGCTTCACAACGAAGAGATTACCCTCACGTACGAAAGCGATGTACTCACCATTGGGAGAGAATTGTGGTTGTTGCTGTGGCCCACCCTGCGAGAGGGGCGTAAGCGTATTGTTGCGTACGGAGTAAATGAGGTATTCGGCAGCATACGAATGGCGATAGATACTACGCGTATTAGTACGTACCAAGAGCGTTTGTTCATCAGGCGACAGCACATAGCCTTGAATTGCTTTTACCTGCGTGCCACGTGCCGTATTAGCATCAAAAATAGTATCCGTAGGTAGGCCTGTCTTAAATGCATAGCGCACGATACGCTGACCATGGTCGGTAAGGCGAATGTAGCTCTCGCCATCGGCCATTGGCTCAATCTGCCCTAAACGCTGGGCACTATATCTACCTTGCACTACGTCAGAGAGTTTCATCTGCGCAGAAGCTGCTGTGGTCATAAAAAGCCCCATAGCAAGGGCGAATAACTTACACTTCATAGACTGTATTTACTTGTCGCTTAATAATGCTGTAATGATGTAATAGGCAAAGATACCACTTTTTTTGCGTAACTTTGCCCTAAAACTCACCATTTCTAACACCTAAAAACTTACCCCCATCGCAACACAGACCTCCACACTCACCCCAACGCGACTACCCGAATACCGTACATTCCTAGCAAAGCACTTCGAGGGGAAGGTGCAAAAAATATCCATAGACGCAGGCTTTACCTGCCCAGTGCGCAATGGCGCACTAGGGCATGGCGGCTGTACCTATTGCAATAATCGCACATTTAGCCCTGGCTATGGTGGGAAAGCCAAGTCGGTATCACAACAGCTAGAAGAAGGGAAGCTATTCTTTGCGCGCAAATACCCAGACATGCGCTATTTAGCCTATTTCCAATCTTATACCAACACCTACGACACTACAGAGCGCCTACGTGAGCTTTACGAGGAGGCACTACGTGTACCTGATGTCGTAGGCATTGTTATCGGCACGCGCCCTGACTGCGTGAGCAATGAACTTTTAAGCTACCTACAAGAGCTTTCACAACGCACCTTTTTGATGGTAGAATATGGTATTGAGAGCACCTACGACGATACCTTATTAGCCATTCAGCGTGGACATACCTATGCCGATACCGTAGATGCCATCTATCGTACGCATAACCATGGTATCCGTGTGGGAGGACATCTCATACTAGGCCTACCAGGTGACACGAAAGAGCGTATTATCGCCCAAGCTCAACGCATTAACGACCTACCACTACACGCCATCAAATTTCATCAGCTACAAATCGTGCGCGGCACCATTATGAGTGGGCAATGGCGCAAACAGCCTGAACTATTTGACCTATTCACACCCGAACGCTATATCACCCTCGTTGCTGAAATGGTTACTCATCTAAGGCGTGACCTCGTCATTGAGCGGTTTACAGCCCAAGCACCACCCGATATGCTTTTAGCGCCACGCTGGGGAATGAAAAACTTTGAGTTTGTCCACCAACTACAAAAATACATGGCTACACATGACCTTTGGCAAGGCAAGGCTCTAGGGCAAGCATGGCATTAGTGTGTATTTCACCTTTTATAGTGGAGTGAGGCACGAAGTGTATCTTGTCTCTAAAAAGGTTGGATAAGCCCCCCAAGAAAGCCTTACTGCAACAAGTTGTAGCTTCCCTCCCTCGAAAAACTATATTTTCGAGGGAGGGAAGCTGCTTCACATTCTATCGTAGTACTTCTAAATTATTTTTGCATCCAACCTTCATTAGCCTTGACTGCACTTTCATTCCTAGCCTTAGCCTTGTCTTCGGGATACTGAATGCGGGTGTGATAGATGATTTTAAGATTATCAATAAGTACGCGCTTAGCAGTAGCAATCTGTTTGAATGTAATGGCGCAATCGGCAAAAAAACCTTCTTCAACTTGGCTATCTACAATCTTATTGACCAAAGCAGAGATGCTCTCCTCGTCATGTGCTTGTAAGCTACGCGAGCTGGCCTCCACAGCATCACACATCATAAGGATAGCCTCCTCAAGTGTAGAGGGGTTAGGGCCAGGGTAGCGGAAATTAGCTTCATTGACTTCTACCCCCTCAGGAGCTTTATTTTTAGCTTGTATATAAAAGTACTTTACCAAGCCATTGCCATGATGTGTAGCTATAAAACTGCGTAGCTCGTATGGTAGACCTTCACGTGTAGCTATGGCTAGCCCCTCGGTAACGTGCTCAATGATGATAGCAGCAGAATCTACTTCACTCAGTTGATCGTGCGGATTTTTCCCCGTTTGGTTCTCTGTGAAAAAGGCAGGATGCTTTAGCTTACCAATATCATGATAAAGTGCAGCCGTGCGCACTAAGAGTGCACGTGCTCCAAGCACATTAGCAACTTCGGTAGCAAGATTAGCCACCTGCATGGAGTGATTAAATGTGCCTTGTGCTTCTTTAGATAGCCTACGCAATAGAGGGGTATTAGTATTAGAGAGCTCAATGAGTGTTACTGCTGATGTAAAACCAAAGACTTTTTCAGCCACGAACATCAATGGATAAGCAAAGAGAAGCGACACACCATGTACTGCGATGATAAACAACTCGCGCTGGGTGATGTCGGTAGGCCAAATACCATTGACCAAATTATCGCCCATACGATAAAACAAAAATACGGCTGTAATGAGCAAGGCAGAACGCACCAACTGAGAGCGCTGACTCAACTCTCGTAGCGTGAACAAAGCTACCATACCAAGCAAGAGCTGCGTTGTCACAAATGTAAGAGGCTCTTTCATTGCTAAGGCTGTCATGAGCACCATGAGAATATGAGCTATGAGTGCCGTACGAGAATCAAGAAAAATACGCACAAAAATTGGCAAAATAGCATAGGGTAGTACATAGACACTCACCCAATGGTAGCTTGCCAGGAGTGAAGCCGCAACAGGGAAAAGCATCACCAAAGTAAAAAGAAATGGCAGCATTCCTCCCTGTACATAACGCTCACGACGATAGACATAGAGATAGGTAGCTAAGAGGCCAAATAATAGCCCTACAATCAAAAAATGCCCCGCAGTCGTCTTCCATACCATATCAAGGTTACGACTACGCTGGCTCTCTTCGAGCAGTGATTTCAGTTTACTATCAGCTAGAGCATCTATCGTTTCGCCACGGTCTATGATTTTTTCGCCTGCCACGACCTTACCACTTAATGGCGAGATACTAGCCAAAAGCTCATTACGAATAGCCTCACTCTTAACAGCATCGTAGGTAAGGTTAGGCATAATGTAGTTATTGAGATCATAATTTTGCAATAACTGCCTACTCAGCAAGAGCGTATCATGGTTCATCAAATAGCGATAAGCATTGGCCTGAGAATAAATAACCTTGATAGGCGTAGGTGCAGCAGCTTCAGCATTGCCTTTGACGTAGGTAATTTTACGTATTGACTGCAAACTATCGGCATATAGCATAGCTAAATCATCGTTGCTCACGACACCCTGACTATACACCTGTCGCAGCATTTGCTTAATTTGCTCGGCATAGCCAGCTGGCATTGTACCTAAACGCCCCGCAGCCAAATCAGCCTCGAAACGTGCTATGCTATGCGCGGCCACGTTGTTATGCTGCTCAAAATAGGGTTGATATTCATGACGCAATACGCTATCTTGCTCTTCGGTAAGGCGATGGCTATCCTTAGAAATGACAAACTCAAACGGAGCTATTAGCTGTGCATGACGCCACGGCTGCCCCACCTCATAGTCAAAATCATAGCGCGATCTATCACGTGGCAAAAAATACACTACCACCAGTGTTGCTATTACTGCCATGGCGATGATAGCATATAGCGAACCAAAAAGACGTGTTTGAGAGATTTGAAATCCTAGCTTCATAAAAAGATGATTACTTCGTATACCACGCGTTAGGTGTTGCAAGTTAGCAAAAAAACGCGATATAGCCAAGTAATTTCACACGAGTTTATTAAGACGTTAAAGGCCACAATGTAGCTTAACGACCTAATAAAATGAAAAACGTTGTTCCCGAATAGAAAGCTCTGTATCAATGTACTATATGCGAAGAGGTATCACTAGGCATATAGTTTCGAGCAAGATATTTAAGTAGTGCGAGCGTAAGTGGACGGGGGCTAGGGATAGAAGGCGGAGTGTAAGAAAGCATTTCCGAAGGTAAGGAAGGTGTAAGGTCTTTGGCCATAAGCAATAAGTATATAAAAGCGCATTAAACATGCGTATCTAACGCTCTAAGAACGGCGAAACAACGCATTTTATTGTGCATAAGCGCTAGCCATAAGGGCAAAATGTCGTATATTTGCTCGAAAAGTATTCCCTTACCTTTCATTACGACTTAGCCTATGGTTTCTTCCTACTTTTTCCCTCCGATGGTAGTGCAGCTACTCGTGGTCTTACTCTTTGGTGTATCTGTGGGCATTGAGCAAAGCAAGCGCAATACACACGAACGTCACCAGCTACTTGGTACCGACCGCACTTTTACCTTTATAGCCTTACTCGGCTACCTACTTCTAATCGTAGATACCATGACACGGCTACCCTACCTGGTAGGCTTCGTGCTAGTGGGTCTGTTCTTAGCAGTATTTTATTATCAAAAGGTACAGCAAAGTAGTAAGTTTGGCCTCACATCGGCCATTTTAAGCTTGATTACCTATGCCTACCCACTTGTGGTTCTTACACAGCCTCTATGGCTAGCCCTCTTTGTCTTGGTCATCGTACTATCGCTAGCAAGTCTCAAAGAACCTTTACGCGACTTTACAGAAAAACTTGGCAAAGAAGAGACCATCACACTAGCCAAGTTTGTAGGTATTGCTGGCGTGGTATTACCCCTACTTGACAATACCGACATCGCACCATGGCTTCCCATTTCACCTCAAAAAGTTTGGCTAGCCGTAGTAGTTGTATCGGCAATTTCTTATTTAAGCTATCTACTACGCCGCTATGCATTTCCTCGTGCAGGTCTACTACTTACAGCCATATTAGGAGGGCTATACAGCAGTACTGCCAGCACACTTATACTATCGAAAAAAAGCAAAACCGACACCACACAACCTTATGCCTATGCGGCCGCCTTACTCGTAGCCACGGCCATGATGTTTATCCGCATCTTAATCTTAGCCTTTATATTCAACACATCACTAGGCATGATACTCGCGCCCAGCCTATTGAGTATCTTTGGCAGCACGCTTATAGTAGCTTGGGGATTGCAGCGCAAGCATGGCAAGCCTATACATGAGGCATGTAAAACAGCAGCAACAACCGAAGCCACAGCCGACAACCCCCTTGAATTTCGCGTGGCCATCATCTTTGCAGCCATGTTTGTAGCCTTCTCGGCCATCACACAATATGTGCTAGGCACATATGGACATAGCGGGCTCACAGTACTGTCACTCATCACAGGGTTTACAGACATTGACCCCTTCTTGCTAAACCTATTTCAAGGAGAGTTCCCCGTTAAAACCGCTATACTAGCCACAGCCACATTACAAGCTATTCTTAGCAACAACATACTCAAAACCATCTACTGTCGCCTCTTTGCAGCTCCTGCCACCTATCGCCCCACAATGACAGCACTAGGGATAGTCATTCTACTCAACCTCATTGCAGTAGCTATGACCTACCTCTTAGGCTAACCTCGATACACCAACTAGGCATTTTTATAGCGTAAGGTTTGGCCATTTCAAGAAAAAACATTTACTTTGCAGGTATAGAGAAAAAGTACCTCATTATCACACTAACACAACACAGCCTATCGCTCGAAACTTACTCCAATTAAATTAAAGCTATTAACACACCTCTCATTTGCCTAGAAGCCATCGCACTTCGGGCTATTATCACGGCGTTACATCACACACATTAATCGTAGTAATGCTGATCATAATCTATACGAGAGGTATCAAACGGAGTAAGCCATGAAGCGGAGCCTTCCCCCCAACACGACATTAACTCAACTCGACACGATGGCCGACGAAGACCTCGTACGCCAATACGCTAATGGCTGCGATGAGGCCTTTGATACATTGTTGATGCGCTACAAGGAGCGTACCTTTGGCTATATCTATGGCCAAGTGCGTGATGAAGACCGAGCTAACGATATTTTTCAAGAGACCTTTGTCAAGGTAATTACTAGTATTCGCAATGGGAAATACACTGAAAATGGCAAATTTGGTGCATGGTTAAGCCGTGTGGCACACAACCTTGTGATGGACTATTTCCGAGGTAGAAAAGGCGAGCGTCTCGTGTGGGACGACGAATACGAGGGCGGACTCATCAATCGTATAACACTAGTAGCCACTGACCCCGAAGAGAGCATCACCAACCAACACACACTAACTAGCATAGTAGACCTCCTTGACCTTCTACCCCAAGAACAGCGCAAGCTCGTACAGCAACGTATTTTCGAGGGGCTTTCATTCAAGACCATAGCCAAGCTCGAAGGCATTAGTATTAACACAGCTCTTGGGCGTATGCGCTATGCACTTATCAACTTGCGAAAACATGCAAAAGCTAGCGGTCGTAACTTCTATTATTACTAAGCCACCTCTTCGGTAACGCTATTATTTTTCACCTAGTGTGGCCGCCCTCTTTACGTAGTATATACTGCGTAAAGAGGGCGGCCACACTAGCACTGCCATAGCATCATGCATAGCATTTTGCTAGCACACAGCAAAGTATCACAACTACTGTAAACAATAGTATAACACGCGATGTCGCACCCAAAAGCATGTTGAGGGCACGGCCTTCACGTATGCGGAGCATACGCGTATAATTGCGAAGATGGAAAATATACGGGATAAGTGCCAAGATACCAATAAGAGCATTAGATCTAAACGAGATATACACAAGTATAGATGCTATAAGCCCCACACCATGATAAAGATGAGCTCCCCACCTCTCGCCTAAACGCACTACCAACGTGCGCTTGCCCACCTTGGCGTCTGTATGACGATCACGATAATTATTAAGTACAAGAAGTGCATCTACCATAAAGCCACAGCTCAAAGCTAGCAGCCACACATCTAGTGGCGGTATAACCATAGGCTCTTGCACATAGTAAGTAGTAACAACGGGCACAAGCCCAAAAAAGAGCAATACCAACACATCACCCCAGCCACGATGTGCCAGCCATGTAGAGTACAAGAAAGCAAAACACATACAGACGACTCCAATCCCGACCAAGACCCAGCCTCCATAGGGGATAAGCCCCAGACCTACCATGCATGCTAACACCAGCACTACACCAATACCTCTACGCATGGCCGAAGGGGTAATCCACCTTTGCGCACAAGCACGCTCAGGCCCCAAGCGTTCCTCTGTGTCGCGTCCTTTCAGAAAGTCACAAAGATCGTTGATAAAATTGCTAGCTACCTGCATCAAAGCAGCAAAAAGTGCACAAAGCAACAGTGGCTGCCACTGCAATACACCATGACGATACGCCAATGCACCAGCAATAGCCACAGGGGCTAATGCTGCCGACAAAGTTTTAGGACGTGCCGCCAACACCCAAGCATGCAGCCGTGTGGAGGGAGCGACTAAAAAGGAGGTACTCATAAAGCTAAAAAAGAGGTAGCGAGCAATACCTTATTTTATAAATAGTATTGCTCGCTAGATTTTTACACTTAGATATCCGCTAATATCGCCTTGATATTAGCGGATACCACCCATCATGCCTTGCAGCTTCTTGCTCAAAATGAAGAGTACAATAGAAGCACCAAAGCTCATCACCACAAAAATCATAAAGAAGTCAAAGAGCGAAGCTACTTCAAAACCCAAGAACGACTGTGGCACAAGGTTGTTATTCACATCATAGGGATATAAACCACTCAGTGTGCCTGCAAACTTGTTGGCCGTAGCCGTGCTAAGGAACCATACGCCCATTAGTAGTGAGGCCAAGCGTGCAGGAGCGAGCTTATTAACCATTGACAAGCCAATAGGCGACAAGCAAAGCTCACCCATCGTATGAACTAGGTACATCGCTGTAATCCAAACAATGCTAGACTTTACACCCGAAGAGGCATCAAGACCATGCACACCAAAGGCTATAACCAAATAACCTAGCGATAGGAGGAGTAAGCCAAGTGCTTGCTTGGTAGGCGAAGCAGGCTCTACACCCTTAGCACCAAGTTTACTCCAAATCCAAGCAAAGATTGGAGCAAGTGTGATGATAAATACAGGATTGAATGACTGGAAGTAAGATGCAGGCATTTCCCAGCCAAAGACATTGCGGTCTACCTGCTTGTCGGCATACACAGTAAGCGAAGCACCTGCCTGCTCAAAGGCTGACCAGAAAAATATCACGAAGAAAGCAATTACATAAATCACACCGATACGTTTGCGCTCTATACTTGTCAACGAGTCGTCTGTAATGATAAACGTAGGCATCACAATGCAGATAGCATAGATGGCTGAACCGATGAAATCAAACTCTGCTCCCCAGCGGAAAGCCACAAATAGCGCAACAAAGCCAATGGCAGACAAAATCGTACGCAGCATCGTATTACCCTTTTTGAGGTCTACTACTTCATCGACAACCTCCTCAGACACAGGAGCATTCTCACGATAAAATGCAGGAGGCATACCAATAGGTGTACCATCGGGCTTGTGAATGTATTTGTGCTTAAAGCTCTCAAAGACCACAACACCTACCACCATGCCAATAGCTGCACAAAGAAAACCCCACTTAAAGTCTTCTGGGCTACCAGTATCGCCAAGGAAACCGCAGATCAATGGCGCAATAAAAGCACCTGCATTGATACCCATATAAAAGATGGTAAAAGCAGCGTCCTTACGCTTGTCCATAGGCTCATAGAGGTCGCCCACCATCGTTGATATATTAGGCTTAAAGAAGCCATTACCCATGATAAGAAATGCCAAGCCAGCGATCATCAGTGGGAAAGCTATATCCTGCTGCGTATACAGCCAAGCACTTATAAACATCAAGAACTGCCCCACAGCCATAAGCAAGCCACCGACAAGAATAGAGCGGCGATTACCCCAATAACGGTCGCTAATATAGCCACCAATCAGTGGAGTAAGATACACCAAGCCTGTATAGCTACCATAAATTTCACTAGCATACTTGCTGTCAAGCAGCAGAGCCTTAACCATGAAAAGCATGAAGAGTGCGCGCATGCCATAATAGCTAAAGCGCTCCCACATTTCAGTCACGAAGAGCAGATAAAGCCCCTTCGGATGACTCGTCGATGGCGTGTTTTGTTCCATTGTCGTCTTGTGAATAATATTGATTATTATGAATTTGCTAATCTTATAGCCCAGATACTTAGCATAAGCACACTAGGCACGCCTGCAAAGTTAGCAAAAAATCTGCTTACAAACGCACTCTGTACTCAATAATGTGCATCTTAAACACTAAAAAAGCCCTTTACTCTCGCCAGAGCAAAGGGCCTGTGTTCTAAGCTTGCCTTACATAACGGCTCATCAAAGCTACGCAATTTGCTTTGCGAGCAGCAGGCTTAGTCCAAATCAATAGTTATGTCAACGTTCAAGTGCAAAGATAGGCTATATTTTTCATTGCACCAAGTAAACAAGCCACTTTTTTGCAACTTTATGACTACCACATGCCTTATTTGTTGTTTTCAAAAATAAGGAAATACATAAATAGCCTATTATCTAGCTTCTAGGCCTATTTATACAACGATAGGAGGCAGTAAAAGCCTCCTATATTCTTTGAGAAAAAGAAAACCTGAGGGATACCAATCCCACAGGTTTCAATTTTCTCGTACTCTCTCTAAATGAGAGAGGTTTCAGATTACTGAGCAGCTGGAGCTTCAACAGCAGCAGAGTCAACTGAAGCGGCAGCAGCAGTGTCAGCAACAGCTGCAGC
>JAUMYJ010000031.1 GCA_030528715.1 Bacteroidales bacterium | reverse complement strand
TAGATTATAGAATTGTTCGCTACCAAGTCCTTCGACTTGCTCACAAGCTTGATACAGCTGCTGTGCAGAACTATAAAGCCCCAAAGCAAAAGCATCGTCTGCCAAAACAATAAGTTGTTTGGTACTTTGAAGACTGGCTGTAAGCGTAGTAGATGTCGTCAGTACTGGTGTTTCTATGAACCATTGTCTTGCTGTCTTTGAGGAGGGAGTATAAAGAGCAAAAAAACGGTATAGGTCTTGTAGATAGTAGCGGATTTCGCGAGATAAACTAGGTTGTACCTCTTCTTTTATAGCTTCCTCTATATCTTCCTCAGATAGGTTGTGGAGTTTCATTTGAGCCACAATTTCTTCGTGACTCTCACGTGGCATCATAGCCAAGAGCATTGCCATGGTATAGCGGTCGTTAGAGCAGAGTGGGGCATTGATGAGCCATGTACTATGGGGACTATGGCGCATAGATGATGTGGCGCTACGTAGTGCTGGGTGAGTTGTCGTAAAGGGGACAAACCAATTCATCATCGTCTTATAAAATGGCAAGCGATGCTTGAACATAGCAAATGAGCCATAATGAATATCTGCTTGACGTTGATAGAGTGAACGTAGGCGTACCACGAGATGTTCGAGTTGTGACTCAACGTCAGTATGTTCGACAGTGGTAGCTATTGTATCTTCGCTTCCCAACGTCTGTTGTAGCTGTGTGATGGTATTCATCAAGGCCTCATTAGTGTGGCGTACTACCTTCTCTGTTAGCTGGCTGATATTTAACAGCTCTTGTACCTCTACTACATGCTGTGCATGGCTCTTCTCCGTTAGTAGGCGATGTAGCGTAGTATGCTCTTCTGGGTAATATCGTGCAAACTCTGCTTCACTGCGCGTCAGTATGATGCAGAGTGCGACCAATGAGCGAGCTTGAAGGAGTGGAGATGTGTGGCTTAGAAGGCTTGTGAGTAGCTTGACCTTTGCGATATCAAAATATTGATAGCAGCCTAACATCAATGCACTTACCCATACACTGCAGTAAGTGTCGGGAAGATCCATGTTGTGTAGGCAGGTATGTAATATTTCTTGTTCAGCTGGTGTAAGTTGTAGGCTAGTCCAAATGAGTTTGAATACGTTGTCGCAATGGCTATACCCCTCTGTTAAGCACGCATCGTATTGTTGGCGTAGGGTTGGGTTGCTAGTCGTATTGTGTAGGCTTACTAAATGCCTATTGCTTGCTACGATGCGTGTTACTTCTTCCTCTATTGTGAGGTGACGTTGCTGTATGTAGCGACGTACTGCGTAAAACTCCTCTGTGCTATCTGCTAGATTATAGGCTAGTACTAGGTTATTGAGCTCAAAAAGCTGACGTCGCATTGTAGCATATAGCTTCTTGCGTTGCTCATCTTTTACGCCTTGCACCATATACCCTATCATTTGTTGGTGCATTTGTCCTATGCTTTCGTAGGCCTCATGTATTGCCCAATGCGTATGTACAAGTTGGATACTACCGAGTAAACGAAGTGCATCACTTACACGCAACTCTTCGATAGCTTGTGCGATATTCTGATGCAGTGCATTAGCCTGCTCAATATGTTTGGCCTCCATAGAGAAACTATTCGGGGATAAAGGAATTGGTATAAAGCTCAGTGCGTGTGTTGCTGCGTGTCGCTACACCACGCTCTTGCAAGAAGCTTATGCTGGCTTTTACATCACCTTGTCTCACTCCTATGGGCTTGCCCCACTGCCAGCGTGGCAAGGTCTGTATATCATTTGCTGTAAGTCCAAATAGTGCTATTAACAAGCTATCGCGTAGTCTATTGTGAGGTTGATTTAGTGCTTGACATGCTTGCCCATAGAGTGTGATAACTTGGCTTATTTGTTTGCGCTTTACTTTGCTGTTTAACGTGTTTGTTTGTGTCGCCATTGCCCATTGCTGTGCCTCATTCGTGGTGGTATGCCATAGCGATTTACACCCCTTTTGTACAGCTATGCTAGCCCATGGCTCGGGTAGCATAGCTGCATCTATTTGATTACTAGCTACCATGTGTAGGCGTACATTAAGAGCGTTTATCTGTGGGTGAAATACGTTGTCGTAGCCTATCTTAGAGGCTTGCAAAGCACTATTTAGCCAAAAATCTCCTGCACCATAGCGTGTTGTGGCTACAATTTTACCTTTTAGCTTGTCTGTACTAGTAGCACGTAGCTGTTTTGCTGCTAGTAGGTGCCATCGTTCGGGAATTGTCATTACCGCTACGAGTGACTTCTTCTCGGTTGCGTTCATAGCCAAATAGGTTAGGGGGAGTACGCCTATATCTACACGCCCTCGTCTAACTGCGGTATCTACATCAGGTTGAGCATATGTGGTATGTAGCACGATGTGTAGCGCGCTACTATCGGCCATGCCACTATGTACCGCATAATAAAGTGGTAAGCTCCCCATAGATGGTATCACACTGAGGTGAAGAGCAGTGCTGTCGTATGGTATTGCATCGCGTGTCGTCTTGGTCTCGGTCACCGGTGTTGTGGACTGATGTGTATACCCCCCGTAGAGCGTTACAATAGCCAATACGATAAACAATGCTATTGCAAGAAGAGATTTTTTGTGTCGTAATGGGTTCATGCTTTATTTTAGTATATGCAAAAATACGCATTTCGGTTTTATCGTGAGCTATGGGCAGTGGTAAAAAATGTTTTGACTAATGCTTTGTGTCGTGTCAAGGTACAAGTGTACTGTGTCTAGGTACGCTCGTATCTAGGCTCGGTACAAGTGTATCCAAATATGACACAATGCATTGAGCCTAGCTTGTCTTGCTGAGTGGCTCAATGATGGTTGGTGGAACTAGCCCAACAAATTATGAGCGAGTAATCAATGATTACTCGCTCATAATTTGTATCGCTTTAATAGTGATCCCGCTGGGGCTCGAACCCAGGACCCACGCCTTAGAAGGGCGTTGCTCTAATCCAACTGAGCTACAGGACCGCATCTGAGACCAAATAAGTGGATAATGCGAGTGCAAAGATAGAAAAAAAAACGATGATGAGCAAATCGAAGAGCGCGTTTTTGAAGGTTAAATGATAAAAAAGTAAAAAACAGGCACTCGTGGTTTCCTGTTAATGGGCTTTTTTGTATCTTTGTGTCTAGACTAGGCCTCACAGATGCGGCTAGCAGGGTAACGCTATGTGTGAGATGTCAGTTTATTAAACTAGAATACTCTCAAATATGGAAACGTTGCGTTGCTTAATTTTGGGCTCTGGCCCTGCTGGTTATACGGCAGCAATCTATGCTGGTCGTGCCAATATAACTCCCGTGCTGTATGAAGGCTTGCAGCCTGGTGGACAGCTTACTACTACTACGGAGGTGGAAAATTTTCCTGGTTATCCAGAAGGTGTTGATGGCAATAAGTTGATCGCTGATTTGCGTGCGCAAGCGGAGCGTTTTGGGTGCGAAGTGCGTACTAAAATGGCAGTGAAAGCTGACTTAAATCAGCGTCCCTATGTGCTGACATTTGATGATGGGAGTCAAGTCGCTACTCACACGTTGATTATTGCCACAGGGGCCACGGCAAAATACCTTGGCCTAGAAGATGAGCAAAAGTATGCTGGCATGGGAGTGAGCGCATGTGCAACATGTGATGGGTTCTTTTATCGTAAAAAAGTCGTGGCCGTAGTAGGTGGTGGCGATACGGCTTGCGAAGAGGCACTTTATTTGGCTAGTTTGGCCGAAAAAGTGTACCTTGTAGTGCGAAAAGACTATTTGCGTGCCTCTAAAATTATGCAAGATCGTGTGTTTGCTAATGATAAAATAGAGGTGCTCTTTGAAACCAATGCCGTAGGTCTCTTTGGCGATAATGGAGTAGAGGGTGTGCATCTTGTTAAGCGTATGGGGACAGATTGCGAAGAAAAATATGATCTTGCAATCGATGGTTTCTTCTTGGCCATAGGTCATAAACCTAATAGCGATCTCTTTACTCAGTGGGTAAAGACTGATGATGTAGGTTATATTATGACCGAAGGTAAAACTCCACGTACGGGTGTACCTGGAGTATTTGCTGCTGGTGATGTGGCCGACCCTTTGTATCGCCAAGCCGTTACCGCAGCAGCTTCGGGCTGTCAAGCGGCTATTGAAGTAGAGCGTTACTTATCGGAACAAGGCTTGTAATAGCGACTCGTAAGCTATATGATATAAGCTGGCCTGCCGAGAGCAAAATAGAGCTCATGGCAGGCTGGCTCGCTTTTGTTTTGAGCAAAAAAACGTAGGTTTGAGGCTGTAAAGCTAGAATTTGTGTGCTGCAATAGTGCAGAATTAACGATATTATAGTAACTTTGCACTAGTGACTCTATTAAAGAGCAACGAATAAGACGTATGAAGGTAAGCGAGCAAACACAAGAGCAGGTGGTGCGGCTGTTAAGAAAGGTAGCCGCACGTTTCGATAGTCGAGAGCAGGCAGAAGTGACCGATATTCTCCTTCAAGTAAAGCCAGAAAGTGGAGAACTATTGGCCTTTGATGATAAAGGCGACGAGTTGCATCGTTGCGTGATAGAAGATTGGATAAATACTACTAGTGAAGGTTTCTTGAGTGATGTGCAGGCGATGCTTACGAGCATAATAGAATGTAATCGTACTCTGGTTGAAGCCTTTAATATATTACGTCCTTTTTCTTTGGTACTAGCCGATGAGAGTGGAGAAACGCTAGCTGAACTCTATCTCGTAGATGACGACCTAATGATTATAAATTCGAATTTGATGGAAGGCTTGAGTGACGATCTTGATGCTTTTCTCGAACAGCTCCTTGCTAAATAGAACTAAGCCCATGCTAGCACATGCAGAGCAGCTACCAAGTCTCCTTGTTGTAGATGTGGGCAACACGATAGCTAAAGTAGCCATCTTTCGCGTTGAAGAGTTGGTGGCGGTTTATCATACGTCTAATGTCACCCTTGATGGTCTTGGTGTTTGGGCCAAGCAATATGGCTGTACTGCAGGTATCCTCTCGACTGTGATTGACTTGTCTGTTATAGCAGAGCGAGCTTTGGCAGAGCTACCTTTTCCCCCATTGCGCTTGACGGGTAATACGCCACTTCCTATGCAGAGTAAGTATGCTGCAAGTAAGCTCGGTACGGATCGTATCGCTGCCGTTGCCGCTGTGGCTAGTGAACAGTGTGACTTGACACTAATAGTAGATTTAGGTACTTGTATAACCTACGATTGGGTGCTGGGTAACTGCCACTTGGGGGGAAACATTGCGCCTGGTATCAACATGCGCTTAAAAGCCATGCACGACTATACATCACGTTTGCCTCTCGTAGAGCCTAGCGGTAAGACCGTGACTATCGGTACAACTACCGAAGACGCCATGCTAGCAGGTGTACTACAAGGTATATGCCATGAAATTATAGGCTATACTACACAACGTATCTTAAATAGAGCGATTAGCCGTGTGCTTATAACAGGTGGTGATGCTCATTATCTAAAAGCACTTATTACACATCAAGCACCTCTACTTGAACATGATGCAAATTTGGTGCTAAAAGGATTAAATAGAATACTATTATACAATGGGACGTATTAAATATATCGCTGCTTTGGCCTTAGCCATAGCTTGCCTACCTATGGTAGCACAAGTTAACTCGCCGTACTCACGCTATGGCTATGGTTTGCTTAATGATCGTTCACAAGGATTTAATAAAGGTATGGGAGGCGTGGCCTATGGTATACGTGGTAGCCAGCTGCTCAATACCCAAAATCCAGCTTCTATTGCAGCGATTGATTCACTTACGTTTTTGTATGATATCGGTGCCAGTTTTCAAAATGGTAATTTTGAAGAGAGAGGTAATAAAGACAATACGCGTAACACCTCCTTGGATTACGTGACGGCGGGTTTTCGTCTAGCGCCTCGTTTGGGGCTCTATGCAACGTTGCGCCCATTTAGTACTATCGGTTACTCGTTAACGTCTACTGAAACTATTCCTGCTACTCCTGGTGTGGCTGCTCAGACACATACGACTATCTATAAAGGTGAGGGTGCCTTTAACGAAGTCGGATTAGGTTTTGGGTGGGCACCTATAAAACAATTGTCTTTGGGTGCAGAAGCAATGTACTTTTGGGGGGATTATAGCCACACGATAGCCAATACATATAGTGGTAGTACAGCCCAGCCCACCAACAGAGCTTATGAGGCAGAGATGAGTTCATACCGTATAGGTGTTGGTATGCAATATGCCTTTAATGTTGGCAAAAAACATGCTCTCACACTTGGCGCTATTTATCGTTTTGGTCACAATATTAATGGTGATGCTATGCGTGTTCAGAGAACGCTTAGTGGAGCAACAACGCTAACCGCAGATACTATTAAACTAAACAATGCTTTTGCTGTGCCCTCAACGTGGGGTGTGGGCTTGTCTTGGATGTACAATCAGCGTATTCGTGTTGCGGCGGATTACACGAAGGAGCTTTGGGAAGGCAAGCGAGGTGTAGCCGAAGTAAATAATAGTTATGTTGTAACAAATGGCTTGTATAGCAATCGTTCGCTATTGGCCGTGGGAGCTGACTTTCGTGGCGATCCCAATGGTTCACGATTTAAAGACCATGTGATATATCGCATTGGTGCCTCATATGCGACTCCTTACACGAAAGTTAATGGTTATAATGGCCCTAAACATTACACTGTTAGTGCGGGTGTAGGGTTACCTATAAGCAATCGCTTTAATACCAAAAACATGATTAACCTTGGTGTGCAATGGGAACATGTTAAACCATCAATGCCAGGTATGGTTACCGAGAATTACTTCCGCATAAGTATAGGCTTGACGTTTAATGAACGCTGGTTTATGAAGTGGAGAGTAGACTAGTAATATCACTATGAGGTATTTACCGCTCTTGCTTTTACTTTGCGCTATGGCAAGCCTTGCTTCTAGTTGTGGCACTGATGCTCCACCTACCACAGAGGCCATCGTTAATAGGGACTCACTGCCCGTTATGATAAGCCAAGGCGTCTCGAAAATCATTTCAGACTCGGGAGTAATGCGTTATAAGGTTATTACCGAGGAGTGGCAGGTCTTTGATAAAACGATACCAGCGAGGCATGTCTTCCCCAAAGGCTTGTATATCCAGCAAATGGACGATAAGTTTGGTGTTACAGCTTATCTTACAGCAGACACTGCTTATTGGTATGATCAACGTTTGTGGCATTTGCGTGGACGTGTTGTAATGAAGAGTGAGACAGGGCGTCTATTTAAGAGCGAGGAGCTTTATTGGGATATGGAGGCGCATGAGTTTTACACTACAACCTATGGGATTTTTATTGATGGTGAGGCGCAGCGATTAGCTGGATACAACTTCCGATTTAATGAAATGATGACACGTTATTCGTTTGACAATGGACAAGGCTATCGACCCATAGGGAGTGCTACTGAGTCGAAAAGTGGTACAAGTGGCCATGCAGATACGACGAAAATAGACTCCGTTGCACCTACTTGGCAGCGCCCGAGTGGTGCCGAGTTTAATAAACGCCCACGTCCGACTTCGTAGGAACTTATTAAACGATAAAAGGTGATTAAACATTGGCTATATTATGTTTTTTTGTTATCTTTGTGCCCTAAGAAAATCAACGAAGAAGAGATAAATAACTAAAAATAAAGAAATGGCAGCATTACAAACCATTAGATCACGAGGAAAGATCCTCATGGCCGTACTTGTGTTGGTGCTCTTAGTCTTCGTAGGCGAAACGGTGATTACACAGATTATGGGTAGTCGTGAGCTGAGTAACTATGAAGCTGTAGAGGTTTATGGCGATGCACTTACAGCGCAAGAGTACCAGGAAATGAAAGACGAATACACCCAAGCAGTACAGTTAATGCAGGGTAGAAGTAGTCTTACAGCCGAAGAAGAACAACAACTGAATGATCAGGTGTTTCAAACTTACCTCCAAAATATGCTTATTAAGAGGCAAGCCGAAGCGCTAGGTCTTATCGTTACAGAGCAAGAGGTGGAAGATGTGTTGCGCAAAGGTACAAACCGCATGCTTGCTGGTACGCCTTTTGTTAACCAACAAACAGGGCGCTTTGACTTGCAGCAATTGCAGCAATTTCTCGCCCAATACGAGCAATTACGTGGAAGTACTGATGCACAAGCACAAGAACAACTACAACAATATAACGCCATTTATAAGTACTGGAAGTTTACCGAGAAAAACTTACGTAACAGTTTGCTTAGTGAGAAATTTAGTAGCTTGTTTGAGAAGTCTGTGCTTACTAATAGTGTACTTGTAAAGGCTACTACTCAAAACAATGTGGTGAAACAGACACAAGTAGTAGCAGTACCTTACATGGCTATTGCCGATGCTGACGTTACAGTAAGTGACGCTGATATCAAAGCTATATATAACGAGAAAAAAGAGCTCTTCCGCCTAAATAATGAAGTGCGTAAGTTGCAATATATAGATGTGGAGGTAAACGCTAGTGAAGCAGATCGTGCCACTCTTGATAAGCAAATGAACGAAGCACTCACCCAACTACAAGGGGGAGAAGATGCTGCAAAAGTCGTGCGAAATGCTAACTCGCAGCTACCTTACACTAACATGAGCTATACGCGCAATGGTTTCCCTACAGACATCGCGTCTGCTCTTGACTCAATGGCTGTCGGGACTACTAAAGGCGTATTTTACTCAGCTATTGATAACTCACAAAACATTGTAAAGTTGATTGCTCGAACGCAAGAAACAGACTCTATTCAATTCGCTCAAATTGGTATTCCTGGTACGGATCTCGCAGATATGTCAAAGCGTGCTGATAGTGTTATCACCGCTCTGCGTGCTGGTGCTACGTTGGATACATTAGCTGTACAATTTGGTCAGCAAGCACAAAAAACTTGGGTTACGGCAGAAGAGCTTAATGGTGTACAAGCCACTCCTGAAATGCTAAAATTTCTCAGTACGTTGCAGGCCACTTCTGCGGGCAGCTTTGCCAAAGTAGAGTCTGCACAAGGTGTAGCAGTATTGGCTGTTTATGAACGAAAAGGTAGTGTTACTAAATATAATGCTGCTGTTGTAAAACGTACGATAGACTTTTCTAGTGAAACTCATAAGCAAGTGCGTAATGCATTCAACAGCTTTATAGCTGCTAGCAACAACTCATTTGAAACGATGCAGAAAGAAGCTGCTAAGCATGGCTATATGGTCAATACGATGGATCTCACTACAAGCCATCACGGCATCGCACAAATCGCTGGTAGTAAAGAAGCGATGCGCTGGGCCTTTACAGCTAAGGAAGGTGATGTTTCAGATGTCTTTGAAGTGAACAATGGCAGTCATCTTTTACTCGTTGGGGTACTTAAAATCAATGAGCCAGGTTATCGTAGCTTTGAAGATGTAAAAGAAGAACTTCGTAGCGAGGCACTTAATAAGAAAAAGGCTGAAAAGATTTTAGCAGCTCTTGAAGGTAGTGATGCCTTTGCGAAAGCGCAAACCATGTCGGGAGCCAAGCTTGATAGCGTTAATGTGAGCTTTGCTAATGCACCTTTTATCGCTACTACAAGTAGTGTCGAGCCAGTTGTAGCTGGATTAGCTGCGGCTACCAAAGTTGGCGCTACATCTAAGGCTGTTAAAGGTAATGGGGGTGTATTTGTTGTTAGAGTTAATAGTGAAACACCTGGTGAAGATGCAGATGCTGCTATTACTAAGCAAATGCTTATGCAGCAGGCTTACCGCCTTGTAGGTGGCTTTATGACAGACCTCTCTGTTAAGGCCGAAATTAAGGACAATCGCTTCCGCTTTTTCTAGCCTTACTATTTGTTTTTGCATACTCCCCTCTCCTTTACAAGCCATAAAGGAGAGGGGAGTATGTCTATGTTAGTGAGCCTTGTTGCTGTTGAATTTCATGCATGTTGAGTCAAAGCATTGTGGCACGTCTTGATACGTTTGTTTGAGGGCTGCAAACGTTTGTCTCAGGTCTTCGGACAAACGTATCAAGGCGTGGCGCAAAATTTAGTTCTACATAGTATTGCTCTTAGTTCATCTCTTTATCATTAAGATAATAGTGTTGCGTTTATTGTTAAGGATACTCATTTGTAGATGTGTGGATATACTTTCAATTTCATGGCTATGAATGTGACTTATGTCTACAAAACAAGGGTGTCGGTCTTTTTTTTGCTCTCACATTTTGCCACTTCATTTTTTTAGTGTACTTTTGTGTAGATAAAAGTGTGCATTCATGCGGCAATAGCTCAGTTGGTAGAGCATTGGCTTCCCAAGCCAAGGGTCGCGAGTTCGAGTCTCGTTTGCCGCTCACTCGTTTGTCCTATTAAGCCTCTATGTGAACGTAGTGTTGTAGTAGTGTGCATACATGTGATGTAGTATGACGATAATCCTCGTAGTAATAGCACTCATAGGCCTTGGGCTGATAGCTGTGGCAAGCTGGATGAAAATAAATAAAGCAGCCTTAGCTATCTTTGTTGGTGTATTGTGCTGGATGTTACTTTTGTTTTATGGCAAAGGATATGTGACTCAGGATTACTTAGAGGAGTTCAAAACGTTTGCATTGGAGTCAAATACACACTCTGTGCGTGCTTTTATAGCCAATGAATGGTTCTTGAAGGCTATTTTAACGGCTGCTGAGGTAATTCTTTATATTATCGCTACGATGAGTATCGTTGAGGTGCTTAGTGCTAATGGCTGCTTTGATTTTTTGCGCTCATGGTTGCGTACGAGACACAGTCAAAAGCTACTTTGGGCATTGACAGCGACTGCTTTTGTTATTTCTGCCAACTTAGACGATTTTACGACTATTGCCATGATGCTTGTGGTGATGCGTGCCCTTGTGGCTAATACACGTCAGCGCATGATTTATGGTGTAGCTATCGTGCTTGCCGCTAATTGTGGAGGAGCATTGACCGTAATCGGGGATATCAATAGTTTGATTTTGTGGACTAGAGGAGTTGTAACGCCTACCGCTTATAGCTATTCAATGGCTCTACCTATATTTGTGGCTACGATTATTCCAGTGTATTTCTTGGGGCGTATGTTACCTAGCCATATTGATATTGAGCCTCTGCAATATATTTATCGTGGTGATGATACACGTCTTACGCCATGGCAGCGTATACTTATGCTCATCGTTGGAATTGGAGGGTTATGGTTTATACCAACGTTTCATAGCATTACATACTTCCCTCCTTTTGTGGGTGCTCTATGTGTGTTGGCTTTGTTGTGGCTTGTAGATCAGGTTGTCAATCGACAGCTGGTGAATGAAGATGAGATGGTTCTTCAACGTCAGCCACGTGCTTTGCATACTGGGGGAATGCAGACTATTATTTATTTTTTAGGTATTTGTTTGACAATAGAGGCCGTTTCTCATACAGGCGTGTTGTCTGCATTACATAGTCTTTGTAGTAATACATTTGAGGACGCTTTTGTGCTGAGTGGTGTTGCTGGCCTTGCTGGTTCTGTGCTTGATAGTACAGCATTGGTACTGACTCATGTGTCGGCGTTCTATACACCTACTATGACTAATATGCCAGAGGTGTTTGAGCAAAATGGTATTTTTTGGCCTATGCTTAGTTTCTCTACGACTTTGGGTGGGTCGTTGCTCACAATAGGTAGTGCAGGAGGATATCTCTTAGCTAAGCTCGAAAATGTATCCATGGGTTGGTATTTGCGTTTCGTTACGCCAAAAGTCCTTTTGGGCTGGCTGGCCGGTTTATTTATATTTGCCGCCATTGCCTATTTTTAGTAATTATACATGTCAGCGAATAATACGATGAGTAAGATAAAGTGTATCGGTGTATTGACCTCGGGGGGAGACGCCCCAGGCATGAATGCAGCTATCAGAGCTGTGACACGTAGTGCAATATACAATGGTTTTAAAGTAAAAGGCATTTATCGTGGCTACGAGGGGCTTATCAATGGCGATATTCGTGACTTTACAACTGAGAGTGTAAGTAACATAATCCAAACGGGGGGTACGATTTTGCGCACAGCACGTAGCAAAGAGTTTATGACACCCGAGGGGCGTGCCAAGGCTTATCAGCAAATGGTAGACCATGGTATCGATGCTTTGATTGTGATTGGAGGAAATGGCTCATTAGCAGGTGCGCGTATTTTTGCAGAGGAGCACGATGTACCCTGCATAGGCCTTCCTGGAACTATAGATAATGATCTCTATGGCACTGATAGTACTATCGGCTACGACACGACGCTAAATACTATCACGTGGTGCGTTGATAAGATTAAAGATACTGCTACTTCACATGAACGTATTTTCTTTGTTGAAGTTATGGGGCGTGATGCTGGCTTCTTGGCACTCAATAGTGCTATCGCAATTGGTGCAGAGGCAGCTGTAATTCCCGAAGATAGTACGGGCAGTGACCAACTTACAACCTTTCTCGAACGTGGAATTCGTAAGAGCAAAAAAAGCTGTATCGTTATCGTGAGTGAAAGCCCTACACTTGGTGCATTACACTATGCAGACAAGGTTAAAAAAGACTATCCAGACTATGATGTACGTGTCTCTATATTAGGGCACTTACAGCGTGGTGGCTCTCCCTCTGCTTCAGACCGTGTACTAGCTAGTCGTGTGGGAGTAGGGGCTATCACCGCATTGATGCAAGGACAGCGTAATGTGATGGTGGGTGTGCGTAAAAATGAAGTGGTTTATGTGCCGTTCTTTGAAGCTATTCGCTCGGATAAGCCTATGGACTTACAGCTGGTAAAAGTGCTTGATGAGCTTTCGATATAAGACACAACTAATAATCTACTATCAACGACTTAGCTGATATATATAGACATAAAGACTAAATACAATAACATGGAATACTTGAGTGGCGTAATAGCGCAAATTATTGGCCCTGTAATTGATGTATACTTTGACACTACGGGTAAAAAGGCTAGCGAAGTGTTGCCTAAGATACACGATGCACTCGAAGTCGTACGTGAAGATGGCTCTACCCTCATTGTGGAAGTGCAGCAACATATTGGCGAAACTACGGTACGTACCGTAGCTATGGATAATACCGATGGTTTGCGTCGTGGCTTAGAAGTATTGCAGAAAGGTCGCCCCATAGCAGTGCCTACGGGTGACCAAATCAAAGGGCGTATGCTCAATGTCGTAGGTGACACGATTGATGGCTTAAATACTTTAGATCACACTAATGATTACCCTATTCACCGCCCAGCACCTAAATTTGAAGACCTTAAAACGACACAAGAGGTGCTTTACACAGGGATTAAGGTGATTGATTTGCTTGAGCCTTATGTAAAAGGGGGGAAAATAGGCCTCTTTGGAGGGGCTGGCGTTGGCAAGACTGTTCTTATTATGGAGCTTATCAATAATATTGCTAAGGGGCATGATGGCTTTTCGGTATTTGCTGGTGTAGGTGAGCGTACGCGTGAAGGTAACGACTTGCTACGTGAAATGATAGAGTCTGGTGTTGTAAAGTATGGCGAGGCTTTTAAGGAAGCACTCGAAAAAGGGGAATGGGACCTTTCTAAGGTAGACTATGAGGCTATGCAACAAAGCCAAGCTACACTAGTATATGGACAAATGAATGAGCCTCCTGGTGCACGTGCCTCAGTCGCTTTAACTGGCCTTACTGTGGCAGAAGCTTTTCGTGATGCAGGAGCACAAGAGGGTAAAACAAGTGATATATTGTTCTTTATAGACAATATTTTCCGCTTTACTCAAGCTGGCTCTGAGGTTTCTGCCTTGCTCGGCCGTATGCCCTCTGCCGTAGGTTATCAGCCTACGTTGGCTAGTGAAATGGGTAGTATGCAAGAGCGTATTACCTCTACCAAATATGGCTCAATTACTTCTGTACAAGCAGTGTATGTTCCCGCAGATGACTTGACCGACCCTGCCCCTGCCACAACTTTTGCTCACTTAGATGCAACAACGGAGTTGAGCCGTAAAATTGCACAGCTAGGAATTTATCCAGCTGTAGACCCTTTGGGCTCTACTTCACGTATCATGGATCCTAATGTTATAGGCCAAGCGCATTATGATTGTGCTCAGCGTGTAAAGCAAATTCTTCAAAAATATAAGGAGCTTCAAGATATCATTGCCATCTTAGGTATGGACGAATTATCGGACGAGGATAAGATTACGGTTAATCGTGCACGTCGTGTACAGCGCTTTTTAAGTCAACCTTTTACTGTAGCCGAACAGTTTACGGGTATGAAGGGTGTGATGGTATCTATTGATGACTGCATTAAAGGCTTTAATATGATTATTGATGGCGAGGTAGATGACTTGCCAGAGCAAGCGTTCTTAAATGTAGGTACAATAGAAGAAGCTATTGAAAAGGGTAAAC
>JAUMYJ010000005.1:41763-70263 GCA_030528715.1 Bacteroidales bacterium | reverse complement strand
CGATGCGCGTTTTGCACATGCTTTTGTACAAGATAAATACCGCTTTAATCGCTGGGGACAATACCGTATAGAGCGTGAACTACGCTTGCGTGGTGTGGCAGCACACCTCATTGCTGCTGCTATGGCCGAGATAGATTGGGAGGTGTATCTTGATAATCTTGAACGTATGCTGGCTGCTAAGCTACGTACTCTGCGTGCCCCGATAGACTACAAGCAATACCAAAAACTCATGGCTGCTGGTATCTCACGTGGCTATCATAGTGATGATGTGCGCGAGGTCCTGCGGCGTTTGCTCGTAGAAAAAACAGATGGGATAGATAGCTATGTGGAGGACGAGGAGTGGTAAATGTGTGGTGTGATGAGGTGGACGAGGTTGTTACGTGAGGCGGCTGTTGGGCTTTGGCGGCTTTTTGTGCCAATGCGGTGCTTAGCGTGTAGACTGCGTACTGATGAGCGGCACCCTGCCCTTTGCCCCTGTTGCCATGCGCTTGTGCCCTTTACCGATGATGCTATATGTAGTGTACGCATGGAACGTATGTTTTGGGGGCAGTTTCCTGTGGGGCGTGTTTTTGCTTTGATGTATTATCAGCCTGATACGCTTGCGCCCACGCTAATCCATCGCATAAAGTATTATCAAGATGCTGATGCTGGCTGTCGCTTGGCGCAACAATTGTTGGTAACACTAGCCAGAACGACCTTCTTTAAGGGTATAGATGCTATTGTTCCTATCCCCCTCAATCAACAGCGTGAACGTGTGCGCTCGTTTAATCAGAGCCTTAGCATTGCCCAAGGCGTGGCAGCACTGACGCAGTTGCCCGTGTGGCATACGGTGGTCGAACGGCATAGTAATAACCCCTCGCAAACACAAGTGTCCGCACTCGAACGCAGGCACAATGTTGAGGGCGTTTTTAGAGTGTTAGCAGCAGAGCAGCTGCTAGGCAAGCACCTTTTGATCGTAGATGATGTGATGACTACTGGTAGTACCATTAGCTCGTGTGCACGTGCTTTGGTAGCTGCTGGCGCAGTGCGTATCAGTGTGCTGACGTTGGCAGTGTCGGTTAAGTTGCCATTCCCACACATAGCCTATACCGAAGCTGCGCGCTCTTTGGCCAAAGGATAGCCAGCTAAAAGTCAGCAAAAAAACGTGGGTATATTTGGCCGTTTAGAGAGAATTGCGTAACTTTGCAGCCGATAATGTGTCTCAATGGCTCTTATCGCTTTATAAAAGCAAACAGTATAACCAACATAATAAAAGAAGTAACAACATGCTTATTGTACCTGTAAAGGAAGGCGAAAACATCGAACGCGCCCTCAAGAAGTTCAAGAGAAAGTTTGACAAGACTGGTGTAGGTCGTGAATTGCGTGCTCGCAAGGAGTTTAAGAAACCCTCTGTAAAGCGTCGCTTGAAGAAAGAGCACGCTGTTTATGTACAGCAGTTGCGCCAAGCCGAAGACTAAAATTCGGTATGCCACGTGCAGGCTTTCGTTAAGCTAGCCTGCTCCCCTGCCACGTTGTCGTGGCACACGTCTAAACCTAAAACCTTGACCTTAAAGGAGGTGATTATACTGCAAGGTACAACACACGATAAGCCCACGCGCTGCATTCGAGAGAATGCAGCGCGTACTTTATATGTACTTATGGATAGCGGTTGCTATGGAGTGAAAGGTTGTGGCGTGTGTTAAAAGAGATGGTGTAGAAGTCTTTTTTTGCTTAGGTGTAAAAACATACTAAGATAACGGTGCTGTAATAGTGTCTATTCGCACAAAAAGCCGTAACTTTGTACGCGTATTACTGCATATACCACCCTATCATATTTACATCCTTTACAGATGATTTACTTTTTTGTTTCTTCTACAGGTAGTGTCATCGCTGTGCAGGCTGCGCAGACACTCACACCAGAACAAGTAGCCGCCCTTAGTTGGGCTTTTGGTGAGGCAACATTACATACAGAGACGTCACTCTCTGGCTACTATGTAGGCCCTCGTCGCGAGATGATAACGCCTTGGAGTACTAATGCCGTAGAGATTGCTCAGAATATGAACATTCCTGGGCTTTCACGTATTGAAGAGTTCTTTGGCGTAGCTAGTGCCGAGGCGGCTTATGACCCTATGTTGCAGCATCTATACGAGGGGCTCGATCAAGAAGTGTTTACGGTCAATACGAAGCCACAGCCTATTGCTGTGATAGAAGACTTGGAGGCTTATAACGAGGCCGAAGGTTTGGCCCTCTCACCCGAAGAAATAGCCTATTTGCACGAGGTGGAAAGTAAGTTAGGGCGCAAACTGACGGACTCGGAGGTGTTTGGTTTTGCGCAAATTAACTCGGAGCATTGTCGCCACAAGATTTTTGGTGGTACGTTTATCATTGATGGTGAAGAAAAGCCCTCGTCGCTCTTTGCTATGATTAAGCAGACAACAGCTGAGCATCAAGGCCGCATACTTTCGGCCTATAAGGATAATGTGGCTTTTGCCCAAGGCCCTATCGTAGAGCAGTTTGCCCCTATGGTGCATCATACGAGTGACTACTTTGTGATAAAAGACATCGAGAGTGTTATCTCAATTAAGGCTGAAACGCATAACTTCCCGACAACTGTAGAGCCTTTTAATGGTGCGGCTACGGGTACGGGAGGTGAGATACGCGACCGCATGGGAGGAGGTGTGGGCTCATGGCCTATTGCTGGCACTGCTGTATATATGACGAGCTATCCACGCCTACTTGGTGGGCGTGCCTGGGAGGGAGGTATGGCTGAGCGCCCTTGGCTATACCAAACACCCGAGCAAATTTTAGTAAAGGCCTCCAATGGCGCTTCAGATTTTGGTAATAAGTTTGGGCAGCCACTCATTGCTGGCTCTGTGCTGACATTTGAGCATGCTGAAAATGGCGAAACTTATGGTTTTGATAAAGTTATCATGCTCGCTGGTGGCGTGGGTTATGGCACTAAACGTGACTGCTTGAAAGGCACGCCTAAGGCGGGGAATAAGGTCGTGGTAGTAGGCGGCGATAATTACCGCATTGGCTTGGGTGGTGGCTCGGTATCGTCGGTAGATACTGGTCGCTATGCTAGTGGTATAGAGCTCAATGCTGTGCAGCGTGCCAACCCCGAGATGCAGAAGCGTGCGTGCAATCTTGTACGTGCACTTTGTGAAGAAGATGTAAACCCCGTAGTGAGTATTCACGATCATGGTTCGGCAGGACATGTCAATTGTTTGTCGGAACTTGTGGAAGATTGTGGTGGCACAATAGATATGAGTGCGCTGCCGATAGGTGATAGTACACTCTCGGCCAAGGAAATTATTGCGAATGAGTCGCAAGAACGTATGGGACTACTCATTCAGGAGGAGCATATAGACCATGTACGTCAGATTGCAGAGCGTGAACGTGCTCCGCTCTATGTCGTGGGCGAAACAACGGGAGATGCACACTTTGCTTTTGAACAAGCCGATGGCGTCCGCCCCTTTGATCTTGACGTGGCGCACATGTTTGGCCACTCACCTAAAACAATTATGCGCGATACCACAGTAGTACGTAGCTATCGTGCGCCAAAATATGTTGAGGCCGAGCTCCATACTTACCTTGAACAAGTGTTGCAGCTCGAAGCCGTAGCTTGTAAAGACTGGCTTACGAATAAAGTTGACCGTAGCGTGACGGGTAAAGTAGCTCGTCAGCAAACGCAAGGCGAGTTGCAGCTGCCACTCTCAGATTGTGGCGTGGTGTCGCTAGACTATCGTGGACGTCATGGCGTAGCGACTGCCATTGGCCATGCACCCCAAGTGGGGTTAGCATCGGCGGCAGCAGGCTCGGAAATGGCCGTAGCTGAGGCTTTGACCAACCTTGTCTTTGCTCCTTTGGCACAAGGTTTAGAGGGTGTGTCGCTTTCGGCCAACTGGATGTGGCCTTGTCGCTCACAAGAGGGAGAAGATGCGCGCCTTTACGAAGGGGTAGAGACATTAAGCAAGCTATGTCGTAGCTTGGGTGTTAATGTGCCTACTGGTAAGGATTCGCTCTCAATGACACAAAAATATCCTAATGGCAGCAAGGTTATATCGCCAGGGACTGTTATTGTTTCGGCAGGTGCGGAAACGGGTGAGGTGCGCAAAACTGTATCGCCAGTGTTAGATGCAGCTACACCCAGTACCCTTTATTATATTGATTTTAGTCAAATGCCATTAGCATTGGGTGGCTCGGCGTTCTCTCAAGTGCGCGGAGCAGTGGGCAGTGCTGTGCCACGTGTGGCTAGTGCTGCGTATTTCCGTAAGGCTTTTGGCTTTGTACAAACATTGGTGCATCAAGAGCTTATTCTAGCAGGGCATGACGTGAGTGCGGGTGGATTGATTACCGCTTTGTTAGAAATGTGCTTCTCAAATACGCATGGTGGATTGCGCATCTCACTTGATGAATTAGAAACACCCGATCTTACGCACGCGCTTTTTGCAGAAAACTCAGCCGTAGTGATACAAGTGGCTAACACGCATGTCGCTAATGTTGAGGCACTCGCGAGAGAGGCTGGTGTAGAGCTTATCGCGTTAGGGTATACCGATGAAGAGCGCCATATCTTATTGTCGTATGAGGGTGCAGAGTATCAGTTTGGTATAGACCATCTGCGCGATGTGTGGTATCGCACCTCTTATGAACTTGACACTAAGCAAAGCCTCAACGGCTGTGCAGCTGAACGTTTTGCTAACTATAAGGAGCAGCCCGTGAACTATGTATTGTCAGAACGCTGGCAAGGCACATGTGCTTCGCTAGGTATCAGCCCTGAACGTCGCACACCATCAGGCGTGCGTGCTGCCATTATTCGAGAGAAAGGTACTAATGGTGAGCGCGAGATGGCTTACATGCTCTATCTCGCAGGCTTTGATGTAAAAGACGTGACAATGACCGACCTCAGCACAGGGCGTGAAACGCTAGATGACATTAAGATGATTGTCTTCTGCGGTGGTTTCTCTAACAGCGATGTGCTAGGCTCGGCCAAAGGTTGGGCAGGTGCTTTCTTATACAACCCCAAAGCGAAGGCTGCCCTTGAGCGTTTCTATGCACGCCCTGACACGCTTTCGCTTGGCGTATGTAATGGCTGTCAGCTTATGGTAGAGCTCAATCTCGTAAACCCCGAACTGCCTAAGCGTGACTATATGAAGCATAACGTAAGTCACAAGTTTGAGAGTATCTTCCTTGGTGTCAATATCCCTGAGAACAATAGCGTGATGTTTAGCTCTCTTGCAGGTACACAACTTGGTATTTGGGTAGCCCATGGTGAGGGTAATTTCGCATTTGGTGGTACAGAAGATGAGTACAATGTGGTGCTGAAATACAATTATAGTGACTATCCTGGCAATCCTAACGGCTCAGACTTTGACGTGGCTGGTATTTGCTCAAAAGATGGCCGTCATTTAGCGATGATGCCCCACTTGGAGCGTAGCTGCTTCCCTTGGCAGATGGGCTTTTACCCAGCTGAGCGCCGTGCAGACGAAGTGACCCCCTGGATAGAGGCCTTTGTCAATGCGCGTAAGTGGATAGAAACGCAAGACTAAGGGCGGCTTCATTTTTTAAGCCCTAAATTTTAATGCTCTCTCTAATAGCCTATGATGTCGGCTGTTAGAGAGAGCATTGTCTAAGTGTGGAAGGTTGAATAGTCTTTGGCGTGTAAGGCTAAAAAATAGCTCTATACACGAAGTAGACCGATAGAAATTTGTATCTTTGCATGAGTTACGAACACTTTGCTTGACAGAGTACATTCGCCAGTAATGTGTCTGACTGGAAAAAGGTTTGAGAAACAAAACCCATACACGATAGATATATATGAGCAACTCACTCTTCTCTGGACTAGCCTATAAGGTGGCCGATATACGCGAAGCCGAATTTGGCCGTAAAGAACTGCATGTAGCCGAACACGAAATGCCTGGCTTGATGGCATTACGTGAAAAATATGCTGCGACCAAGCCCTTAGCAGGCGCACGCATCATGGGCTCACTACACATGACGGTACAGACTGCTGTACTTATTGAAACTTTGCAGGCACTTGGGGCAGAAGTACGCTGGTGCTCGTGCAACATTTTCTCTACACAAGACCATGCAGCTGCGGCAGTAGCTGCTGCTGGAACACCCGTTTTTGCTTGGAAAGGCGAGAGTCTAAGTGAGTATTGGTGGTGTACGTTACAAGCCCTTGATTTTGGTGCAGAGGTATGTAATCTTATTGTAGACGATGGTGGTGATGCGACGCTCATGATACACCTTGGGGTAGCTGCTGAAAAAGATCCCTCGATACTTGATACACCTAGTGAAAGTCAAGATGAGGCTGAGTTAAAGCTACTCTTGAAGCAAGTGTTGGCCGAGCGTCCTAACTATTGGCATGGCGTAGTCAAGGCGATGAAAGGCGTGAGCGAAGAAACAACAACAGGAGTACACCGCTTGTATCAAATGCTAGAACGTGGCGAGCTACTATTCCCCGCTTATAATGTAAATGATTCGGTAACGAAGAGTAAGTTTGACAACCTCTATGGTTGTCGTGAGAGCCTAGCCGATGGCATCAAACGCGCCACCGATGTGATGATAGCAGGCAAAGTGTGTGTTGTGGCAGGCTATGGTGATGTAGGCAAGGGCTGTGCACACAGCATGCGTCAGTATGGTGCACGTGTCATTGTTACAGAAATAGACCCTATCTGTGCTTTGCAAGCGGCTATGGAGGGCTTTGAGGTTACGACGATGGAAGAAGCAGCTCCTCAGGGCAATATATTTGTGACCACTACGGGCAACGTTGATGTGATTACAGTAGAACATATGCGTCAAATGCCAGACCAAGCCATTGTGTGCAATATCGGCCATTTTGATAGTGAAATTCAAGTAGAAGGCTTAAAGGCGGTCAATGGTATTGTGCATACCAACATTAAGCCACAGGTAGATAGCTACCGCTTCCCCGATGGTCATAGCATTACGTTGCTAGCTGATGGACGATTAGTCAACTTGGGGTGTGCTACGGGGCATCCGAGTTTTGTGATGAGCAACTCTTTTACAAATCAAACGCTAGCGCAAATGGAGCTATGGCAGCGTGCACATGCCATTGATGTTTATCGCCTACCTAAGCATCTAGACGAAGAAGTGGCGCGCCTACATCTGGAACGTATTGGCGTGAAACTCACACAGCTCACAGAAAAACAAGCTCAATACATCGGTGTAGATGTTGCTGGCCCCTATAAGCCCGAGCACTACCGCTACTAATCTTTAGAATTGCAGAACCATGACTCATTGCTTGAAGCGCTATTGGGCAGACTTTGCTGCCATCGTCTTTTTCGTTATTATAGGTCTGGCTTATTTTCTTACACCAACGCTTAATGGTCAAGTGCTGACGGGGCACGACCATAGTGGTGGTATAGGAGCAACGGCCGATGTTATGGCACAATGGGAGGCCACAGGAGAACTTAGTCGTTGGGGTAACAATAGTTTTGGAGGTATGCCTACGTATCAAAGTATGCCTACCTATGACACCAATACAACGCTAGGCTATGTAGTACGTGCTTTCCGCTTATTTTTACCCGAATACGCTGGCTATATTTTTGGCTTGCTGTTAGGCTTCTACATTTTGATGCGTGCTTTGCGTGTACGTCCTATTCTAGGTGTAATAGGTGCTGTCGCTTGGGCCTTTTCGAGTTATTACCTCATCATTATAGGAGCTGGCCATATCTGGAAGTTGGAAACGCTTATTCATATTCCTCCTACGTTGGCTGGCTTAGTGTTATGCTATCGTGGGCGATACTTGCTAGGTGGAGCACTTACAGGTCTATTTGCAGCCTTGCAAATTGTGAGCAATCACCCACAGATGTCCTACTACTTTGCTTTTGTGATGGGCTTTGTTGTATTGGCTTATCTTGTAGAGGCTGTTCGTGAAGGGAGTGTGGCACGTTGGTCTAAGGCTACTGCTACTGTGCTAGCTGCTGGCGTATTAGCCATAGCATGTAATGTAAGCTTGCTTTATCATACTTATGAATATACTAAGCATACCATGCGCGGCAAAGCAGCCCTTGTGCTTGACGATGTGACTCAGACTACTGCCACACCAAGTGAGGGCCTCACTCTAGACTACATGACACAATGGAGCTATGGTATTGACGAGCTATGGACCTTGCTCGTTCCCAATGCCAAAGGTGGAGCGTCAGGAAGTATCATGACTGACCGCAAGGCGAGCCAAAGCAAATACTATTTTGGTCTCATGCAGCAAGCACAAGGCACTTATCAAGCCCTTATGCAGCAATCTCCACAGCTTGCACAGCAAACACCTGGCTTAAACATCTATTGGGGAAACCAGCCTTTCACCGCAGGTCCTGTGTACGTAGGTGCAGCCGTAGTAATGCTTTTCATCTTAGGTGTTATTATCTTGCGCAAGAAGCCCTTGCTCTGGGCTTTGTTAGCTGCTACATTACTTTCATTTATGATGGCATTTGGTAGCAATATGATGTGGTTTACGGAGCTGCTAGCCCATACACTACCACTATATAATAAGTTTCGTGCAGTAAGCTCAGCGTTGGTTATTGCTGAGTTTACGCTACCCTTAGTAGCGGTCTTGGGCTTAGTAGAAATCGTGCGTCAGCGTGAGACAGCTTTCGAATCAGCTAAGCAATATTTGCGCCCACTTTATATCGCAGCAGGTCTTACTATCGGTGCTGCTATCCTGATGGCATTTAGCCCTTCTTTGCTTTTGGGCAATTTATATTCTGCTGGTGAAGCACAAATTTTTGATTTCCTTAGCCAAAATGCTGCTGCCTTGTCACAGTTAGGTATTTCTGTGCCTAACTATATAACTGCGGTTGAGGGTGTGCGTGCCGATATCGTTTCTGCCGATGCTTGGCGTAGTGTGTTCATAATCGCCATCGCGACCTTAGCTCTATGGCTCTATATCAAGGGTAAGCTAGGCACAGTGTGGCTCGGTAGTATATTGGCCCTATTGGTCTTGGTAGACTTGTGGCAGGTAGATAAGCGTTATCTCAATGATAGCCATTTTCAAACGCCTGTGACTACTTTGCATCAGCCCGAAATGAGCGATGCCGACAAAATTATCAAACAAGACACTGAGCTAGGTTATCGTGTGCTTAATATGGCAGGCGATACATTTAATGAAAATGAAACGGGCTTTTTCCATCGCAGTGTAGGTGGGTATAGTGCAGTGAAACTGCGTGCTTATCAAGATTTGATAGACCACGCTATCCAACACGAAATGCGTACACTAGCCGATAAGGCCACAGCCACTAATGGTGTGCTTGAAGCTGTGGCAGGCGATAGCTTGTGGCCTGTGCTTAATATGCTCAATACGAAGTATATCATTTTTGGTACAGAAGCGGGTAAAGTGCCTGTATCTAATCCTCATGCCAATGGTGCTGCGTGGTTCGTACACCAGATAAACTACGTTGAGAGCGACAAGGACGAGATGCTGGCTCTGCGTACGCTAAATACTGCACGCGATGCCGTGGCGCATACGAGCTATAAGTCTATTCTTGGTGAGGCTACACCCATAGATAGCACAGCACAGATTGTACTTACGAGCATATTGCCCAATGAGTTACGATACACTACGTATAGTAACTTGCCTGGTGTAGCAGTGTTTAGTGAGGTATATTATCCAGGTTGGGAAGCTACTGTTGATGGGCAGCCCATAGAGGTTGCTCGTGTAGACTACCTGCTACGTGCTCTCCGCTTGCCTGCTGGTAAGCACGAAGTTGTGTTTACATTTAAGCCTTCTAGTGTAGACACCACAGAGGCCTTAGGGTTTGCAGCTATGGGTTTCCTCATACTTTTACTACTCGTACCAGCTATTGTTGCAGGACGCAAACGTGAAAAATAAAAGACAATAGATATGAAAAAGATTTTTAGTATATCCCTTCTTGTGGCTTTGGCAATAGCCCTTGTAGCCGCTTATTTTACCAATCCTACCGAGCTCCAACACAAGCGTGAGGCAGAGGAGGCGTTAGCAGAATATCTAGACCAATACATCAGCAAAGATACGGGTGTAGTTGGTGGGCTCTATGATTTAATGGGAGATAAGATACGCACCTTTATCGCCAGCACCCTTTCTGAAGGCTTGAATGAGCGCATCACGCGCGATGATTATGTGTTTTTCTCTCTTACACGTTTTCACTACGAGGGGAAAAGCCATATTGTAGGCATTGGAGCATTTGGCGAAGTGCATGTTTTTGAGACGGCATTTACCGCTGTCGAAGAAAACTTACGCAAGAGTTTCTAGTTTATTCTCTTGTATGACAAAGGCTTGTTGGGCATATGGGTGTGTAGCCATTGTTAGTATAGTGTCTTTGAGCTGTACAGCCGACCATACGTATAGCAATCTGCATGCTCGTGCTCACCTTACTAATATTATAGCTATTCCACCGCTCTATACAGCGATACATGGCTCTGGTGAGTATTGCATGGTGTGGCGCGATGTAAGCAATCGTTATCAGTATCTAGCACAGGCCGGACACCAATTTACAGTGCCTCCTACCGCACTTACGGCTTACGATGGCTGGTATACGCCTACGGGCAGTGGCTTCATTATTGGCCGTTCCAATGTCCCCACTATCGGACAGACCGAATTGCCACTCGTAGCCTACGATCGTGCTTGCCCTACTTGCTATCGTGAGCATATTAGTAAGAGCTTAGACTTTGCCACTTATGGGCGTGTGCGCTGTCCACGCTGCCATCGTTTTTATGACCTCAACAATGCAGGCTACGTCATAGATGGTGAGGGAGAAAAACTCATTCGCTACCGTTGTCGTCTAGTAGGTCATTCATTCATTCTTGGTAACTAACTTGTTGTTATGCCACTCATAGTTCCTCCACACCTTCCTGCCATTGATACCCTAGGCCGTGAGGGCATTACTCTTCACACTACTGCTCCCTGTGGTGTTAAGCCATTGCGGATCTTGTTGCTCAATCTTATGCCTTTTAAGGCCGAGACTGAGACCGACTTTTTGCGTGCCCTACACACTACAGACGAGTGGGTGGAGCTTGTTCCTCTAAAATTTGCAGGACAGACCTATAAGAACACGCCTCAATCACATATGGACGCTTTTTATCGCACGTTTGATGATGCGCTGCGTGCAGAGGAGTGGGACGGTGTAATCGCTACGGGGGCTCCTTTGGAGCAGCCTACATTTGAGGTCGCACGTTATTGGGAGGCCTTTGTCTCATTTATGGAGTGGGCAGATGTTCATGTGCGTTCATCGCTCTACATTTGTTGGGCTGCTCAGGCCGCATGTTATCATTTCTATGGTATGCCACGCTATGTGTTTACACCCAAACTCTCGGGTGTCTTTGCACAAGAAGTATTGCAACCCCAACACCCTTTGTTGCACAATATTGGGCAGCCTTTTTACGTGCCTCATAGCCGTTTTAGCAAAGTAGCTGCTGCCGACCTTCCTACCACAGCTAATGTCCAAGTGATAGCCACAAGTGCAGCAACCGATTTTAGTATTTTGGTTAGCACAGATTGTCGTCGTGTATTTGTTACAGGGCATCTAGAATATCCCTCTTACACCCTTGACAACGAGTATAAGCGCGACCTTGGCAAAGGTGAGGTGGTCAATCCGCCACACGATTATTATGTTAATAATGACCCTACACAAGGCATTCGTACGCATTGGATTGACGCTGCACAGCAGTTCTTTGCCAATTGGGTAGCACTTACAAAACCTACCTCCTAGCCTTTCATTACATGCGTAAGATAGAGCTTCTAGCCCCAGCGCGTAATGCCGAAATCGGTATCGAGGCCATTCGCCACGGTGCCGATGCGGTATATATAGGTGGCCCTGCATTTAGTGCACGAGCTGCTGCGGCCAATAGTATTGACGACATAGCACGCGTGGTGGACTATGCCCATACGTTTGATGCACGTGTCTATGTGCCACTCAACACTATTCTCTACGACCACGAGCTAGCCCAAGCTGAGCAAACTATTCATGCCTTGTATCGTGTCGGTGTTGATGCGATTATCGTGCAAGACTTTGGTATCTTACAGCTCGATTTACCCCCGATAGCACTTCACGCCTCTACGCAAATGGATACCTATACGCCCGAGCGTGTACGCTTTCTTTATGAGGCTGGCTTTAATCAAATAGTCTTGGCACGAGAGCTTACTTTGGGGCAAATTGCAGCCTGTGCTGTAGAGGCTCGAGAAGTACCACTCGAAGTCTTTGTGCATGGTGCCGTGTGTGTGAGTTATAGCGGTCGCTGCTTTGCATCGCAATACAATGTGGGGCGTTCGGCCAATCGTGGCGATTGTGCGCAGTTTTGTCGTATGGCATTTGACTTAGTCGATGCTAAGGGAGAGGTGGTACGTGCTCAAAAACACCTCCTCTCGCTACATGATATGAATCGCAGCAACTCTATCGAAGAAATGCTTCTAGCAGGCGTATCGTCTTTCAAAATTGAAGGGCGCTTGAAAGACATTACTTACGTTAAGAACATCACTGCCCATTACCGCCGTCTACTCGATACAGCTATCTCTAAGCATGCCGACCGTTTTGAGCGCTTGTCGACAGGGCAAGAGCACTTAGCCTTTACGCCCGATCCTAACAAATCGTTTAATCGTGGCTTTTCTCCCTTTTTCCTTCATGGCCGTCAAGCTGGTCAAGAGGCTTTTGATACGCCAAAGGCTATGGGTGAGTTTGTTGGTCATGTGCGTGAGCTTAGGCGCAAAAGCTTTGTAGTCAAGGGCAAAGCTACCTTTTCCAATGGCGATGGGCTATGCTTTAAGACACCCGAGGGCAAACTGATAGGTTTCCGTGTCAATCGTGCTGAGGGCAGCGAGCTATTTCCAGCCGAGATGCCTGCCCTCTATCAAGGTGCTGCGCTTTATCGCAATAGTGACCACGCTTTTACCGCACTTATGGCTAAGCCTACGGCCAAGCGTGTGTTGCCCCTTGATATCTGTCTGAGCGAAATAGCCGATGGCTATTCTCTCACTTTAACGCAGCCCAATGGCCTAAGTGTAACCATCGCTGAACCCTGTGAAAAAGCCCCAGCACGTACACCGCAGGCCGACAACATTCGCAAGCAGCTAGCTAAGCTAGGTGATACCGACTACGAAGCGGCTACGATAAAACTTGCACTCACAAGCGAGCCGTTTATACCCTCCTCGTGGCTAGCCGCTTTGCGCCGAAAGGCGATAGAGAGACTCATTGCACATCGCCGTGCTACCTATCAGCAAGAAGCACCGCGCTCGCGTGGCGAAACGGCCTACATGGCTATGGGGCATCTTGACTACACACACAACGTAGCCAATCGCTGTGCTACCAATTACCTCTTGACCCATGGTGCCGAGCATATTGAGCCTGCCATGGAGGTGCAGCCTGTTGTAGATCGTGCACCACTTTTGATGACCTGTAAGCACTGCCTGCGTTATAGCCATAACTGCTGCCCTACACACCATAAGCGTCGCCCAACATGGCAAGAACCTCTTGCGCTACGCTTAGCCGACGGGCGTACTTTCCCCCTTGTTTTTGATTGTAAGGCATGTGTGATGCATGTTTATGCACCTGCACCACAATCTCCTAGTTGACCTACTCATGATGCGTCTATATCTCCTCCTCTTAACGCTTGTGATGGCTCTGCTTACGGCCTGCCATGCGCCTATGCCTACCGACTCATGGGACTTATCGCCCGCTGAGGTTGATTCGCTACGTTTCGTCACACGTCACCACTACACCAAAGGCTATGCGTTTGAGGTCGTAGCCGACAGCTTAGTGCTGGCCTCTGGCTCGCCTTATCAGCCACTACTATCTATCACGAGCGATGGTGGTACGCTATTGCAGGGAGAGCGGTTTATCGTGTTAGATATTCAATGGCCACTCAATGATAGTACGCTAGCCTCACCCGATAGTATTTGGCTGCACGTGGGCAATGAGCAGCTGGTGCGTGGCTGGCTCACACAAACCCAGTTGCTTACGAGAGCTATACCTGATGCTCCCATTAGCCGCTTTATCTACGTGTTCAGTAGTGCTAGTGTGCTTATTCTGTTAGCTTTGATGGCTTTAGGATTAGGTGTGTTTTATTGGCGTGCTCGCCGTAGTACACGATGGTATTGCCTTCATGTGCGAGATGTTGCTTCGTTTTATCCTACACTCTTTGTGATTGTTTTTTCAGCTACGGCTACACTCTATGGCACCTTGCAAGCGTTTGCTCCCGAGCAGTGGCGTCATTTTTATTTCTATCCCACGCTATCGCCTTTTGGACAGCCACCGCTTATAGCGATGTTTCTTACGGGAGTTTGGACGATAGTGATTGTGGGTGTAGCGATGGTAGATGATTTGCGCCATCGTATTTATACGAGCGAGGCCATCGTTTATCTCTTTACGCTAGTTGCCGTATGCGTTCCTCTCTATGCTGTGTTTACACTTACACCTCATATCTATATCGGCTATCTATTGCTATTGGTCTATTGGGGCTACGCACTTCACTCGTTGTTTCAGCGTTTGCGATGGTTTCGTCCACATTATCGCTGCGGGCATTGTGGACAGCGTATCGCAGGAAAGGGTGTTTGTCCCAGCTGTGGGGCTATTAATAGCTAGTGTTAATAGCTTGTCTGAGGTCTTCGGACAAGCGTCTGAGGTCTTCGGACGAATATTGGAGGTCTTCGGACAAAAGTCTGACGACGACAAACAATAACTCTCATGTACCAAGCTCAAAATAGTCTACGGCCTTGCTCACACCCGAGGGGAGAGTAAGGCCGTAGGCATAGCTTACTATGGTAAGTCTATTGTCTAGAGGTCATTTTGTTGCGTATACCCGTCATACCTTTGAGGTAGGCTTTGGCTGAGCCAAATTTGAGGTGCATATCTAGTCGTACGGGTATATGATTGGCATCATCGGTAATGTAGAAGGTCACAATCGTTTTTTCCTTGCCTCCCTCTTGCTCTACATAGTCGAATACGAGGCAGCGGTAGGTATTGTTTGTATTTTCGATGGTGAATTTCTCTTTGCCACGATAGATGATATGACGTCGTTCAACTTCGGTATGATCTGTCATATTGAAAGCAAGGCGCTGTCCTTTTTTGTAGCTTGAGGCATCAAAGTTGCGCGCACGTAGCAGCATTGATAGCATATCGTGTATGCACTCGCTCATACTTTTGGTAGCCCACGAGTGCTGACCATGTTTGTTGATGTGATGTAGCTTGACACTAGTCTTTCCACCGCTGTATGTATAGAAAGCCTCGTCTACACGATAGGAGCTTCCCTCTAAGGCACGCTTAGCATAGTAGAGTGGGTTAAGCTGGTGGTCTACGTAGCTTTCGAGTGTGTCGCGCATGATAAAATACTTGTCGGCCGTTTTAGAGCCACGTGTGATGAGGTAGGCGTGGTAGGCTGGTGTGCCGTTGTAGATACTGCTACTGATGCTCATCGTGGCTGTTCCTACATTGACCCACACAAACTTCCAGTTGAAGTGTAGTGAGTAGCTTAGTACTTCGCCACTCTTAAAGGCGGTATTGGTGAGGTTGCATTGCGCCCATATGTTGGCTACTGTCATGAGTGCTATGAGGAGAGAGAGGAGTCTGTACATAATGGGTAAGTATTGAGGGTGTGTGTATGAGCATATAAATATATGGCCTACGATGTACTATGCACTATGGCTATGTGGCATATACCTATTGACGCAACTGTGCAGCACGCTCGGCATTGCGCTGCTTTATTTCGTTGCGCTTATCTGGCTTTTGTTTCGTGATAGCTTCTGGTTTTTGTGAGGTAAGGCTATGAGCCGTCGGGTTCCAAGTCTCCTCGGTGTCCCAGCGTGCTTTTACTTCAAACTCTTGGGGGTAGTAATACACTTGTTCGGGAGCCTTGTTGGTGGTATAGCTGCCTGTATCCCATTGGTCGTTGGCATTGGTATCAATGAAAAGGCGCATGTAGTATTTAGCCGGAGACAGGTAGTAAAAGCTTGCTACACCACGAGCATCGCAGCGTGCTTCGGCCGTGACGTTGTCGCCAGTGAGTAGCTGCACCACATAGCTAGTGTCACCGCCAATAATGTTGGTAAAGAGTGTGCCAAAGTCCTCCTCTTTGCCATAGCTGAGGTTGTACTCAGCTCCTTGATTTTCTAGGTCATAAATATCGGCTATGGCTGCCGTGTCAATCGTTAAGCGATAGCGCTCGCCTGGTTGCCATTCGGCAAAGATGGCCAAGCGGTGGAGTGATAGTGTGTCAATACGAAAGGGAATAGTTTGGGTCGTGCTATCGTTGATGAACTGCACAAGATGTATCCCCTCATGCGCAATGCGAGCAAGGGGAGTGGGAGAGCTTAGCGTTGGGTTGGCGGTGGGGGGGGCTCCGCCACGTGCTGCGAGGGCTAGGTCGAGCCATTGGTGTGGCTGCTGCTCGGTAAAAGGCTCATTCTTACGCTCAGCTTTGGTCTTGCGCTTTTGCCATTCTTCTACACGCTTAGCAAAAGGTGCGTGTTGTTGAGTAAGCGTACGTTTAGGGCGTAGCGTAAGGGTGTCGGTAAAATGTTCGAGTGCAAACGTGCTGTCGTTACTACGATAGTAGGTAAGTGCAAATGTAAGGGTGTCAAGCTGTGCCATGAGTGTATCAGGTAGCCAATAGATGATGCTGTCGTGGCTGGGTGTAGTAGATACGATGAGGCGTGTAGCGTCAAAATTGAGCCCTTCAATATGTGGTAGTGTATCGGTAGGTGTAGTGAATACGAGCTGAAAGTGGTAGGCATCGGGGCGTTCATAGCGTTTCAAGTAACGCTGTGGATTGAGCTCAGTAAAGGCACGTAGCACGATGTCATCGGGCATGAAGCGTGTGTAGTGTACTAAGCGTAGTGAGTCGATGGTAGCAGAGTCTACCCAAGCCGTATCGGTGCGCACGGCTGGCGCTGCCGATGGGCTGATAGTGCTACCTACGGCAATAAGTTCACTCTTTTGGCTAAAACGAAAATCGCCATCGGCATCTTTAAGTGCAAAAATGCGGTAAGTGCCAGGAGCTATACCACGAATGGTAAATCGTCCGCTACCATTGGTGCGACCTACGCGCTCAAAGGGCAGATGGGTAAAGGCAGTATCGTTTAGGTTACTATGTAGGCCTACGTAAATGCCTTTGATTGGTTCGAGGTTGCTAGCATCGAGTACGGTGCCACTCACTTCGAGCGTGTCTACTTGTGTACCAGTGGCAAAGTAGTAGGTAAATTGCCCCAAGGGATTACCCTCGTTATTGTCGGTAATAGCTTCGCCAAAGTCAATCGTATATGTAGTATTGGGTAGAAGTGAGTCAATAAGCTTGACTGTAATATCGCGCCCTGCTGCCGAAATCTCGGGCATGTTGAGCTGTGGTGGTGATATCACAATTTGATCGGCAGCAGATTTTAGCTGAATGTATTCGTTGAAATGTAAACGAATGCGTGTGGCCGATACCTGGTCTGCTCCTAGCGGTATAGACGAGCCTATGAAAACAGGTGGGTCCTCATCGTAAGGGCCACCATCGGGCGACCCAATGTTAGCACAAGCCATAAGAAAGGCAATGGTGCTGAGTACAAATAAAAAACGAAAAAAACGCATGGCTTATTCAGAAAGAGGCGTGTTGAGCAAGAGCACTTCGTCAATGATGTCGCGCTTATTACTCAAGCGTGGTACCTTGTGCTGTCCACCGAGCTTACCACGGCTTTTGAGCCAATCTAAGAAGAGCCCAGGGCGCGCTACGATGAGCTCAAGCCGTTGTAGTGTGATGTCTTTGTAGCGCTTGGCCTCGTAGTCTGAGTTGAGGCGTTGTAGAGCTGTGTCTAAGAGTGTAGCAAAGAGTTCGGCATCAGCAGGCGGTGTACTAAACTCTACAACCCACTGGTGGCGACACTTGCCTTGTGTATCCATAAAAACGGGGGCGGCTGTATATTCGCTGATAACGGCACCAGTGGCTTTGCACGCTTCGGCCAAGCCACGTGTGGCATTGTCTACAACGAGTTCTTCACCAAAGGCATTGATAAAACTCTTGGTGCGGCCACTAATGATAATTTTGTAGGGCTGCGTGTTCGTAAAACGTACCGTGTCACCTATCTGATAGCGCCATAGCCCACATGAGGTGGTGATGAGCATAGCGTAGTCGCGTTCCGCTTCAACCTCCCATAGAGGCACTACCATAGGGGTTGGGCTGTCAATACCACTCATCGGTATAAACTCGTAGAACACACCATAGTCTATCATCAATAGCATAGCTGGGTCTGCTGGGTCGTTCTGAATGCCAAAGAAGCCCTCCGAAGCGTTGTAGGTTTCCATGTAGCGTATGTCGGGCTGACCTGCGATTTGGCGATATTGCTCGCGGTAAGGTGTAAAAGCTACGCCACCGTGAAAAAATACTTCTAAATCAGGCCAAAGCTCGCGTAGCGTATCTTTACCACTGATTTCGAGTGCACGTGTCAGTACTGATAGCATCCAAGAGGGTACGCCACTGATGTTGGTTATACGCTGTTTGATGGCAGCAAGTGCAATGCGCTCACGCTTGACTTCGAAGTCGTCTAGCAGAGCAATCGTTTTGCTGGGTGTACGTACGAGGTTAGCTAGTGAAGGGATATTTTCAATTAAGATGGCACTAAGATCGCCTACGAGACTACCTGCAATGTTGTAGTTTGATGCATGACTACCTCCTAGAATAAGACCACGTCCATCAAACATGCGGCTCGTAGGCTCGTTGTGTAAATAAAGGCGTATTACATCTGCCCCTCCGCGGTAGTGCGTATCTTTAAGTCCTTGTGTTGATACGGGAATAAATTTGCTTTTGTCGTTGGTCGTCCCCGAAGATTTAGCATACCATTTCACACGGCCTGGCCATAGCACATCTGGCTCACCATGGCGCATGCGGTCAATGAGTGCTTTGAGGTCGTCGTAGAGCGACACTGGCACTCTACTAGCATAAGTTTCGTAGCTGTCAATGCTGGCATAGTTGTAACGTTTGCCCCAGCTGGTTTTAGCAGCTGTATGCAGTAACTGCCGTAATATGTGTCGCTGTATGGCTTCGGCTTGTGTAGCATAGGCTTGCATACGGCTTGATAGGCCACGGAGCAGAAAGGGACGTACAAGAGAGGTAACAGACATGTGGTGGAGCACAAAGAAATTAACAAGATGAGGAGTGTATACTGTCGCGTAGCACGAGGAGTCCTTCGGGTCCCATATTGAAGACCAAGTCTAGAATACTTAAATTAGGGAGAAAACTCAAATGCTGACCAAATACTTGATAATAAGGCTGCAAAGCAAAGTAAGTGTCGGCCGTGTGAGGTATTTTCGGGTGAATGAGCGTACGAAGGTCTATTGCATCGTATGTTGAGGCATCAACATAAGTATAGCTGCGTGTGACTTCTATATCAAGATTGAGCCAATCAAGCATGAGTGTCTGTAAACTTGCATTAAATTCCCACAAGTAACGTGCTGGATACTCGTAGTGTGGACGCAACTCATCGGCATAATACTCAAAAAATGGCGTATTTTCATAGGCCGTTTGTATTGCCTGCCAATGCTGATGTTGCCATCGCCCATGATCACTTAGACGAATATCACATATCGGAGTGTGTGAGGTGTCTCCTGTACGTTCTATCGGTAGTGTCAAGGCTAGCTTTCCCTGAGGAGAGGCAATGTAGCAGCGTGTGCGGTAGCTTTGCTTGACAAAATGCTCACCTATATCTTCTACGATAGTGTTAGCTGCCATTAAGTGAGCGTAGTATTGTATAGGCGCGAGATAGGCCGAGGCTACAACGATAGAGCATGGGTATGAGAGCATGGGCGTAAGGACTATTTGATTGTAGGTAGTGAGGCAAACGTACGTGTCCAATCTATTCCCCCTGTGGGACGTGTATGGTAGCTGATGCAGATTACACGACCAATGAGATGATTGGCTGTCGTTTGGCTTATTTGCCATGTTGTATAAAGGCTGTCCTGTTCGTCGCCTCCTGTTACTTGGGGTAGCCATATCGTAAGTGTGTCTCCCGATATGTTATTGACCTGAGCCAGTATCTGTGGGCGTAGTCTCACAGCGTTCGTTGTAGTGTCGGTAGGGTCATATATTAGAACCCAGTCGCCAACGCGAGGTATGCCTTTGCCAACGCGTTGTGGCTCGTTGGTAGTAGACCAAGGTACTATCCACCCATAAGCCCAGCGAAATACTAAGAGGTGGTCGCCTGCGCGAAAGTGAGGCATAAACCTAGCGGTTGTTACGTTTACTTGCGTTAACGTGGTGGTATGGATGAGCAGCACGATGGCCAATATGGCCAATATGGCACCACCAAGGCGTGTTGTCCAGTGCCGACGTCGTTTCATCGCAGCGTGTTTTGAGCGTTAGTAGTTATGGTAGTTAGCGAATGTTATCTACCCATTTGAAGAATCGCGACCAGCGGATACCTCCTTGCCAGATTGAGCGGTCGGGGTCAAGCGATAGCCACACAAAGAGTGGTTTGCCCACGATGTGGTCCTCGGGTACGAAGCCCCAAAAGCGCGAATCGGCCGAGTTGTCTCGGTTGTCTCCCATCATCCAGTAGTAGTCCATCGTGAAGGTATAGTGTGTAGTGGCTATACCATTGATATAGATGTTGCCATCACGCACTGCGAGGTCATTCCCCTCGTATGTGCGAATGACACGCTCGTAGAGGGGTAGGTTGTCTAATGTTATGGCGATAGTTTCTCCTTTCTTAGGTATGTAGATAGGGCCATAGTTTTCGGCTGTCCAGCCTGTGTTTTTGTTAAGTGGGTAGACACGCCCTGAACTATAAGTTTCGGGTAGGGGGGTTATGCTTGCTACTAAGTCTTTGCGTGTTTCTAGTATTTGTTTTACCTTGGCTGTAAGTGGCATTAAGAGCACGCTAGGGCGCATTGGGTCAGGCTGTACGTTCAAGTCTTCTCGGCTAATGCCATGCTGCTTCATGAACTCGTCTGTGGGGTAAGTCACGAAGTCTACCAGATAGGCAAATTGTACTTCTTCGGGCTGTTGTTGTGCTTGGCCATTGATGTAGATTTGTCCATTCTTGATGGCAAGTGTTTGGCCTGGCAGCCCCACGCAGCGTTTTACGTAGTTCTCTCGGCGGTCTACTGGGCGCGACAAGATTTTTCCAAACTGTGTAGTGTTGGCAGCAATGTATTGGCGCCCGAGGTTATAGTAATGCAGGTAGGCTGTGTTCTCAGCCTCGTAGCCACCACGCGTGGTGTCAGCTTGCTGTGCTACGCCTTGGCCAATACCATAGGCTAGCGTGTAGAAATCTTGATTTTGTGCACGTGAGGCTACGGTATCACCCGAGGGATAGTTGAACACAACGATGTCTCCCGACTTAATCTCGCCCAAACCTTTTACACGGCGATAAGCCCATTGTGGCCATTCGAGGTATGATTTTGTGGCCTCAGTACCTGGCAGAGTGTGCTGTGTGAGTGGTAGAGTTAGTGGGGTTTGAGGTATACGTGGCCCATACGACAGCTTACTCACAAGTAGATAGTCTCCTGTGAGCAAGCTCTTTTCGAGCGACGATGAGGGAATGACAAAGTTTTGAAAGAAAAAGGTGTTGATAAAATAGACGGCTACCCCAGCAAAGACGATGGCATCTACCCAGCTCATTACACCGCGCACAATGGGGCTTTCTTGGTCGCGCCACCAATTCCAGTTGATAAGGCGTTGCGTGACAAAATAGTCTATCACGATAGGCCAAGCCAACAGCCCCCACCAGCTGCTTATCCAATAGCAAAAGGCGATGAGCAAGAGTGTGATGACGGCTATCTTGATCGCATTTGTGCGTTGTGTTGTGGTATCTTTTCCTAAGAGATTTTTTATGTCCATGGTCTTGTCGTGGTGGCTAGGTTTGATTAAAATTGTAGCAAGTCGCTCATGCTTAGTCGCCCTTGTTGGCTGGCCGTAAACTCGGCTGCTACTACGGCACCTAGGGCAAAACCTCTGCGGCTGTGAGCCTCGTGTGTAAGTGTGATGCTATCTACCTCGCTATCGTAGCAAATGCTATGTATGCCAGGCACTTCGCCGCGACGTATGGCATCAATGCGTAGCGTGTCGTTAGTCACTTTGGTGCTACCCGTTTGTGAGCCATCGGCTTGTGTCACTAGACCTTCTTGCCAATGGTTTAAACGATCCATTTCGCCAATGATGGTTTCGGCTAGTGTGATAGCTGTGCCGCTGGGAGAGTCTAGCTTGTGTATGTGGTGTGTCTCCTCCATCGTCACGGCATAGTCGGTATAGCGGTTCATGACGTGTGCGAGCTGGCGGTTGATGTGTTGAAATATGGCTACGCCGATGCTGAAATTGCTAGCCCAAAACAGTGTTTCCCCCGTTCGACAAGCTTTGTTTACCTCGGCCTCGTGCTCGGCTATCCACCCCGTAGAGCCCGACACAACTTTGACACCAGCTGCCCAAGCGCGCTGTATGTTATGCCAAGCTACGTGTGGTGCCGTAAACTCGATGGCTACATCAGCCGAGGCAAAGGCTTCGCTGGCGAAGTCGTCTTGATTGTCTACATCAATGATACTTACTATTTGGTGTCCGCGGCTTAGGGCTATTTGCTCTATCATCTGTCCCATTTTGCCGTGGCCTATCAATGCTATCTTCATCTTGTGGAGTATTGCGTTAATCTTCACTAGGGCGTATCTCTTACGTTTGAGTGCATGAGCGAGGTGTCAAGGCATTGTGGAGATACACTTCTTCTAAAATGCAAAGATAATCATTTCTTGCGAAAAGCCTCATTTTAACATAGGCTTTTCGTGGTCCCATAGTATTTTAGTGTAGGTTTATGTGCTTGGGCTTCTAGTGAGCGCTATCTTACATTTTAAGCGTGTGTAATAGTATGTGGGCTAAGGTTTTGTCTGTAGACTGCAAACTATTGTTTGAGGGCTTCGGACTATTGTCTGCGGACTTCGTACAAACGGTTGTAGACCACAGACAATATTTATCATGTCGTGTGGGCACTCTAAATGGGGTGTGACCCAGCCTATGTCGTGGCTTAGCACTAATCATAGTGTGGTACAATGGGTCTTGCTGTTATGGCTGGTGATAGAGTTGTTTTGCTATGATTTCGGCTAGGGCAAAATCATCAGGATAGTCAATGTCTATGCCTTCAATGCGGTCTACTACGGCCATGTAGGGGCGTGTGCCAATGCGTCTGCGCTCTTGTAGCCACAAGTCGCGAGTAAATATGTAGCAGCCACTCGTTTCGGTGTATATGGGTTCGAGTGACTGCGTGAGAGGGACGTGCTTAGGGTCGTAGTTGAGTGCGCGGCCTTCGTACCAGGCAAACGTGCGTATGGCCTCTGCGGTGAAGGCTGAGTCGTGTGTACCTGCTTGTACCGCGGCTAAGGCGCGAGCTATGGTCTTGGCACGTAGGAAGGGCGATGTGGCATGAGCCAAGATATAGATTTCTGCTGGTATGGTAGCTACAAAGGCATCGTAAATGTCGGCACCTAGGGTGCTGTCACTATCCAAACTCTCGGGGCGTGGTAGCCATTGTGCGCCATGAGGCAAATGCGGTACCACGGCATCACTACTACAATATACGTATACAGCGTCAATACCCTCTACCTGCAAGAGTGTGTGAGGCATGTGGTAGAGTAGTGGACGGCCTGCTAAGGGTTTGAGGTTCTTGCCCACAACGCGCTTGCTATTAAGGCGAATGGGGACGAAAGCTACGGTGCGCATAGGGTAGGAAGTCTTAGGTGGTCATGAATGTAAGGTAGTCAATAACGCCCACGAAGCGTTCATTGGCATCTATTACGGCCAAGCTGTGCACGCCATTTTGTCTCATGAGATCCTCAGCACGTGTTAGCTTGTCGGTGTCACGTACGAGTTTGGGGTTTCGGCTCATAATTTGTCCTACGGTAAGGTCAAAAAAACTATCGCGTAGCGTTTGCATCGCACGGCGTACATCGCCATCTGTCATCACACCTACTACTCGTCCTTGTTCGGTAGCTACTGCAATGCCCTGTTTAGAGCTGCTTATCTTAAAGATAGCATCGCTCACTCTATCCTCGGGCGATACTTCGGGCAGGTCAAGTGTGTTCATGTAGTCTTTTACCTTAGAAAGCAGTTTCTTGCCAAGACTGCCACCAGGGTGAAATTGTGCAAAGTCCGTAGCCTTAAATTGGCGTACGCGCATTAAAGCTACTGCTAGTGCATCGCCCATGGCCAAAGTAGCCGTAGTAGAGCTAGTAGGGGCTAAGCCGAGGGGGCAAGCCTCACGCTCCACATGTACATTGAGGTGGTAGGTGGCATAGCGTGCAAGGATAGACTCTGACTGGCCTGTCATGCTGATAATAGGTATATTGCGCTCTAAGAGTAAAGGGATAAATCGCAAGAGCTCCTCGGTGCAGCCAGAATGTGAGAGTGCAAGTACTACGTCGTCTGAGGAAAACATGCCTAAATCACCATGGTAGGCATCAAGCGGATTAACAAAAAACGAAGGTGTGCCTGTACTGGCTAGTGTTGCTGCTATCTTGGCACCGATGTGCCCCGACTTACCCACACCTGTGACGATGAGCTTTCCTTTGCAATTGTAAATTAGATTGACGGCCTGCTCAAAGTCGTCTGTCAGTAGCGGAATGAGGTCAAGGAGAGCCTTGGCTTCGTCTTTGAAACATTGTATGGCGTAGTCTTTGATGGCACTCATAAATAATATAGAAGCTAAGTTCGTAAGAAAAAGATAGTGATGTTGTGCTATGTAGTCACAACTTTAGCTATACCAAAGTCGTGCATATAATATGCAAAAATACAAAAAAGTAGGCGTTTAAGCCCGTTTTTAGGGCTTTGAGAAGGTGTCAGTTCAGAAAAAAAATGTAACTTTGAGCCGTACACTATTACTAAAACAATAAATTCTATGGCAAATAATAAAGGTCTACATCGTACAAATGGCGTGTTAGCTGGTGTGTGTGGTGGTATTGGACAGCAAGTGGGCATTCGTCCGCTGTGGCTTAGACTTGCTTTTATCGTGGCTGCTGTGTTTTATGGCACAGGGGTAGGGCTCTATCTGCTTTTATGGGCTCTGCTTCCACCTAACAACATCTTTAAGGGTGTTCCTTGGCTCATTCTCGTGGCTGCATTGGCCTATTGGGTTTTTAGCTGATTGACACTCGATAAAATCACACCAATAATAACATACAAGTAATTTTATGAAACTCTTCTCTTTTTGTGTTCTTGCTACTGCACTAGCACTCTCTACTAGTGGTTGCAGCAAAAAACCAATGGAGCCTGCGGTGGCAGCTTCTGATAGTACAGCTACCTCAGCCACTGCCGAGGCGGTGAAAAGTATGGACTATGCTACATTTACTCAAATTGTGGGTACAGTGGCTAATGGGCAAGTACAATATACCAATCAAGCACCTGTCGTTATCGACTTCTATGCCACATGGTGCCCCCCTTGCAAGCAGCTTAAACCCATTCTCGAAAGTGTAGCACAAGCCTATGCAGGGCGTGTAGCTGTATATAAGGTAGATGTAGATAAAGAAACCGACTTGGCTAATTTGTATGGCATTCGTAGCATTCCAACCTTGCTTTATGTCGATGCTAAGGGCAAGGCCGAGCTGGTGCCAGGCTTTGCAGATGCAGACCAACTACGCAGCCGTTTTGAGGCTATCGCTACACCTGCTACGAGTAAGGCTATGCCCGACACAACCTCTTCCAGTAATGCAGGGGACATACATTAAGATGGATACATATAATTTTGCTCAATACATCGCTAATCCAGAGGTACTCCTCATTGATGTACGCACTCCCGAGGAGTATGCTGAGGGACACTTGCCTAGCGCACGCTTATGCGATGTAAAACGTGCCGACTTTTCTGAGTGTATCGCACAGCTCGTGCCTAGCAAGCAGCAGGCCGTAGCACTATATTGTCGTAGTGGTGCGCGTAGTCAAGCTGCACTCGACTATATGCGCAGTATGGGCTATACACAAGTAGTGCACCTTGATGGCGGTATCTTAGGCTGGCATGGCGAGGTCACGACCGAATAAGTTTTATCATACATAGTAATTTTAATATTCAATTTAGTCAAGATGAAAAAAACAGTTTTCATGGCAGCAGCCCTCGTAGCTGCTTTCGCATTCACTAGCTGCGACAAGAAGAACCAAGCAGCTGCTGAGGTTCCACAAACTACTACTGAGCAAGCTCAACCTAGTGTAGAGCAAGCTGCACTAGGTGCGTTTTTTAGCGGAAACGTTGGTAAGTACCCTCTCGCTGACCTCAACATCACAACTAACCCCGTGATTGCAGAACCACTCAAACAGCTCTTGGGTGAAACGCGTTTTGCAGAAGTAGGTAGCAAGCTCACGACTGAAACGCCTATCGAGGCTGTAAATGCTGGTAGCGACACGCTACAATTCAGCGTTGCTGAGCCACACAACGTGCCTGCCAACAATGTGACTGTACAATACATCACAAGCACTGGTAAGCTCCGTGTAATTGACACGGTAGACAGCAACGAAACGGTGAAGGAATAGACCCTACTTCCTTGACCTAACAAGTTAAGCGGCTGTATCAAAACCTTATTGTTTGATACAGCCGCTTTTGTTGTAGGAATGGTAGAGCATGGGATTACTTCACGTTACCTACCTTGATGAGATATTCGGCTATTTGCACCGCATTGAGTGCAGCTCCTTTTTTGATTTGGTCGCTTACGAGCCAAAAGGTCAGCCCGTTAGGGTTGGCTAAGTCTTTGCGAATGCGACCTACGTACACGTCATCGCAGCCAGCAAGATGCAGTGGCATAGGGTAGCTCTTTTCTGCGGGATTATCTTGTAGCGTGAGGCCTTGACCAGCGGCTATGGCAGCACGAGCTGCCTCGGGTGAGATGGGTGTTTCGGTCTCTATCCACACTGCTTCGGCATGTGAGCGAAGGCTAGGTACGCGCACACAAGTGGCCGAAACTTGCACATCGCTGTGCATGATTTTTTGTGTCTCGTAGTACATCTTCATTTCCTCTTTCGTGTAGTCGTTGTCAAGGAATACGTCTACTTGCGGAATAACGTTGTAGGCTAGCTGATGAGGAAATTTGCTCACTGTGGGCGTTTGGCCATTGGCTATTTGGCGATGTTGTTCTTCAAGCTCAGCCATAGCTGCTGCTCCTGCACCGCTTGCTGCTTGGTATGAGCTTACGTGAATGCGCTTGATATGGCTTATTTCTTCTAGTGGTTGTAGTGCTACTACCATCATGATGGTGGTGCAGTTGGGGTTGGCAATGATGCCACGTGGGCGGTTGAGTGCATCTGCTGCGTTACATTCGGGCACTACGAGTGGCACATCGGTATCCATGCGGAAAGCACTCGAATTGTCAATCATCACAGCACCATGGCGCGTGATATCGTCGGCAAATTCCTTAGAGATGCTAGCACCAGCCGAGGTAAAGGCTATATCTACCCCTTTGAAGTCATCACCATGTTTGAGCTGCTGTACCGTCAGCTCCTGACCCTTAAAGGTGTAAGTGCTGCCCGCACTGCGTTCAGAACCAAACAATACGAGTTCGTCAAGGGGGAAGTTGCGCTCTTCAAGCACACGCAAGAACTCTTGACCCACGGCACCACTGGCGCCAACAATAGCTACTTTCATTTGTTCGCTGTATAGGTATAAAACGTGATAAAAACATGTCGCAAAATTACGCAATTCTGCCGATATTAATCTATAAATAACGCTAAAAGGGTGTTACAACATTAGTTTTAAGGTAGCTTTGTGTGCTATCGTATGATGGTAGTGCCATTTCTTAATGTTTTGTGGGTCTGTCGTATGTATTACTGCGTTGTTAATACGAAATAATACCTCCATAGGCTTAATGGATATAACTGCGTTTGGGCATATAGAGCCTTATATGTGCTTTTGTGGTTTAATTCTTTGGTAGGTACGAAAAACCGCTGTATCTTTGCAGTGTTCAATAGAATAGACGTATACTTACCATAAAATCTAGACGACTTTACTCATGCCACAACACAAACAGCCTCTCATAGCCCCTTCGCTGCTCGCGGCCGACTTTGCCAATCTCGAACGCGATCTAAATATGCTCAATGCCTCTCAGGCCGATTGGTATCATCTTGATGTGATGGATGGTGTTTTCGTACCTAACATTTCGTTTGGCTTTCCCGTGATGCAAGCTATGGCCAAGCACGCAACCAAGCCACTTGACGTACACCTCATGATTGTACAGCCCGAGAAGTTTATTCCCGAGGTAAAGGCTCTTGGGGCTAAGGTTATGAGTGTACATGTTGAGGCTTGTACACACTTGCATCGTGTTGTTCAGCAGATTAAGGCTGCTGGCATGATGGCAGGCGTTGTGCTCAATCCGCATACGCCTCTTACAACAATCGAAGAAATGATCACTGAGGTAGACCTCGTGCTGCTCATGTCGGTCAATCCTGGTTTTGGTGGTCAGGCTTTTATAGAGACTACCATAGACAAAGTTCGCCGTTTGCGCACGTTGATTGATAGTACTGGTAGCCGAGCGCTGATAGAGGTTGATGGTGGTGTCAATCGCGAAACGGCAGCTCGTCTTGTAGCTGCTGGTGCCGATGTTTTAGTAGCTGGTAGTG
>JAUMYJ010000005.1:0-41753 GCA_030528715.1 Bacteroidales bacterium | reverse complement strand
CACCCGATCCTGCGGCCGAAATTGTTGCGCTCAAAGGGTAGCTCTCTTTTGTAGCTCACACACAGAGTGTCTAGCGTCTTGTTGCTATGGCTAGCTTTATGCTTCTTCGTGCTAGACTTGCCATACCTTGGCAGCAATATCCAGCCCTTGGCTTTGCCCTTGCGTTAGCGTTGGGCTGTGCTGGTGGCTATTCCTTGCTGTGTTATGGCTATGTATTACGTGTAGTGCCTCTGTTTATGGCCTCTATGTTGCTATTGGTAGGCCTCGTTTATGTTGCATTTGCTCCCCAAGTAAGGCACGCTTCGCGTAGCTTTGCTTGGGGCGTTTCGATGTGGTGGAGTGTGCTGGGCTTATGGGTAAGTGCACTTTGGCAGCAAGCCGATCGCGTAGCTATCCCTCATACGCCACAAACACTTGTGGGTATTGTGACCGATATTCCACGACACACCGATACAACAGCCCGTGTCACGCTCACCCTAGTAGCCGATAGCGTGCTGCCAATCGCTGTGGGGCGGCAGGTTAGTGTATGGCTGCAAGGCGATAGTGTCACACTCCCTAAGCTTGGTCAAGCTATGGTAGTCTCAACGCGTTGGCGCGAAAATAAGCTATACAGCACCGATAGTACTCAGCAAGTATTTGCAGCTTGGCAGCGTCGGCAAGGCATCGTAGCCATGGGCTTTGCGCCAGCACACGCTTGGTATGTACTGCCCGATACCACTGCGCAACGGCTCTATGCTTACTTAGCACAAACAGCCCGTTTGCGCCTTGTAGCTATGGAGTGGCGTGCTAGGCTTGCTGCGCGCTACGCTACGCTGTTGCGCGATACTACTGCCCTAGCCATAGCTCAAAGCATCACGCTAGGTGAGCGTACTCTACTTACCCCTCGCTTGAAGCAGCTCTATGCGACTGCGGGAGCCAGTCATGTTTTGGCTCTGTCGGGCTTACATCTTGGCATACTTTACGCAGTGGTTATGGGATTGCTCGCACTTTTACCTTTGAGTCGTGGTGGCAAGCGTGGCATGCTCTTTGTCGCGTTAGCTTGCCTCTGGGGTTATGCATGGCTTGTGGGGTTTCCTATTTCGGTGGTGCGTAGCGTGCTGATGTTTAGCCTAATGACGCTGGCGCGTTGGCGTATGGAAGATGGCCTTTCGCTCAATAACCTTGGTTGGGCAGCTGTTGTGGTGTTGCTGTTGTGGCCTTCGGCCGTGGCCGATGTGGGCTTTCAGTTGTCGTTTATGGCTGTGCTGGGTATCCTCGTAGGTTATCCTTTGCTGCGTCCACTACGTCCACGCTGGCCTGTCGTGCGTTGGTTGTTTGACGCACTTGCTGTGAGTGCCTGTGCTCAGCTAGCTGTCGCGCCACTCCTAGCCTATCATTTTCATGCGTTACCGAGCTATTTTCTGATAACTAACCTCCTGGTGGCACTACTTGTACCACTCATGCTTACACTAGGCTTTGCTACGCTAGTAGTGCCTTATGCTCCCATGGTAGAGGCCTTAGCTTACGCCTTCGAAAGTACTATTCTTTGCTTCAATAATGCCCTCTCTACCATCGCCACATGGCCACACAGCACACTCGCGCTTACGCCCTCGGCTTGGCAAGTAGTCTTGGCCTATTCCTTTGCTACGCTGGGGGTTATTCTAGCGCGTGCGTTTATGCCCCAGGACTCATGCGTCAGGCGCACGCACTGATTTTTGTCGTAGTGTGTGCCGAGTGTTTTGCAAGGGAGCGTGTGGATAAGCCTATGCTGTTAGGGAAATTCCTATTTTTTATACGGCCATGTGTTTTTTTACAATTATTAATAGATGGGGGGGTGAAAATGCTTAACTTTGTGATGTAGTCTTCACGTTGTGTAGGCTGCCAATAGTCCGTAGGGAGGTGATTTTTGACGCCTTCTGCTGTGGCTCGCACGAAACCTATGCCCTTGGCCACGAGATGCACTGCCGTCTGTATGGCTCTCGCCCTCTGCGCTCTACTGCTCTCTCTAATACACTCACACCCCTTACCTTTGAGCCATAGGTAATTTCTAAAATGCTATGTTATGAGACACAAGCTACTCACATTGTTTATTGCGCTGCTGACCATGCTTCAAATGGCACACGCGCAGCTTATTATTAAAAGTCGCATCTATCGTGTATTCTCGGCAAAAGATAGCACTACGACACTGATGTACACTCCTTTTGTACCCGTTGATGATGACGTGGAGAGCGAAGTGTACAACCCTACGAAAGACGCTTCAGAGACGATGCGTAAAGGTACGCACTACCTGCGTGTAGACGAGAGTATGCGCGAGGCAGAGCCTACTTCATTGGCTGGTTTGTTTAAGGGCTTTACATTGGCTAGGAGTATCGTGGGGCTAGAACACCTTAACACTACGAAAGTTACCGATATGTCTTTGATGTTTGGGAATTGCATAAGCTTGAAATCGTTAGACGTTACGAGTTTCAACCTGAATGAGGTAACTAATATGTCTCGTATGTTTTACGCTTGCTTCAGCTTAACCGGTTTGGATCTTCCTAGTTTAGAGGTGCCAAAACTGACCGACATGAGTGCTATGTTCGTTAATTGTAAAAGCTTGTCTTATTTAGATCTTTCTAGTTTAGAGGCGCCAAAACTGACCGACATGAGTGCTATGTTCGCTAATTGTGGAAACTTGTCTTATGTAGATTTTTCTAGTTTAAAGGCGCCAAAACTGACTGACATGAATAATATGTTTGCATACTGTAGCCAGTTGACAGAGGTTGGTTTCCCAACTGAATTTGTTCCCGAAGGGCAAGTTGATATGAAAGAGGCTTTTAAAGAGTGTCGGAGGCTGCTTCAGCTTGATTTTGGGGGTATGAACCTGAGTAAGCTAAAAAACTATGCTAGTTGTTTAGAAGGCACTTCGAGAATGGCTAGCTTGGTACTGATGCATTGCACTGGCTATACGGACGAAGTGATAGAAGCGTTTGTAGAGGCTGTCCCAGCCTCTGCCCTCAAATACGTGCCTACCCTGACAGATAACCTAGTGCAAAACGCTACGCCCAATGTGGTGTATATGGAAGCAGGAGAGGCCGTGTGTGACGAGTATCAGCTTGACCCTTACCGCCCAGTGCAACCTAGTTTGGACTTTACAGCCAAAAAAATCACGCTCTTGTCTGAAAGTTTTTGGAAGCGTCCGCTCAACATGATTACGCTGCCCTATGCGTGGACACTTACGCCCGAGGTAGAAGCCTATGAGCCAGAGCAGATAAGTATAAGCGAAAACACCATCTACTTCAAACGTTCGGAAGCTAAGGTGTTAGAGCCTTACAAACCCTATCTAGTACGTGTGGCTAGTGGTGCTATGCTAGGCAACACAATGGGCAACACAAAGGTGCATCATTTACGTTATCATAGTTATAGTTTTGGTGGTAATTGGGGACTTTCAGGGAGTAATGATAGGGTTATCCATACGAAAGCCGATGCTGAGTCCGCGCGCGCCTATCGCCTGCAAGCCAATGGCCAATGGCTGCCTGTAAAAGCAAGCGATACAGAGCCATGGTGTTACCTCTCCGGCTATATTTACAACGCCTCTAACTCCAATACTACGACCTACCCCTCTGCGCTATCTAGCCACATTGAGGGAGTTACAAGCATCAAGCACATTGCGCTGAGCGATGGCGACAGCCCCGAGGCTACGCACATCTACGACCTCAACGGCCGCTACCTCGGTACCAAACGTGAGGTGCTTGGTACGGGTGTTTACATCATCAATGGCCAAAAGACGCAGGTCAACGCACGCTAACGGCTAAGTCACACTTAGGCATACTTAGTCTAACTTATCCCCTTAGGGCTATACCCTCGACCGAGGTGTGTAGCCCTAAAGGGTATAGTGGGGCTCTCGTTTGAGAGCTGTGATGGCTTAAGATGCTTGTGTTTTGCGCTTGGCTTAACCTAAAAAACCGATGCGTCGCGATGGTGTGTGTGCTTCATCGTGGTGGAGCATCTGCGCCATCGTAGTGGTGTGTGTGCGTCATCGCGATGAAGTTGTTTTTTGCCCTGAAATAGGCAAAAAATGGTGTGAAAATTTGGATTTCGGGCTTTTCGTGTTGTATCTTTGCATTAGCTTTGGCCATTTGGGCTTTTTTATCTAATTCATAATTAAACACACATTACGTATGACTACGATTATTATGCGCGAGATGTCTGCTGCTACACCTCTGTCGGCAGGCAAACGCTACCCCGACTTTAAACACCGTGGCCGCGCCACGCTAGACACCATTGCACAGCAGGTGGCAGATACGTGTGCACTCAGCACGCACGATGTCAAAGCCTGTCTTTCAGCCCTTAGTGAGGTCGTAGGGCGTGAGCTTGGCCGTGGGCATACCGTGAGTCTTGGTGAGCTTGGCTCGCTGCGTGCTCGTGTGCAGTGTGCTGCTATCGAAAGCGAAGGCGCGCAGCACAATGCCTCGGGCTTTGAGGTAGGGCGCATCACGTTTGCCCCATCGCGTCCTTTGCTGATAGCTGCCAACACGTCTTTTCATCAAGTGGCCAAGCGTCAGCGTGGTGTGGTAGTGCCTAGCACACGCCACATGTCAGCTAGCGCACGCTTGGCACTGCTGCAAACCTATCTGCGCAAGCACGCCACAATCTCCGTAGCGACTTACGCTGCCTTAACCCACCTCTCGCTTAGCACAGCCTTGCGCGAATTGCGCCACTGGCAAGACACCCCCAACAATCGTATTGGCTACACGCTCATTGGCGGACGTAGGTACACCATTTGGCAGGCAGATTAGCTATGGCTAGCACTCAAACAGGCAAGTGGCTGCCGATGGCTACATCTTGTTTGTATGCGCAAGTACTAGACGCTTACAACACGCACTTCCGCCTCTGCATGCTTATGGCTAGCAGGGGTGGAAGTGCGTGTTGAGGGGGAGGAGCCTAGCCTACACGTGAGTCGAGTGTCTTAGAGCTGTGGTGTCGTGGGGCTATTGGGCTTGATGTGGCAGCTTGCCAAAGATGGCTTGTATTTGGGCGATGTGTGCTTCGCGTTGCCCCGAAGTCGTGTCGATGAGGTGGTGTGCTTTGGCGCGTACTTGCTCGTCTGGCCATTGTAGCGAGAGCCAACGTAAGACGGTGGCACGCTCGATGTGGTCGCGCTGCATGACACGACGGATGCGCTCTTCGCGCTCACATACCACAGCAATGGTGTGCTGTACAAGGTGGTCAAAGCCGCTCTCGAAGAGTAAGGCACACTCCATGATTGCTACGGGCTTATTGACACAAAAGGCTTGCCATGCCTCGGCTACACGTGGGTGAACGATGGCATTGACTTGTGAGGCTTGTGTCGTGCTGGCAGTAAGGTAGGTGGCCATGACACTTTTGCGTAGCTGTCCCCTAGCATCGTAGAGCTCGGGTCCAATGAGTTGGGTAAGTTCGGCTTTTACGTGAGGGTGGGTGCGTATGATGTGTTTAGCTTCATCGTCGCAGTAGAAGATAGGTACGGTGTACAGCTCACGTATGAGGCTGCACACCGTAGTCTTGCCACTGCCGATGCCTCCCGTTATGGCCCATGTGTGGGGCGGTGGGGTAGAAGTGGGTAGCATAGGCTTGGGCAACAGGTTACTTAACGCGAATGACGAGGTATTTGCTTACGCTCCAAAAACGCTGTGGGTTGGTAATTTGTAGTGTTTTTTCTTTGTTGGCATCTACCTCCCAGGTGTAGCTGTCGGCAGGATGTGTGGTGAGTAGCTCGGCATGGCGTGCATAGAGCTTGATGGTTTTATCGCGACGAATGTCAATGCGCGTGAAGTAGTCTTTGTTGTAGTTGGCACTTTGAAGTACCTCGCCACTTTGCAGTATGCCTTGCTCTTTGAGTTCTTTCTTGGTACCAAAGACATACCAAGCTGTGTTTAGCTCGCGGTCTTGGTTAGAAATGGTGTTGCTCTGTTGCTTGTTTTCGTTGGTCAGATCGCTAACGTTGGTATTGAGGTTTTGTACGTCGGTATTGAGTGCCTCAATACGCTTACTCTGCTCGGCGATGTGTAGGTTTTTACGCTCGAGCTCAGCTTGTAGCGCTTGTATTTCTGCGAGTTTGGTTTCGTATTGCAGTGTGAGATTGTCGAGTGCAGCTTGGAGTTTGTTGCCTTTGGCTTTGCCGCTTTTGACCTGTGCTTGTAGCTGCTGGATACGCTCGCGGTTTTTGGCCATGGTTTCTTGTATGAATTGCAGGTTTTCTTGTATCTGCGCCTTAGCGTTGGCCTCGGGATTGGCTTTGCTGAGGTTGATGCGCCCTTCGGCTTCATTGATTTCGTTAAAGCCGGTTTGGATATCGCTCAATAGCGTCATCATATCGGTCATCTCTTGCTCTTGCTGGCTGAGGACACGACCTAAGGAATCTATTTGAGTGTCGCGTGGGTCGGTCTTTTTGGTGTCACAAGCGGTGAGCATGCCCAAAGCGAGGAGGGCAAAAAACATTTTTTTCATGTTCGGTAGTGTGTTTTGTTTCAAATAGGCTGTGCTTGGCGTGTGTCGCTAGCGCAGCATGTTGAGGAGTGATATAAAAACGTGTGGTGTTATAGTTGTGTTAGGTAGGTTCACTCGTTTGAGCCAAGCGAGCTTGTTTGCGTGCGTATTTGCTTAGAGGTGGTAGCGCATCGGGCGCTGTGTCATGCTGTGGTGTATGCTTTTGGGCTTGATTTTGGGCTTTGAGGGTAGCTTTGTCTGGGGTGTAGCCGCCGACCACGAGTACAAACTCACCGCGTGGCTCATGTTGCTCGAAATGTGCCTGCACTTGGGCTAGGGTGCCTCGTATGGCTTGCTCGTGGAACTTTGAGAGCTCACGCATGGCAGCACAAGGGCGTGTGTGTCCCCAAGCCTCGGCCATCTCGGCTAATGTGCGTAATATACGATGTGGTGACTCATAAAACACCATGGTGCGCGACTCGCTAGCAAGGCTCTCTAGCTTGGCGGTGCGGCCTTTCTTTTGTGGGAGAAAGCCTTCAAACGCGAAGCGGTCACAAGGTAGACCCGAAGACACTAAGGCAGGTACAAAAGCGGTAGCTCCTGGGAGACATTGTACCTCGACTCCTGCTTCTAAACATGCTTGTACGAGCATAAAGCCAGGGTCACTAATGGCAGGTGTGCCTGCATCACTGATAAGTGCCATCGTTTCGCCTGCGGCCATACGCTGAGCTAAGGCGTGACAGGTGTGGTGCTCGTTGAACTTATGATGTGACTGCAACTTACCCACAGCGATGCCAAAGTGTTTGAGCAGTAGGCCAGAGGTGCGTGTGTCCTCGGCCAGCACAACATCGACCTCGCCAAGCAAGCGGATTGCGCGGAGCGTCATATCTTCTAAATTGCCCACAGGTGTGGGGATAACATAGAGCATTGCCATAATGCAAATTTATAGAAAAAAGTGCAGCAGCCAAGCCTTTCCTAGCTAAAAAACGCATCGAAAAGATGTTTTGAGGTGTTTTTGCTGGTGTAATAGACTTTTTTGTATACGAAAATAGTGTGCTTGTTTGTATATCTCGGCTTTTTTTGCTATGTTTGCATAGTTGTAAAACGGCCACTTTGCTACTTGGCATGTGTGGCTCTGTTTTAATCTATTAAGTCTGAACTTTATATGAAGAGAGAGATTACGTTTGATCGTTTTATCCGTTGGGTGGGTATGGCTTTGATGCTGATAGGTCTATTAGTGTTGCTGAATGTTTTGAGTAGTGTGCTGCTGCCATTTTTTGTGGCGTGTATTGCGGCCTATATGCTTAATCCACTGGTAGAGTTTATGCAATATCGCTTGCGTTTACGTAGCCGTGTGCTATGTGTGTTGATTACCTTTATCTTGCTTATCGGTGTGATTGTAGGTATCACGGCACTTTATATCCCCCCGATTATGGCGGAGCTTGAACTCGTACGACAGCTGGCCGAGCGCTATCTGTATAGTGGTACGACTAATAGTACTATCCCCGAGGCTGTGCAACACTTCGTGCAGCGTAATGTAGACCCTAAGGTGCTTAAAAGTGTTTTTGCTGATGCTAAATGGCACGAATGGGTGCAGCAAGGGGTTAATGGCTTGTGGCAGGTGGTGAGTCAAACAGCCTCTTGGGTTATTGGCCTGCTAGCTTCTCTGATTACGCTTATTTACCTCTTTTTTATCTTGCTAGACTACGATGCTATGAGCCGCAACTGGCTACGTATGGTGCCTAAAAAATACCGTAAGTTTGCAGCTACACTTGGTGAAGATGTCGTAGATGGCATGAATGGCTATTTTCGTGGTCAAGCGCTAGTGGCGTTGTTGGTGGGCGTGTTGCTGGCTATTGGTTTTAGCATCATAGGGTTGCCATTGGCCGTGCCGCTGGGGCTATTTATAGGTTTGCTCAATATCGTGCCCTACATGCAAATGCTGGGCTTTGTGCCAACGGTATTGCTTGCTTTGCTTAAAGCCGCAGATACGGGAGAAAACTTTTGGATGATTTTGGGCTTATGTGTAGTGGTCTTTGCTGTGGTGCAAATGATACAAGACGTGGTGCTTGTGCCTCGTATTATGGGGCATGTGATGGGGCTATCGCCTACGGTTATTTTGCTATCACTCTCTATCTGGGGCGTGTTGCTTGGCTTCGTAGGTTTAATCATCGCTCTACCACTGACGACTTTGCTCATAGCCTATTATAAACGCTATATTGTGCCAGAAGAACTAGCAGTCAAGAAAGATGTGCTTAGTAGCGTGTAGAGGTTTAGCTGAAAAAAGATGCACCAGTCATTGCATCTAACAGAAAATCAAAAAATAGTCGTAGAGTTGCTTGGCCATCGCCTCTAAATTATGATTTACCTTATTTCTTGACTCAAGCATCAACAATCATCGTTATATCTTATTATATTTATAGCTTTGCTATGGTATAATGCATCGGTTTTATTTGGCTATCATTAGATATTTTTGTAATTTTGGCATGCGATAGCGCCTACCCCACGGTAGCCCACGGTAGCTCTGTGTTGCCGTGGGGTAAACGTATGGTGCAAACTCTTTTTCCCAACTTCATAATTTTCTCTCATATCCTTTTTATGGAATGGTTTATCAATCTATTTAGCAATGTTGACTCCATTGCTCACATTGTGCTAATCTATGCACTGGTGGTGGCGATGGGTGTTTGGCTCGGCAAAATCAAGTTTGGCGGCATTTCTTTGGGAGTTACCTTTGTGCTTTTTGCAGGTATCCTCGTTGGCCACCTATATAAGGTCTATATGCCTGAGGTAGATTTTGCCGCACCTCATGAAATTATGCACTTTGCCAAGGAGTTTGGCCTTATACTGTTTGTCTACTGCATTGGTTTGCAGGTAGGGCCTGGCTTTTTCGCTGCTTTTAAGGGGGGCGGTGTAAAGTACAACCTTATGGCGATCAGCATCGTGGTGCTCAATATTTTGACGATGCTAGCACTCTACTACCTTGTGTTTGATACGAGTAACCCACGTAATTTGCCCATGATGGTAGGTGTGCTCTATGGTGCTGTGACTAACACGCCTGGTCTTGGTGCAGCCACGCAAACCCTTAATGAAATAGGCATTGATATGGGCGGCTTACAAATAAGCTCTGGTTACGCTTGTGCCTATCCACTCGGTGTGGTGGGTATCATTCTAAGCACATTGGCTGTGCGCTGGATTTTGCGTATCAACCTCTCAGATGAAGAGGCAGCTATCCTAGCCAAAAACAAGGCTAATGCTGCTACGCAGCCCGTGCGTGTTGATGTGGTCATTCGCAATGTGAATATCAATGGTAAGACACTCGCACAGATAAGCCAATTTCTTGGTCGTAGCTTTGTGCTGTCGTACCTTAAACGTGGCCATACATATGCTTCGCCTACGGCTAAGACGATTTTGCAAGAGGGAGACCTCGTGCGCCTTGTGTGTGCACAAGATGATCTTGAAGGGGTTATCGCCTTTTTAGGAGAGCTCGCTCCCGAACGTGTGGATTGGGATAGTATCGAAAAGACTGCAATTTCGCGTCGTGTTGTTGTCACGAAAGAAAATGTTGATGGCAAAACACTAGCACAGCTTGGGCTAGGTAAGAATTACGATGTGAGTGTGACACGTGTATTTCGCTCGGGTACTGAACTATTTGCACGTCCTAACCTACGCCTTCAAATGGGCGACACGGTAATGCTTGTGGGTGAAAAACCTAATGTTAAGCAAGCAACACAAATGCTTGGTAACTCGGTGAAGCACCTTGATCATCCTAATGTGGGTGCTATCTTCATTGGTATCATGCTCGGTATGATTTTGGGTAGCTTACCTATAATGATACCAGGTATCCCTAACCCAGTGAAGCTAGGTCTAGCGGGTGGACCATTGATTGTGGCTATACTGTTGAGTCGCTTTGGTTACAAGCTCAAAATTGTTAGCTATACTACGCCAAGTGCTAACCTCTTGTTGCGTGAGGTGGGACTTATCCTCTTTTTGGCTAGCGTAGGCTTAGAGGCTGGCTCTACGTTTTGGAGTACACTTAGCCAAGGTGATGGCTTGACTTATGTGTGGACGGGCTTCCTAATTACGACAATACCACTGCTTATCGTAGGCTTGGTAGCACGTACGATTTATAAGGTTAATTACTTTACGCTCATGGGGTTGATGGCAGGTAGCTGTACAGACCCTCCTGCCCTTGCTTTTGCACAGCAACAGTCGGGCAATACTGATGCCGCTTCGGTAGGCTATGCCACGGTCTATCCACTTACGATGTTTCTCCGTATTATTAGTGCGCAAATCATTTTACTATTCCTCTGCGCCTAAGAGAGTGATTACTACACTGCGGTGCAAGCCCTTAAAATAGGGCTTGCACCGCAGTGTGACTTTGGGATAACGTGATGGAGCTAAATGATGGCTATTTTCTTTTGTGATGTTAAGGCTCGTTGTTGATGAAAATATTCCCTACATGCGTGGGGAAGCTGAACGCTTGGGTGAAGTCACTTACTTACCAAGTATGGCTATTACACCTGAGACTGTACATGATGCCGATGTGCTCATCGTACGGACGCGTACGCGGTGTGATGCTAAACTACTACAAGGAAGTCGTGTGCGCTTTGTGGCTACGGCTACTATCGGACATGATCATATTGATGTGTCCTATATGCAGCAGGCAGGTATAGGTTGGGCTAATTGCCCTGGCTGCAATGCTAGCTCGGTGGCACAATATGTGCGCAATGTGCTCTTGGCCTTAGCCGATGATGGTTTGCTGACTATGAAAGACCTGTGTGTAGGAGTAGTAGGTGTAGGTCATGTAGGTACGCGTGTCGTAGAAGCTTTGCGTGTTTTAGGGGTAGAGGTACTTTGCTGTGACCCACTACGACAAGCACGTGGTGAGGTAGAGGCTGCTAGCTTCTTATCGCTAGACATGTTATTGGCCCGTTGTCATGTTTTAACACTTCACACACCACTAACTACGGAGGGAATTCATGCAACCCATCATCTTATCACGGCTGAGCGTTTGGCACAAGCTAAACACTTACACTTGCTCATAAATACCAGTCGAGGGGAGGTTGTGAACAACACCGATTTGCTGGCGGCATTGCAGAGGGGACAATTGCCTTTGGCAGCACTTGACACTTGGGAACACGAGCCGCACATTGAGCCTGCACTTTTGGAGGCTTGTCATATTGCCACACCCCACATTGCAGGTTACTCGGCCGATGGTAAAGCTATGGCTACACGTATGGCTCTTACCGCTGTTGCCCTGCATTTTGGTCTCAATGAAGTATTTACAATAACTCCTCCGCCACTGCCCAACACACCTCCCATAGACCTCTCCATGCCTGCCTATCACCTTTGGTATTACGATCCGCGTGAAGACACGGCACGCCTTAAAATGCAGCCCGAAGCCTTTGAAAGCCTACGAAATAACTACTGGTTTCGACGCGAAGAGCCATAGTATTGCCATTTAATGCCATCATATAACACCACCGCTTGGTAGCTGTAACACTGGCCAAGCGGTGGTGCGTCTTACTTTTGGAGCTTAATGTTACATATACCAGCCCCATACGTTGCGTCCAATCCACCAAAATACGAGCAGAATTATAATGGAGCGAATGATAATGTAGTGTCTTAGTATAGCATAAAGCTTTGGGTAAAATGGACGTAGGACAGCTGTAATACAGAGTGCGATGACGTAAGGTAGCAAGAGTAATATGCCTGCATTATAGTGCCACACGTCTACCCAATGGCCTTGAAGTGCAGCGTGTAGTGCACGCTGTGAGCCACACCCTAGGCATTGCCAACCCGTGAGTGTAAGGAAAGGACAGCGTGGAAACCACGTTTGTTGGCTAGGGTCAAACAAACCATAGACTACGACCATAATGGCTAGCAGTACACCAGCAGCTAGCCACTGCCATCTTGCACGATGCATGGCGGCTTAGAGCTCAGTTACTAGCATGTGGTGGATAGCATTTAGAACACATGTATTAGCATAGAAGGGTAAGAAGAAATACGATTAAGTATAAAGCTCCCCCTATAGCACCTAGCCCTACACCCCAAAGTAGCCAAGTTTTAGCACTATTACTAGCTTCTTGGGCACGTTCGTAGTGTCCCGATAGGTATAAACGGCTTACTTCTTGTCCCTTGATGAGGCCAATAATCCCCAAAGGCATACAGCAAAGGAATATTACAAGGATAGACTCTGCCAGATAGCTCTTAGGCATGGGAGGTCGTGTATAGGCATCGTTGTGGTAAGCTTGCTGATGGCTATCTTGTGGCTGGCCTTGATAGAAAGCTTGCTGGTTTTGGTGTAATTGTTCATTAGGCTGGTCTTGGTAAGGACTGCCATAGTTTGTCGTGTGCATGGTCATTATAGGTTTTAGAAGATAGCAAGGACGCTTATGTAAGTAAGGCTAAAAATAGCCGTAAATAAAGATACTACGTGTGAATAGTCTAGGGTGCTTGTGTATAGCTTATTTCGTAGAAAAATGGGGTTACTTGACTACGTGCTCTGTTGTGTCCTTGCTCGTGTGGCAAGATGATACGCACTTTTGCAATGCCATCGGTTTCTGTAAGTTGTCGGCCTAGCTTAATATATGAGAGTGGTACTAGCCAACCCGATGGTACGCTGGTTAGCCCATAGGTTGTAAGCATTACGCCTTTGGTATAGCTAGCCGTAAGTGTGCCAGCCTGTAATACGACTTGAAATACGTCTGGGTTGGCCACGTTGCTTGCATTGACGTTGCTTGTTTGAAGTGAGTCTCCAGCAATGTTATATTCTGTATATCGACAGATGACTGTACGAGGGTCATTCTGTCCGATGATGCTACCAGGGCCGCGACGAATGATTTGCATGTACACCCCAATACGTTCAAGGTATACGTACTCGTTGCGAGCTACATCGGTTGTAGTGTCTTTGAGAAACTCAACCTCGCTAATTACGTTTATTCCTGCTGGGACATGGAGTAAGGTATCTCCCGTAGCATGATCTATTACCGTTGCACCACGTTTTAGAAAGGTATTTACCTGATGGCGCTGGCGGTTAAGACGATCGGCATAGGTATCTTCGTTATTACAAGCCACAAGCGTAAGAAGAGTTGTGGCTAAAATGATGAATAGATGCTTCATACACAGTGAGTTAGTGTGCTATAAGATAGCTTGGTAGACAAAAAGAGGCAGCGTGTTTAATAGCCCTCTCGGTATTTGTTGTCGTTTTCGTCTTCGAGCATGCTTAGGTAAGAGCGGTAGCGTGTGGGAGATAGGCGCAAGTCTTCAAGAGCTTGTAGCACAGCACAGCCTGGCTCGTGTGTGTGCGTGCAATCGCCAAAGCGACAATCGGCTGAAAAAGCAAAGATTTCGCGAAAATAATGAGCCACTTCTTTGCGCTCCATATTGACAGATCCAAAGCCCTTTACACCTGGCACATCAATGAGTGAACCACCACATGGCAAACTAAATCGCTCGCTAAATGTCGTGGTGTGCATGCCTGTGCCGTGTGCCTCGCTAATGCTATTGGTACGTGCATGTGCATTGGGAACCAGCTTGTTTAAGAATGTGCTTTTGCCTACTCCCGAGTGTCCTGCCAATAGCGTATGTTGGGTAGCAAGTGCTTGGCCTAGCATGTCAAGGCCTTCGCCCGTGTGGCATGAGATGGTGTAGCATGTATAGCCAATATGCTCGTATGTAAGGCGCATAGCTTCTACCCATTCGCGGTCTTCAGAGGTATAGCGATCCACTTTGTTAAAGACAAGTAATGCAGGGATACAATAGGCCTCTGCAGAAGCTAATACTCGGTCAATAAAGGTGGTTGAGGTTTCTGGATATGAGGGAGTTATGAGTAACAGTAGAGCGTCAATATTGGCTGCGAGAATGTGACTTTGTTTTGAAAGGTTAGACGCACGACGAATGATGTAATTGCGTCGCTCATCAATAGCAGTGATGTATGCCAATGCCTCGGTTGTGTCTGTAATCGTGACGCCATCGCCCACGGCAACGGGGTTAGTGCTACGAATACCTTTTAGCCTAAAGTTGCCTTTTACTTTACATGCAACAATACAGCCGCAATCGGTTAGCACTGTGTAGGTGTTGCCCGTGCTGCGTATTACCACGCCATGCAGTGATTTAGTGGCTGGTGTCGTGGTGGTTTTATCCTTTTTTTTAGCCAAACGAAAGAAATGTGTGTGATTACACTGTCATGATTTCTTTTTCCTTATCGGCCAAAAGCTGGTCAATCTGCTTGATGCGCTTGTCGTGTATCTTTTGCAGTTCAGCTTCGGCGTCTTTTTGTTGGTCTTCGCTGAGCCCCTCTTTTAGTGCTTTTTTGAGTTTATCGTTGCCGTCACGACGAATGTTGCGTACTGCGATTTTAGCTGTTTCTCCCTCGCGACCACATTGTTTTGTGAGGTCTCGGCGACGTTCTTCGGTCAAGGTAGGGATAGCTAGACGAATGACCTCACCATTGCTCTCTGGCATGATGCCTACGTTAGAGTCAATGATGGCTTTTTCGATGGCAGCAAACATTGACTTGTCGAAAGGTTTAATAGCGATAGTGCGTTGGTCGGGAGTAGTGAGTGAGGCTACGTTGTTTAGTGGCATAGACGAGCCATAGGCGTTGACATGCACAGCATCAAGAATGTGTACATTGGCTTTACCAGCACGGATGTGTGAGAGAGTCTCTTCGAGGTGGAGTACAGCCATCTCCATCTTTTCGCCACAGTCGGCCAAGCATTGTTTTACGTCAAACATGAGGTTGTCGGTTATCAGTGTTGTCTATATCTATTAGTTGAAAATACTATTGCTAAGCTAGCACATAGCCTAGACATGTAGTGAGGGTAGTCATAGGCACACAGCAAATTTACAAATTTCTAAGAATGTAGCCAAACGAAGTACATGAATGTTGGTAGAAATCATTAACTTTGCTGCAAAATAGACTATATTTATAATGTGTGCCTCTATTGACCCACTAGCCATTATTCACAAATATTATGCGCATGCTCCACGTTTAGAGCAATTGCTCGTTACGCATAGCTGGCAAGTAACACAGCGTGCTTTGGCTGCGGCGGTAGCTCACCCTGAGTTGGCTATTGACGTGGCGTTTGTTTACGAGGCTGGCATGCTTCATGATATAGGCATCTACCTCACCGATGCGCCTGGCATTTTATGCTATGGGGCTGAGTCTTATATTCGACATGGAGTGCTAGGTGCACTCTTGATGCGACGTGAGGGCTTGCCCTCACATGCTTTGGTTTGCGAGAGACATACGGGTACGGGGTTGCCTGTCGAGCAGATTATGGCACGTCAGCTCCCCTTGCCTACCGATCGTACGCTTGAGCCAGAGTCTCTAGAAGAGCAGTTGATATGTTGGGCGGATAAGTTTTATTCTAAGTCACACCTTAGAGAAGAAAAGACACTAGATGCTGTGCTTCATAAATTGGCTCGTCATGGTGAGGCTGGTGTGGCCAAGTTTGAGTATTGGACAAGGCTTTTTGGCTAGAAAATACCACCCTCGTACGGTTTTTTTACCCTTGATGGCTCAAAAAGTTGGTAAAAAGCGTTTTGCACATTTGGTTAAAAGGAATATAAATTGTATATTTGCCCTTGTGAAGAAGTTATATCTGTGGGTGTTGGCCGCTATTATGGCTATCACGGCACTTGCCCTTGTAGGCTTACAAATTAGCTATCTTTGGCAGGCCAAGAAGGCCAGAGAACACGACTTTGAGCAAACGGTCAAGAATGCGATGCGCAAGGTCATACACAATGTAGAGCTGCGTGAAGCATCAGATGTGTTGTTGCAAGTGGTTAGAGATAGCTGTCAAGCACATCGTCATACGTTGTCTTTAAATACTTCTCATGGTGGGCAGTTGGCATTACTCAGCAGGGGTAGCGAGCCTTATATGGGTGTAGTGAAGCTAGGGCATGTAGAGCTTACCGAAGCCGACAAGCATACATTGCGCGAACGCTACACTGCGCAGCATGGCTTAGTAGAAGAAGCCGCCGCTGCCTTGTTAGCTCGTTCAAATACGCTGCATATCAATGAGCGTATTGATGTTAATGAGCTTGACTACGAACTACAACAGGCTTTTGCAGCCATGGGGGTAGACTTGAAATTTCACCTCCGTCTCTATGATGGTAGAGGCGATGAGCTATTTCGCTGCCCAGATTACGAGGAGCAAGGCCAAGAGCACGCTTTCCGTCAAGACTTTTTTACCAATGCTAGTAGCGAGCATCGTGGTGTGCTTGTTGTGCATTTCCCAGAGTATGAGCAGTATCTGTACCAAAACGCCCAATACTCTTTGGTAACGCTAATTCTTTGTGTTATCTTTGTGCTCTCGTTCGGAGGTTGCATTTATTACGCTTTGAATGAGCGTCGTTTGTCAGAGATGAAACGCGACTTTGTAAGCAATATGACTCATGAGCTCAAAACCCCCGTAGCTACTATCGATCTTGCTGTGCAGATGCTGAGTGAGCCAGGAATGTTGCAAATAGATCGAATTGTCCAAAAAAATATGGCCATCATTCGTAGTGAAGCACAGCGCCTCCGCTTCTTGATAGACAAGGTACTAGAGCTTTCGCTCTATGAACAAGGTCAGCGCTTATTCAACAAGCAACCTCTTGACCTCAACCGCCTCGTCCGTGAGGCGGTCGGTACCTTTGAAGTGCAAAATAAAGCTTTACAGGGCAGTATAGAGTTGCGAATTGAGGCCAAAAAAGCTACCATACGTGCCGATCGTACGCACTTAACTAATATCGTGTTTAATCTCCTTGATAATGCCATAAAATATCGAAAACCTGAGGAGGAACCACATTTCATAGTGCGAACATGGAATGAGTATGACCTATTTTGTCTCGCTATAACAGACAATGGTATAGGCATTAAGGCCAAGGACTTGAAACATATCTTTGAAACTTACTATCGTGTGAGTACTAAAAATCGTCACGATGTCAAAGGCTTTGGCTTAGGCCTAGCTTATGTCAAGAAAATCGTGGCAGCTCACAACGCTACTATTGAGGTGGCAAGCACCTTTGGTGTAGGCACTACGTTTACAGTCAAGTTTCCCCTCTTGCTCGACCAAGTCGGTAAGGTGTTGCCATCTACCACCGAAGTATAAAAATAAAACCACTCCCTAGCTCTGTTAGGGACCCCAATTTTTTAGGAATTATGGACGATAAAGTGAAAGTATTACTTTGCGAAGACGATGAGTACCTCGGTACCGTACTCTGCGAATACCTCTCGGTAAAAAACTATGATGTAACCCACGCTACTGATGGCGAAATGGGTAAGTCTGCATTCATGTCGGGTACATTTGATGTTTGTATTCTTGATGTGATGATGCCCAAACTCGATGGTTTTGCTTTGGCAACCGAAATCCGCCAAATCAACAAGGAAATACCCATTATTTTCCTTACTGCTAAAACCATGAAAGAAGATGTGATCAATGGCTTTAAGATTGGGGCTGACGATTACGTGACTAAGCCATTCTCAATGGAAGAGCTAACGCTGCGTATTGAGGCCATTATGCGCCATGTTAACCACAAGCGCGATAAGGCTAAGACGAAGTACCAAATTGGTAGCTTCCTATTCGACACACAAAAGCAAGTACTTATTCGCGAGGGAGAGCCTAATATCAAACTTACAACGAAGGAAAACGACCTCCTCTCGCTCTTGTGCAAGTATGCCAATGAAATCTTGGCACGCGACTTTGCCCTTAAAAGCATTTGGATCGAAGACAGTTACTTCAATGCACGCTCAATGGACGTTTACGTTACCAAGCTGCGTAAGCACCTTAAAGGAGACCCCGAGGTTGAAATCCTCAATGTACATGGTAAGGGCTATAAACTTGTAGTGCCTAACGAGGATATTTAAGCCTACATCTCAACTTGTCGCACTCGCTTCTATTAGTGCGACAAGCTATACTAATTGTACAAAACGTGTGCTATGCCATGATAAATAAAAGTGTTTTGTGGCATAGTGCACGTACATTTTTAATGTTTTAGATAGGATATCTATTCTAGTAAGCCTTGCCTGTCAATTGATGATATGTAAAGCCGTATCGCATGTGTAAAACCTTGCGATACGGCTTTTTAACTTATGGCAATAGCCCCTATCAATCTAGACAAAGGGTGTACGTCTTGACTATTTAGTGAGGCTTATCAGATAACATTTAGCTGTTTGGCTTTGGCTTACGAATTGCACGAGCAATACGCATGGGCTTAGGAGCTGGTGTGTCACTACATACAGGCTGTGCACCATTGCTTACGATAGCTGGTTTGCTATCGCTATGAGTTGTGCTGGTTGTTTTGTTCTTGTTCGCCTTAGGTTTATTGGGTTTAGGGTGCATGATAAGTTCAGCTGCCGCTTTGAGGATTTCTAGTTGCTCTTCGGGGCTAAGTGTGGCCTTGGGCTTACTAGGTTTGCGCCATTGGAAAGCGATGCGCTGCTCGCCATTTTCGAGTGTCACTGAGCCACATAGACGGAAACCATGTCGCACAAGAGCGTTGCGCATGTTAATATTGTCGCGATGCGTATCTACGCGAATATCTTCGCCTTTGGCTGTGAGCCAGTTAAGCACGATGTCGGCAAAGTGACCGCCAAGGCCAGCCGAGGCTACACGCTGTAATACGCCATAGGGTGCATCATTGAGCCATTGGCCGTTGCTGATGCTGGCATAGGGCTCATAATCGCCTTTGAAGTAGACGAATACACCTAAGATGGTTTTATCCTCAATGTCTTCTACTACATAGCAATGGCCTGTGGCTACATCGGCATCAGTCACGGCAGGCTCGGGGTAGTAAAAGCCCCATTGGCTAGGGTTTCCCATAGCTACCATGTAGCGACGTGCTTGGTCGTAAATAGGATATAGCAGGTTTAAGTCTTTTGGGGTGGCTAAGCGTATGGCAGTAGTTCGCTGCTTCATGAGTGTCTATAAAAAATGTGCTGTTATCATCGCAAAGTTAAGCAAAAATGCTGTAAATAGCAAGTGCTCAGGGGTGTTTTCTTACATGAGTCTTAGTCGTCTACACGCATGAGGTCTGCCATGATGGTGTCTGACACAAAAATGCCATTACGCGTGAGACGTAGCACGTTACCTATGTGTTCGAGGTGGCCGCGTTGGAGGTGAGTTTGCGCCTCTTGTAGGGCGTAGTCCAAGTAGTCTGTACCAAATTGTGCTACGAGTTCCTCGGTGTTTAGCCCTGCCATGGTACGAAGGCGTGTTAGTACAAAGTCGTTGTATTGCTCGTCTATACTTAACACCTCAATGTGTTGTAGTCCTTGCCCTTCAACATCACCCATGGCTTTGATATACGAGGCCAAACGTGGTGTGTTATAGTAGCGATGCATACCATCGTAGCCATGGGCTGATGGGCCACAAGCGACATAGGGTTTCCCTTGCCAATAGGTCGTGTTATGGCGTGAATGGTAACCCTCGCGAGCAAAGTTGGATATTTCGTATTGTTGCAAACCTGCTACTTGTGTTGCATCTATGAGGTGCTCAAACATAGCTAAGCTCAATGCATCGTCGGCTTCATGCACTTTGCCTGCTGCTTTCATGCGCATCAATGGTGTGCCAGGTTCGTAGATGAGGGCGTATGCACTGAGATGTTTGATTGGCAGACACAATGCACGTGCTACATCGTGCTGCCATGCTTCGAGTGTTTGATTGGGCAGTCCATAGATGAGGTCAATACTTAGGTTTGTATAGCCGTAATGCATGAGCCGTTTTACAGCCATTTCGGCTTCTTCGGCAGTGTGGCGTCGGTTGAGTAAGCGTAGCAACTGGTTGTCAAAGGTTTGCAAGCCCATACTTATGCGGTTCACAGGGAGGTGCTGGCGCATAGCTGCTACGTAGGCCTCGGTAAGATCATCGGGGTTTGCCTCAATGGTAATTTCAGCCGTGTTACTGATTTGGTAGTGTGCTTCGATAATCTTAAAGATGTGTGCTAGCTCTTCAATACTGAGTTGAGAGGGCGTGCCACCACCAACATAGATGGTCTGTATCTCGGTCTTTGCCCAAGTCTTACTGCGCAGCACCAGCTCGCCACACAAGGCCTGAACAAAGGCTGAGTACCCTCGCGTAGAGGCTGTGGTATAAAAATCGCAATAGATGCAGCGACTCTTACAGTAGGGAATGTGTAGATAAAGGGCAGACATAGAGCTTAAAAGTGTGTAGGCGTTACGGAGCAATCTGCACACATCACTTACTGGGCGTGCTGATTGCTCCGTAGCTATTGAGTCGGCTAGTCGGTGCTATGCGCCATAGGGTAGCGCAGCCAATATTTCGGCCATTTTCTCTACGCCTTGTTTGAGTGGCTTGCTTACCATGGCTTTAATAAAGATGTTGAGGTCTGCCTTTATGGTTACTTTCATGAGGCTTGTTGTGCCATCGTCATGTGGTAGTAGCTGTATCCAAAGGTTTATGTCAATAGGTAAACCTTCGCCAGCAAGTTTTATCATTTTAGGAGCTTCGCGGTCTACTATTGTTAGGCGAACATTACCCATTGGTGAGGCTACATTTACGCTATCTGTGTCAAAGGTCATGCTTTCAATAGCTTGTCGTGCTTCGGCAAGTTTTTCAGCAGGTACGGCTTGTTCGAGACGTGTAGCATATTCGGGGCTATTGAGCGCTTCTTTCAGTAGGCTTAGGTTATTGAGGTCGGCTAGTTTAGCATACACTACATCGGGTGCATAGGGCACAATTTTTATTGTGCTTTCAAAAGTCGTTACTCCCATTGTCGCTTTTTGGTTTTGAGGGTTATCCTTGCCACTCGGCAGGAGCGGTGCGCCATTGATTGAGTGTGTCAATTTGCTCTGGTGTAATATATCCCGTTGCTGCTGCTGTCTCTACAACTGTGGCATAGTTCGTAAGTGTTTCGAGGCGTATACCAGCTTGGGCAAACGCTGTTTCGGCCACACCAAAGCCATAGGTAAAGGCTGCTACCATGCCTACCACTTCAATACCTTCTATGGCGCGTAGCGCTTCTACGGCTTTTAAACTGCTACCACCAGTAGATATGAGATCTTCTACCACTACGACCTTCATGCCTGGGCGCAATTCACCTTCTATGAGGTTAGCTAAGCCATGGTCTTTGGCCGATGAGCGCACATAGACAAAAGGCAGATGTAGGGCATCGGCTACTAGTGCTCCTTGGGCAATAGCTCCCGTAGCTACACCAGCTACGGCGTCGGCCTCAGGAAAACGCTCCATGATAAGGCGTGTAAGCTGTGTCTTTACAAAGTTGCGCAATGCAGGAAATGAGAGTGTCTTGCGATTATCGCAATAGATGGGAGACTTCCAACCCGAAGCCCAGGTAAAGGGTGAGGTGGGTTGTAATTTGATAGCCTTTACAGCCAGCAGCTTCTCGGCAAATATTTGTTCTACGTTTTTTTGCATCGTGTCGTTTGAGATTGACTATTGGGTGTTTTTGAGAAAAACTCGGCATAACGCGTAATAACTTTATGTCAGTTATTAACGTTGCCGAGTTTTTATGTTTTAGGTACTCATCTGTGTGAGAAATAGCCTGTATTAACTCACAAACTCAGGGTCTATTTGGTCTATATTGTCGCGCCATACCTTGCCCATCGCCATAACATAGCGTAGGTTGATATCATTGTCATACATTGTGATGTCGGCATCTTTGCCTGCTTCAAGGGTACCTTTGCGGTCAAGGATACCCATGATGCGTGCAGGCGATTCGCTTGACATGCGCACAGCATCTTCCATTGGGATACCTGCTTCTGTCACACAAGTGCGTAGCAATCGATCCATTGTAGCGATGCTGCCAGCCAACGCAGAGCGGTCAGCAAGTTTGCATACACCATCTTCGATGATTACGCGTGGGTCAAAAGCATAGTCGTTTTGTGTTTTTGTACACGAGAGAGCATCGGTAATCAAGGCCGTGTTTTCTACACCTTTAAACTTGTAAATCATACGTAGCATTGGTGTTGGTACGTGAATGCTATCGGCAATCATTTCTACCGTCATATCCTCGATGTCATACACTGCTTCGATACAGCCAGCTTTCTTATATTCGCGCACTTTGTGAAAGCCCGTCATGGCGTTGTAGAAGTGTGTTACGTGTGTATAGCCATGCTCATAAGCTTTTACCACGCCATCGTAGTCTACCTTGGTATGTGCAATTGAAGGCAATACACCATGCTCGCAGCAGCATTTACCAAATTCGAGTGCACCATGCAACTCGGGTGCGGCGTCCCAGCGCTTAATCACGTTGGTGCTTTCTAAAATTTCTTTGTATTCTGCGGGGTCGGCTAAGCGAATGTTTTCAGGGATTTGTCCACCAGCCATTTCGAGGTTGAAGTAAGGGCCTTCGAGGTGTAAGCCCATGATAGGCGTGTTAGGGTCTTCGGCCATCATCTTTTCGGTTGTTTTGATGGCATCTTTAATCATCGGTACTGTCGAAGACGAGAGTGTGGGGTAGATGGCAGTTGTGCCATACATCAAGTGTGTCTCTACGGCTACTTTGAAGGCTTCTTCTGTACCTTCCATAAAGTCGCGACCACCACCACCATGAATGTGTAGTTCGATACCACCGGGCACTACATAGTGGCCTTTGGCATCAATGATTTCGGCACCTTCTATGGGTAGCTCGGTGTTGACTACTGCTTTGATTTTAGTACCTTCTACGACTACCGAGCCACCTGTGAGCCAGCCTTCGGGAGTCAAGATGCGGCCATTGACGATTTGTTTTAACATAACGTAGGGATAGGGATTATGTGTCCTTTGAGCTCGGCCTCGGTCGAGCATGTATTTTACATTATAGAATGGGTACTGCAAAGTTACGGCTTTTTCTTGGCATAGCCTTTATTTCTTGCTGTTTTTTGTGTGTTGCTGGTGCTGTTTTCTTTCTTCGTTGTATGCTCTCTAGGCCTAGGAGTTATGTATCGTCTGTCGAGCAGGTGTTTTTTGTCCAAAAACTTCGGACACTTGTCCGTAGACCGCGTGTTTTTGCTCGCAGTCTACGGCCGTTTGTCTGAAGCCTTCGGACAAAAATTTTTCTATTACCTTGTGAGACATGAGAAAATGCATTTAGAGTTAACTTAGCGTTTAGTGAATATCCTTGGTTAGCAAAGACTAGTGTCGCCCCTATCTAATCTAAAGAGATCGTATTTTTGGAGGAAAATAGGTATAGCTTGGGGACAGAAAACGAAATGTAGGGATTAAATTGCTTTGTCATAAAAAATATATAACTTTGCATATGCTAATTTTATGTGGCTTGATTTGTATCCAGAGTGTAATATGATAAACATTTGTAGTTTTACTACAAAGTCTTTTTGTGTGTTATGTTTAAAGTAACCCAAGGCTATGTGTTACCTGAGTGTAGACATAGTGCATTTAGTGTTTCTTCTGCTTTGTCTGACAAGGTACGGGCACTCTCACTTGCTTTAATTTTACTGGTGGTTTATTTGCATGTAGATTTCCCAGAGGGAATGGCGTTTGTGGTTCCTCTTGCCCTACGTACGATGCTCGTTGGAGTCTTTGGCCCTGTTGCTGTACCTCTCTTTTATATGATTTCAGGTTACTTCTTTTTTCAAACAGCCAAAGATATAGAGGGTGTCTTAGCCAATATGTATAAGCGTGTTAACACCTTGTTAATCCCTTTTGTGATAGGTGCTTTGGTTTATCCTTTATTCTTTCTGGCAGTCGAAAATATACCATTTGCTGTGCCTTATCTAAATAAAATTTACTATACATCACAATTTCGCGACTTGTCTTTCATAGAGTTGTCTCGTTCGATCTTCATTGTAGATCGTAATAATATGCCTTGGGCTTTTCATCTTTGGTTCTTGCGTGATTTGCTTGTTATAGTCTTATGCTCTCCTTTACTTTATTATTTACGTCGCGTGTTGGGATTATGGTCTCTACTCCCACTGTTAGTGATGATTTTTATTGTGCCTAATCTGTCTTTCGTATCAGGTGCGTTTTATTTCGTATTTGGGAGTTTATTCTTACCCTTCTTATCTTTCAGTAAGTCAATTGTCTTTCCTTTTCTCTTTCTATTATTCGTTGTACGTCGTTTGTTAGGGTTGGAGTTTGGTTGCGAGGACAATGTCGGTATTGTTTTGATAATTAGTGAAGTGCTTTTAGGGTCAGTGACACTTTGGCAACTTTTTGATCGTATAGTGCCTGCAAACTTTATACTTTCGAAGTATAAAAGTTTGTCTGTGATGTGTCGTTATACCTTTTTTATTTATTTGTTTCATGTACCAGCAGTGCAAATTATATTTAAGACTATGCTCATTATCCTCGGTAATAATGCTTTGGGTTATACCGTTGCTTTTTTGATTTCACCGCTAGCTATAGCAATGGCCTTGGTCGGTTTAGGTGTGCTGCTTAGAGCTTATGTTCCCAAGTTTTATATCTTGCTATCGGGAGGACGATAACTACATGAATTTAGACACAGCATACGCTCTTCGAACAATCGTTCGAAGAGCGTATGCTGTGTCTAATAAAAGGGTCACTCTATCTCAAAAACGTCTTCTTCGTCTAGTGTTTTTACGGCTTCGATACTAGGCTTTATGGCTTGCTTTAATGCATTGGTTTTGAGCTTTCCTTCCTTGTCAAACAGGCCATAAGTGGTACGTAGTACGCGAAATTCGGTGCGTCGGTTGAGGGCGTGGCACAACTCTTGTTGTTCGGGGGTAAGTGTGGCTATCTTGATACTAGTGAGTGTATCTCCTGTGGTCAGGAAGGGAAGCTGCTCGGCTAGCTTTTTTGTTACGACTTTGGGGGCTGTCTTACCATACCCTTTGGCTGTAAGTCGGTCTGGTGCAATTTTAGTAATCTCAGTAAGATAGCGCACAACGCTCTCGGCACGTCGCTGTGAGAGGCTTTGGTTATAGCTCTCGGTACCACGGTTGTCCGTGTGTGCAGATAGCTCAATGGCGATGTGAGGATTTTCGTTTAAGAGTGTGGCTAAGCGGTCGAGCGCAGTGCGTGAACTATCGGTAAGTGTGGCGCGGTCAAACTCATAAAATACGTTGCGCACTAGTACTGGAATATTGAGCGAGGGTAGAGGAAATTGCAGCACATGCTCTTGGCTCGTGCTGGCTGTATCAATGCTAATTTCTTGCTTATAGTTCAAAAAACCCTCGCAAGTGGCTAGCATCACGTAGCTAACACCTGGCTGTACCTCTTGTGTGAATGAGCCATCTTGGCGTGGTGTGATTTGCAGGTTGGTACCATCGTTGCCCACGAGATATACGAGGGCGTGAGGTAGCTCGTAGCCGTCTTGCTCGTACACCCACCCTTTGATGGTCTGCGTTACTTCGGCAAATGAAAAAGCATAAATTTTGTCCCACCCACGGCCACCACTACGATTGCTGCTAAAATAGCCACGGTGGTGTTTGGGCTCGAAGGTTATGCCAAAGTCGTCGCCCGTAGAGTTCATCGGTGTGGGTAATGGGAGCACTGCCCACCGCTGTGTGAGGCTGTCGTGTGTGGCGCGATAGAGGTCAAGTCCCCCCATGCCTATACGCCCATCGCTCGAAAAGTAGAGTGTGCCATCGGGCTTAAAGCTAGGGAATAATTCATCGCCCGAGGTGTTGATATCTTTACCTAGGTTTTCTATTGTGGTAACTTCGCCACCTAAAAGACGTGCTCGCCAAAGGTCAAAACCACCATATCCCCCTGGTAAGTCGCTCGTAAAGTAGAGCCATTGTCCATCGGGAGAGGGAGCAGGGTGGGCATAGCTGCTGATGGTGTCGCGACTGATGATGACTTTTTGTGGCTTGCTCCATGCGGCATCGCTGCGTTGTGCAGCGTGAATTTCGGCACCACGTGGTGCCAATGCGTCCCATGGACATACGGTGAGATACATCGTACGGCCATCGCTACTAAATGCTGGTGTACCTTCGTCAAAAGGAGTATTGATGCTAGCCACAGGCTCGGGCTGTCGCCACTGCCCTTTTTCGTCTTTGTGTACAACGAAGATGTCGGCATACTTTGTTCCCGTGATGCGACTCTCATCATCGCCCATGGCTTGCTGGCGTGTAGAGGTAAAGTAGAGTTGGTCTCCGCTCTCACCAAGCAACGCAGGGGCATAGTCCGAACGCCGACTATTGAACGGCTGGTTGCTATAAATAGTGTAGCGTGTGTGTATGCCTTTGCTACGCTCGGCTAAAAGGGCAGACGATAGGCCACGGAGGGCTTCGGCATCATGAGGCATACTGTCAAGGCGCATTTGAAAGGTCCGCTTAGCACCCTCTATATTGCCTGCTAGCAGCTGAGCAAAGCCTAACTTGTTGGCCAGTGTGCTGTCTGTGGCCTGGTAGTGTGTAGCACGCTCGTAGCTGCCTACTGCACGCTGTGCATAGCGCAAGCGCATATACATGTTGCCCATGCGCACGGCCACTTCGCCACGCTTTGCACGTTGCTTAGCAGGGTAGGTCGCATAGGCGCGGCGGTAATAGTAGGCCGCCTCGTCATATTCGCCCAATGCAGCATGCGCATCGCCACGCCGCATGTGTTTGTCGGGTGTGGCGCAGGCTACTAGTGCAGCCAAAAGTAAAAGGTAATAAAACAACTTCATCGTAAAAGGCTAACGAGCCATGTTATGTCATTATAGCGTATGGCTAGGCTAAAACTTGATGCACAAAGTTACATCAAAAAAACGAATGCACACCCCCCCACTTGTTTTTTATGACCTATTAAAGACCGAATATACAGCAGCCACCCTTACACGTGTATTGTTTTGTCGTGCGAGGGTGGCCATTGTGTGTCGTGTGTTGCAGCTATGGCGCAACGCTTATTTGTGGGCTACTAGTGAGTTGGTAGCCAGCAGCACCAAGTGCTACTGCTAGGATTAAACCATTGCTGATGACTATCTGTGCTATCAAGCTGTTGATTACGCCATCGCTAATCGTGGTGTCACCTTGCTCTAATAGCTGTATTTGTGCCACCCATTGTGGTACGCCTATGGCTAGGCTGATGATGAGCCCCAAAAGCGTTACCACTACGCCTGCAATGACAAGTTTTTTACGATAGGCCCTAGCCGTAGCGTCAGGAGCAGTCACTAAGAAAGGCCCCCAAATGTTTCCAAAGGGCAAGACGAGACCAAGTAAGGTGGTCAATGCCATTTTTACTTTTGTTGCTTTCATATTTTACTCTATTCTATTCTCGTTCTGAACCAGTAGTTCCTGCACAAGTAACGGCAGCAGCTAACATCATTGCGGCAGTGCAAGAGTTGGCTCCTGCCATGTCTGAAAAGTCACATAAGAATTTGCATCTGTTGTTCTTTTCGCAGGCTTCTTTGGCACTACGATAAACCCTTGCTACACATCCTCGGTAACTCTCCTTGGGTCTATGGGCTTTCAGTAAGCTAGCCCCCGTTACATCATCATCTGATGTTCGAGTAATCTTAATGCCATAGTGGTTCTTCTCGCGCATTATTGATAAAGTTGAGATGTACTATCCCCCTAAGGTCGTTACAATGACTTCTCTTTTCTGAGAGGCTTGTCGCCAATCTTCAAAGAGTACTTCGGGGGTGGTTTGCGTGGTAGTGAATACAACGCAAAGGTTACCAATAAATTTACCTTCTTTTTGTAGAGGCATGGTTTACACAGAGACAGCCTTTGCAGGGTAGTCTTCTTTTTTAACGTTCTTGCTTTCGATGGCAATGTCTGAAAGACCATTCTTAGCTGCTAGCATTTTGAAATTGGCTGTTTCAAAGTAGCTGTCAAGTTGGGCGTAGCCAGATTGCAGTGGCGTTTTCTCCACAAGTTCATCGTTACCACATGCTACCCCACCGAGTAATAGGGTGCAAAGGCTGTGAACATTAGAAACTTTCTTTTCATGGTGAACACATTTTAGGATTAGTATAAAGTTGATAGTTTTATTTCGGTAAGGGTCTCAAGAAAAATTTTTGTTCTCTGTTGTTGGCCTTTTATAGGAACAAAGACGTTTTTAGTTCTTCCTCGGTCATTGAGTTGAAAGAAATAAGGTGTTAATATCTCATCAACAGGTAAATTAGGTAAGTCGGATATGATGTAAATATTAGAAGTCGGTATTTTAGATTGTAGAATAAGTGCTTCTGAAGTCTCTTCTGAGTGAGAATGGAGTAGGAAGCCAATTTTTAGGTCAGAAAAACTTCTAGCTTCTTGTATGCTTTCAAAAATACAACTCCAACAATGGACTTCGGATAATATCATAAATAAGTCGTATTGTTTGTTTAATTCTGTCAGGTTTTGAGTTTTGTGGAGCTCTCGATTGGCTACTTTGACTTTGTTAATGTTGATATTTTCACTTTTTAGGGCTATATTATATAGGTAATTGATTTGAGATATGATAGCTTCATTCATTTTGCACTCTTGATTTAATGAGTCTAGTGTAGGTCGGTTATTTTTTTCGGCATAATGATAACCCAATGCAGGAAATATTATAGATAGTGCGAGTAGTAATGCTATTCGAAAGATTATTGCGAGACTTTTCTTTTGATTAGTTTTATTTGATGCTAACATATGCTCTATTTGTTAATATGTTGATACGTTGCGAATTTAATAATAATATATGATATATGCAATACCTTATTCTATTTTTTTATGATATTGTTAGTTTAGGTTTGGGATTCTGTTGTTTAGGCTATATTATCTCTTGGGTATATATGTTTATTGTAAAAGTATATGTGAAAATGATGGGTGTGAAGGGAGCGTTTTTTGTTTTTAATAAAATGTTGATTATACTCGTTATTATTATTTAGGTGGACTATTGGTGTCATGTGAGATAATGGTAACGGCTATGTAGAGCCTTATGAATGTCGGAGATATGTGGCTAAGTAGCTTCATAATGGGGAATACCCCCTTGCTACTCGTCCTCCATGGCACAGCCGAAGCATATGTCATGGAGGACGAGTAGCAAGGGGGGGATGTCTGCCTAAGGCTGGTTTACTTGCACGAAGCGCACGGGTGTAGTGATGCCCTCGGGTGTGTATAGGGTGATGTAGCCATGGCGTGACTCACCAGTAAGGTTGCGGTCGAGTGTTACTTGTATCGTGGTGTCTCCTGGCGTATAGGTGGCCGTGTCTGGCACGTGTATCCATGAGGCTTCGCTACGCACTTTGGCCGTAGTGGTGTAGAGGCGCAGACGTATGTTTGTGTTGTTACGTGTAGTGTCTGTACCGATGTATTTGCCATAGAGTAGGCGGTTCTCTTCGCGCAACACATCGGGCTGGGTAAGGTGTAGCAGGTGTAATTGCTGGATGGGGCGACTCACGGTGCCAATAGATGATTGTAGCGTCAATACACCTTGGCGCACTTGGTCGGTAGTGTTGAGTGTTGTTGTGAGTTTTAGTTTGTGCTCGGCTACCTTGCCTTCGCGCACTTTGCCACTCGTGGGGCTAGGTGTGAGCCATGTAGCGTTGGAGGTGATTTCCCAATTTTGTGTGGCTGCGATGCTATACGTGGTGTCTAGCGTTTGGTCTGCATAGATTACGATGTCGCGTCCGATGGGATAGAAACCTAGCACTTTAATGGTATGCTCGCTTTTGTTGTCACAGGCTGTAAAAGCAGTAGCCATGGTGGCTAGTAGGGGTAAGAGTAGCTTTCTCATTTGTTTTTAGTATTTAGTAGTGTCGTTGTTTTAGTACCATTCGATATTAGACGAATAGCTGCTGCGTTTCTCCCATTTTAGAAGATCGGCCAGCTGTGCCGCGGTTGCTCGTAGGGTAATGTTGTAGCTCGTGTAAGGTTTGAGTACCATTGAGCAGCTGATGCTGAAACAGTGCATGTCTCTGTTGACAGAGGCTGTGGTCATCGTCAAATCGTGTGCATTGAAATCGTAGCCCGAGCTCCAATTAATGTTCCAGCCCTTGGCTAAGCGTAAGTTGCCCGAAAAGTTGAGTGAGTGTGTAAGCCCGAAAGGGTAGCGCATGGTCTTGGTGTTGATGGGTTTACTGCGGTCTTCACGTAGCGATACACCATAACTGAAACTTACTGACCATGGCATTTCAAAGCGCAGGTAGCCATCTTCGTCTACTTCGGCTTTGCGCTTGGCCATGCCTTGTCCTGCCGCATTAAAGCTACGTGCCATTTCGGGATCCATGTTGCTTTCTTCTGGCTCGGGTGCGGCGTCGTCGTTGGGGTTGGTTGTGTTGTCTGTTTTTTTCTTTTTGCCAAAGAGCTTAGCGAAGGTGCCATTGTTGAGTGTGTAAGAAAAGTTTTGTGACATGCCTTGAAAACGTCCAAAACGTCCATAGCTCCACTCCGTACGATCGCCCACCACGACTTGTCCGCTTTCATTAAATTTATAGGCATAGGTGGCAAAGACGGCTGCCATACTAAAAGTGTAGCGTTTCGATAGTTTTAAGCGTACACGTGTATTAAGGTCGCTCCACCGTTTGGTCACCATGTTATACGAGAGTGTGCCCGAAAGTTCATCAATGAGGCTTACCTTTCGTTCGCCTATTGAGTCGTTTTTGCTTTTGAGCTTCATCTCAACGTTATTGCTCAGCGACATGCTGATGTTGCCTGAGCGCGACGTAGGTACGCCAAAGTAAGGCTGCCCTTGATAGGGCGAGTAGGTCACAGTAGACACGTTGCCATGGGCATCCGTGCGCACGTAGCTAGCATAGTAGCCATAGCTCTCGGTAGAAAAGTCGGGTGTGTATGAAAAAGACACCGAGGGCTTTACCACGTGGCGAATGGCAATAATCTTGTCGCCAAAGAGTTTGCGCCATGGCTTGTAAAAACCATAGAGAGTGGTGTTGGCCGAAACGCCCATAGACCAGTCGTACACGTTGTAAAAGCCATAGGTCGTATCGGCTACCTCGCGTTGTGTAGAGGTGTCCCAGCTACGGTAGGTCTTGTGTGTGTAGTTGCGGTTGTTGAAGTTAAATGAGGGCGTAATGTTTATGTAGTTCAGCAGGTTAAATGTAGCACTTATTGGGATTTGGTGATACATGGCATTTTGCCAATCTTTCACGAGGTTTGACTTGAAGAGTTGGTCTTCTTTGGTCGTGATACTGTTGGTGAGATGGCCAGTGTATTGCACCGAAATCTTTTCATACCATCGCTCCTTGCCTAAGAGTTTTTTGCGTTTAAATGGGTAGAAGCGTGCGAGTGCTATGCTGAGGTCAGGCAGTGTGACAGATACGCTGCTGTCGCGCATGTTTTGCGAGATGTTGGCCGAGCTAGATAGCGTGAGCCCTATCTCAGGGAAACTATACGAATAGCTTACAGAGCTGGCGCGTGTGCTCTGTGTATAGGCTAGTGGGTTGTATAGGCTCATGAGGTTGCTGCGCTCGTAGCTTTGCGAGGCAAAATTTACCGAGGCCGAAAAGTTGCTATTGGGTGCAGCTTTGGCGTCTTGTGTGTGTCGCCATTGTACTTTGAGGCTGGTCGTTTTGTTGTAGTCGGGTAAGTTTTTGTCACCCGTTACAGTGTTGAGGTAGCTGGCGTAGAAGTTACCTGCATAGCGGTAGCGTTTGCGGTAGTTGGTTTCTGCACTGAGCCCCCATGACCCTTTGGTGTAGACTTCGCCAAGCAGCTTCAAGTCCATCTTGTCGCTGATTGCAAAATAGTATCCTCCATCGCGGAGGTAAAACCCACGTGAAGTTTCATCGCCATAGCTCGGCATCACGATGCCACTCGAATATTTTTTAGAAAAAGGGAAGAAACCATACGGAATGGCTAATGGCAAAGGTACATCGGCCACTACGAGGTGGGCAGGTCCAAAGACGACTTCCTTGCCTGGGCGCACCTTAGCACGTGAGAGGGCTATGTAGAAGTGTGGGTGGTCGTGGTCGCAAGTGGTGTATTTGGCGTGTTCAAGGTAGAGTAGCCCCGTAGAGTCGCGTTTGGCACGTGCACTCTGCATAAAGCCTTCGCCCTGCTTGGTATAGACTTGCTCTATATACCCTTGTCGTGTGCCAAAGTTGTAGCGCATGGATTCGCTGCGATAGGTTGTGCTACCCATGGTATAGAGTGGCAGGTGGTCTGTACCCTCGCGTGTGGCAGTATCGGTGCGATAGGTTGCGTGTACGAGTTTTTCGTCTACATTGAGGGCGATTTCATCGGCTTTGAGGTTCATGTCTTGATAGGATACGCTGCTTGTACCATAAAGGTAGGTCATACCTTTGGTAGCATCATAAACCATAGAGTCTTTGGCCTCGTAGGATACAGGAGCGAGTAGGCCTGTGCCTTTGGCTGTGTCAGCTTTGGTAGAGTCGTGAGCTGTGGTGTCGGTGCGCTCAAAGGCTAAGCGACGATTTAGGCTATCTATTTGTGCTTGCAGTGCTTCTTGCCGTAGCTCTACACTATCGCGTGTGGTACGTGTGCTATCACTTGGTAGCTTGACACTGTCTGCCGCTGTTACCTTCTTATGGGGCTGTTTCAGCGTGCTATCGTTTAGGCTGGTAGGCATGCTACTATCAACCCTTGCGACATCGTAGCTTAGGCTCATGCCACCTTGGCGAGCCACCGAAGGGTGCTCGCCAAGAGCTGCTGAGAGCGACACAAACGTGGTCAGCAGCGCAGTGCAGGTCAAAAAGGATTTATTCACCAAGTGTGGAGTCTAGAATAAGTCTATTTTAATTTAGGCAAAGTTACACAAAATCTCGTAAGTAGCGCGTGTAAGGCCTACTTTTTAGTCTAAGACCTATGCTTGTGAAGTGGCTTACACTAGCTGTTAATACTAAAATGCTGTGCAACGCGCCTTACACAGCTGTATAATGTGCGTTGCACAACTGTATAACGCTCGCTGTATAGCTGTATAATGCCCGTTACACAGCAATGAGAAGCAAACTGCTGTATAACGGGTGTAGGGTGTCGTATTTGCTCTAAAAGCCGTAGGTTGTTGTTTGGCTAGGTGTTAATGGCTGCTGGCCTTAAATGCTTGGGGCATAGTGACCTCACCACGTACGATGCGTTCGGCTTGTGCTAGTGCATCGTGTATATCAAAGCACACGTTGCTCTCGCCTAGTTGAGCTACAAGCCCGCTCTGTGTGATGGTTTGGCGCACTTGAGCATTGACACCCGAAAGTACAGTGGCTGTGCCCTCCTTGGCTGCCATGGCACAGAGCAAAGCGAGGTTGTGCTCGCCAGTACTATCAATAAAAGGCACACGACGCATGCGTATGATGCGTACTTTTGGGCGATGGCCTAGCTCGGCCATGAGCTCTTCGATGCGTGTGGCTACACCAAAGAAGAAAGGCCCCTTGATTTCGTAGATCTCTACACCTGTGGGTATGGTGATAGTCTCGTTGTGAGTGCTAAGGTCGGTGTCGCGGTCAGCGCGTATTTGGTCGGTAATGACGTCAATGTGCGTGTGCTTCATCACGCGGTTCATAAAGAGTAGGCAGGCTAAAACAAGGCCAATCTCTATGGCTATCGTAAGGTCGAAAATGACTGTGAGTACGAATGTCGTGAGTAGTACTGCGACGTCGCCACGACTGCCAGAGAGGAGCCCACGAAAGGTGCTCCAACCGCACATATTATAGGCCACTACGGCCAGTACACCCGCTAGACATGCCATAGGAATGTATTGTGCTAAGGGCATGAGAAAGAGAAAGATGAGCAGTAGTACTATGGTGTGTACTACGCCAGCGATAGGAGTGCGGCCACCATTGTTAATGTTGGTCATGGTGCGTGCGATAGCACCAGTGGCTGGTATGCCTCCAAAAAGTGGAGTCACAACATTGGCTATGCCTTGGGCTATAAGCTCTGTGTTAGAGTCGTGATGCTCGCCCGTTACGCCATCGGCCACGGTGGCCGAGAGGAGTGATTCTATGGCTCCGAGCAAAGCTATCGTAAACGCTACGGGGAAGAGTAGACGGATACCCTCCCAGCTGAATGCAGGTACCGCTGGGTCGGGCAGTGTGTTGTCTAGGCTAAAACGATCACCGATGGTCTCAATACCGTCAAACCCCGTATATGTTTTAAGAAGATAGACAGCTATCGTAATAACTACGATGGCCACGAGCGAGCCAGGTACGCGTTTGCTCACACGTGGTGTGAGCAAAATGAGGGCGATAGACACTAGGCTAACCATTACCGAGGGCCAGCTGATGCTATCGAGGTGTTGGAGGTAAAGCCACCATTTGCCTATAAAGTCGCCTGGTACTTTGCTCGCACCAAAGGATAGGCCAAGCAAGTCGGCTATTTGTGTGGTAAATATGGTAACCCCTATGCCAGTCGTAAAGCCGATGACAATAGGATAGGGAATAAACTTGATGATTGCTCCCAAGCGAAACAAACCCAAGGCAATGAGCATCAAGCCTGCCAAAATAGTTGCAACGATAAGGCCATCTACGCCATACTGTGCTACAATACCCGACACTATGACTATAAATGCCCCCGTAGGGCCACCTATCTGCACGCGGCTACCACCCAGTATTGATATGAGAAAGCCAGCTACGACGGCCGTGATAATACCTTTTTCTGGCCCCACGCCACTAGCGATGGCAAAGGCAATGGCTAGTGGTAAGGCCACAATCCCCACAATTGTTCCAGACATAAGGTCGGCCATAAAGGTTCTCTTGTTGTAGTCTTTAAGGGTGTCAAGTAGGCGAGGGCGTAGACGGTGTAGTTTTAAGTTCATGGTAGGATAGTGGAAAAAAGATGCTGCGTAATGTGCAAGTAAGGTGCAAAGTTACTAAAAAATGTAACGTGATGGCCTGTCTATCGTGCGATGTGTTCAGATTGTTTGTAGCCACCCGATGCTTGTTTCTTTAATAGCATTGGGTGGCTACACGTAGTGATTGTACATGCTTAGTGTGTTAGCCAGTATTGGCACTCGTTGCTATCCATGCGTTCAATAGCATAGCGGAGTGTGGTGCGTGGGAATGTGTGCTTGGCTAGAAACTGGCGCAAGCAGTCAAGGTCGCGCTTGCCTACTTCGCGAAGCATTCAGTCAAGTGCTTTGTGAATGAGGTCGTGTGGGTGTGTTTGATAGCGTGTAGTTAGTGCAAGGGTATGATCAGAGTAGCCACGCTTGATGTGAGCTAGTGTGGCTACGATGGCAATGCGTAGTGTCCAAAGGTGGTAGGGAGTATCGCTAAGGAGTGTGTGCAAAACGCTATTGTAGCTACATAGTCCTTGTGCGCTAGCTTCGCCTAAGATAGCACAAGCTGAGGTGTCTACTAAATCCCAATTATTGATACGGCCAGCCATGGCTTCGGCTATGTAACATCTTACGATGGCTTGTTTGTGTTGAGGTGATGTTTGTTTGCGTTCAAACTGCTTGCGTAGGATATGGAGAGCAGCATAGCGTACCTCGTGTGGTGGGCTTTCGAGCATGTCGGCAATATCGGTGAGACTAGCTATAAGAAAAGGGCGACACGTGGCTTTGAGTTGAGGTATGGTAATGCCCATAAATACGTCTCCCTCACCATACTCTCCTTTGCCTGTTTTGAAAAAGAGTTGATGGTGCATGGCACGTTCGGGGGGGTATTGTCCATAGTGCCTCGGTAAGTTGCTCGCTGAGAGTAGGGCTACTTTTAGGCATAGGTTTTAGCTTGTAGTGTGCCAGATAGGATGAGGCGCGCGTTTTCAGCGAGTGCTTCCATTTCGTTTTCACCAGGGAAGAGGTGTATAGGTGCTAGCCAATGGATACGTTGGCTAATAGCTTGTGTGATATAGCTGTTGTGTGCCATGCCTCCAGTGAGAAAGATAGCGTCTACTTGGCCATCAAGTGATACTGCTGCCGCACCGATGTAGCGTGCCGTTTGATAGCACATACCAGCTAGGACTACTTGAGCTTGCTGGTCGCCATTTTCGGCGCGCAGTGTAGCTTCTTGGGCATTGTTGGTGCCGAGGTGTGCACTTAGTCCGCCTTGGCCTACCAATAGCTTGCGTAAGTCGGTGGGGCCATACTCTCCGGTGAAGATGAGTTGTGTCCAGCTACCCATAGGGAGTGAGCCTGCTCGCTCAGGAGAGAGAGGCCCCTCGCCATCAAGTGCATTATTAACCTCAATGACACGGCCGTGCTGGTGTGCTGCAATTGAAATACCTCCTCCAAGATGTACGCCTATTAAGTTAAAATCCTCGTAGCTTCCACCAAGCTGTTTGGCAAGTTTTCGTGCTGTGGCACGTTGGTTGAGTGCATGCCACATGGACTGGCGTGGTAGCTCGGGTAGACCTGTGATGCGTGCTTCGGGCAGGAGCTCGTCAACGAGTGGTGTGTCGGCGATATAGGCTTTGCAGTGTGCATGTTCTGTGGCTATGCGGTGTGCGATGATAGCTCCTAGATTACAAGCGTGCATACGTAGTGGACGCTGTGTGTCGCCTACCATTTGTAGATTTATTTCGTACACACCGCCCTCTAAAGGCTTGATAAGGCCTCCGCGAGCCATGATGATGTCGAACGTGAGTGGTTCGCCTGCGGCTTCGAGTGTGTCGTAGATAGTCTCTAAGCGCATTGGGAGTTGTGCCATGATGCCATCGTACTGTGCCAAAACTTCGAATGTGTGTACAATTGTGCTAGTAAAACTTGGGGTGTCGTCTTCGTAAACAGCAATTTTTGTAGAGGTACTGCCGGGGTTAATGACTAAGATGCGTGCCATAAATGTAGAGCGTATTGTGTGGGGCTATGAAGTGTGGCGATAGAGGTGTAGTAAGAGTGCAAGATCAAGGCTACTGCACTTGGTTTGCCAGCTATCAGCTCGTGAGTTGAGCACAATAGGGCAGTGTGCCCCGACTAAAACACCAGCTACTGCTGCTCCACCTAATATCGTTGTGGTTTTGTAGAATGTATTGCCAGCTTCTAGTGTGGGCATCAATAATGCATCGGCATGGCCGCAGACTGGGTGTGTAAGGCCTTTTAGCATGGCAGCCTCGCTACTTACAGATGTGCCAATGTCAAGCGGCCCAAATACCATTAAATCTTCCCAAGCACCTTGCTCGGCTTCACGTGTGAGTGTTTGGTAGTCAAGCGTTAGAGGATAGCGTTCATGCACTTGTTCATTAAAGTGTATGAGTGCGAGTTTACGTTCAGCAATGCTACATGCTTGCATGACTTTATTAAGGTAGCTCACTTGCTGCCTACGTTGTGCAAGTGTAGGCTCGGGAATGACGGCTACGTCACTTACAAAGAGTAGCTTGTGGTACCTTTCCCAGTCAATGACAGCGATGTGTGCTAGTAGGCTTTCGGGCTGCATGAGGCCGTTTGTTTTACTGAGTACGGCACGCATCAATGTATCGCTGTGTACATGCCCTTTCATGAGTACATCGGCCTTTTTTTGTCGTATGGCCTCTACGGCTATTGTAGCTGCTGCTTGTGGTGTGCTTGCGTATAGATGTGTAAGTGTTTTATGGGCTAGGCATGGGTGTAGCTCGCCCACGGCTACCACTTCTGCTCTTTCCGTTGCTAAGAGGTGTAGTATGGCTTCGGCTGTTTCTTCATCACTTGGCCATACTACGGCTACCCGAGGCTGCGTATCGTTGGCAGTAAGATGAGCAAGGTGTGTGGGAAGCTCACTGAGGTGTCGTAGTGGAGAGCGAGTAGGGCGTGTCATGGTTAGATTGATTTAGTGCGAATAGGGGTCGTCTACATTGGCTGTTGTGATACCTGGCACTTGGTTTAGCGCCTCTTCTTCGCCTACGAGCCATACGATGTCGTCTATCTCAAAAGTACGTGTGGCTTGTGGTGTTTCTAAACGGTCGGTTTCGGTTTCAAAGCCTACGATAAGGCAGCGGTAGTCTTCTTTGATGTTACAATTAGCTACGGTTTTTCCTAAGAAAGGTGAGTCTGCGGTAATGGGGAGTAGGCGTAGGTGCATTTGGTGGGCACGTGTTGGCACGAGTAATTCTGGGCGTTCGGCTTCTTTGCGTAAGCGGTCGGCTATGGTTGTGAGTTGTGCATCGCAGCCAATGGCTTCTAGCTGGTCTTCGGGGAAGATGATGGTGTGTGCTTCGGGAGCATTGATGCGGTTGCCGTTGCGTATGATGGCCGAGATAAGCACGCCCTCTTGCCCTAGTCCAATGGTTGCTAGCGTTTGCCCACACCAGCTAGATTCAGCAGGTACTTGCAGCCAGCCAAAATGTACATCTCGTGAGCGCAGCTGCTTGGCATAGCGTGGCTTAATACGTCCCAATACTTGTGCCACTGCTGTCCGCGAATTGATGTTTTGGTGGAATACGCGTTCGAGGCGAATACTACCGCGCTTTACAAAGCGCGATGCAATAATAAGCCCTAAAATAACTACCGATGCGATGGCATGCAGCCACCATTGGTAGGGCGATACAAACTCTAAAAGGTAGTAGATGAAGTAACTGCATAGTGCATAGCGCACCACAAACGTTGTGTGTAGCCCTAAGCGATGCCACGTGCCACGCTTGCGTATGGCTTGCCACTCGATGCTGTGATTTTTCTTCATGACAATGGCGCGTAGGAAGAAGGAGATGATTACTAACGTCGCAATTGCTGTGAAAGCATTCCCTCCCCAATGCCCCAATAGTGTGCGCGACACACGTAGCAAGAAACCATAGTTTAGCAGCATTACTGCTACGGTCAAGATGCTATAAATCACTGTTTGCTCAAAGAGCGCTGCTAGAAGCTCTTTCCAGTAGTTGGGTGCAGAGCCTTCGCGTGCTTCAGCACGTTGCTCTGCACGGCTTGTGGTCCATTCGCGCAGTGAGCGTGGCAGGTAGGGCTGTATGAAATCGTACGTAGGGTCGGCCATGCGCATGATGTAGGGTGTAGTAAAGGTCGAGGTAACGGTTACAGCTACTATGACAGGGTATAGGAAATCACTCATTACTCCTAGCGACACGCCCATCGCCGCAATAATAAATGAAATTTCGCCTATCTGCCCCATACTAAACCCACACTGCATGGCAATGCGAGGAGGCTGACCACTTAGCATGAAACTCCCTGTGCCAAAAAACATCTGACCCACTACGAGCACAGCTGTAATGATGAGGATTGACTGCCAGTAATTGGCCAAAATGTCGGGGTTTACAAGCATACCCACCGATACAAAAAAGATAGCTCCGAAGAGGTTTTTGACAGGCTCGGTCACTTTCAAAATAGCATCAGCCTCTACCGTCTCGGCCAAAATGCTCCCCATCACAAAGGCACCTAAGGCTGCCGAATAGCCTAGTGCATCGGCCACTACCACCATCAGAAAACACATGGCTAGTGAGAAGATGAGCAGTGTCTCTTTGTTCATCCATTTGCGCATCTTGCGCAGCATCAATGGTAGTAAGAATGCGCCTACTACAAACCATAGCGTGAGCATGAAACCGAGGCGTATCATGCTGTTCATGGCTGCATCGCCCTCAAAGGTATGTGTTTGTGCCATACCTGCTAAGATAACCATGAGTACGATGCCTAAGATGTCTTCTAGTACTGATACGCCCAGCACTAGGCCAGCAAAGCGTTTTTGGCTATAGCCTAGGTCTTCCATAGCCTTAAACTGTATGCTCGAACTACTAATGGCAAGCATGCCACCAAGAAATAAACTATCCATTTCGCTCCACCCAAAAGCATAGCCTGCGAGTGCACCTAGGCTTATCATACACACCATACACGACACAGCGGCTACCATCGCACTGCTACCCATCTTAAAGATTTTTCGCATGCTAAATTCTAGCCCGATGACAAACATGAGGAAGATAACGCCCACATCGCCCCATACTTTTACAGTTTCGGGGCTTGTTACCGATGGCACGAGCTGCAAGCCAGGACCAGTCAAAAAGCCTGCAATGATGTAGCCTAGCACCATTGGCTGATTGAAGCGTTTGAACAAGAGCGACACCGCACCAGCTACGGCTAGAATGAGTGCCAAGTCGGTGATGATGGGTGGAAGTTGCGACATAGTCGTGTAGCGTATGTGTTAATTATATTGAGGGTGAATATGAGGAGACATACCGCGAAAGAAACAACGTATACGAGGCTGTCAATTATGTTTATTTACAAAGTTAGCAATAAAAACGTAATATTACGTGCACTGTACTGATTTTTCTGTTTTTGTACCACGCTGTCAAGAACCATGTTTAGGGGGCTGTGGTGTTTAGCGTGTGAGGCCCAAGCGAGAAGTATAGGCGCTCTACACCACGTTAGGGACAAGGTGTTGTATCGGGTCAGTATACGAATGTATCCCGACGTGATACATTCGTATACCGTTAGGGTACATGTGTATCTAGTCGTGGCACAATACTTCGCTTGTATATTGGTACACATAGAGGCTAGTGTATGCAGGCTGATGTGTAGGCATGCGGCATGGGTATGGTGGATTGCTGTGTGATAAAAAATATTAAGTGTAAGGTGTGTGACAGCTTAAAGCCTATGAATAGGCTATCTTTGTAACCTCAATAGTAAAGCAATATTTATTACTCAATAGTAAACAAAGCAGTACATCATGTCACATCAGTTTCAATACCATACCGTAGGGCAAATCGTCGCCGACAACTTCGCGGCGGCGCATGTGTTTCATCGCTTTCGAATCGACTTTTGCTGCCATGGCAGCACGCCTTTTAGCCAAGCATGCACAGAGGCTGGCGTTGACCAAGACGAGGTAGTGCGTGCACTCGAACACGTACAGACAGAAATAGCTACTGCCCCAGATTTTGGTCGATGGCCTATGGATTTGCTCATTGACTATGTGCTCAAAATACATCATCGTGGTATTCGTCAACGTACCCCCGAGTTGTCGGCACTTATGGCCAAAGTAGCACGTGTGCATGGCGACGCCCACCCCGAATTGTGTGAAGTACAGCAGCTACTTGAAGCGGCGTTTATCGACCTAGAAGACCATTTGCAAAAAGAAGAGCAAGTGCTTTTCCCTTTCCTCTATCATCAATACGATAGTTTGCTCGAAGGCCGTCGCCCTGAGGGATTTCATTGTGGGTCGGTGGCTATGCCCATAGAAGTCATGATGGGTGAACACGAACAAGAGGGTAGCCGTTTCCGTCGTATCGCTTTGCTGACGAATGAGTTTACAGCTCCCGAGGGTGCTTGCGGTTCGTATCGTTTATTGCTTGATAGCATTCGTCAGTTTGAGCTTGATTTACACGAGCATATCCACATTGAGAATAACATCATTTTTCCCGAAGCACTCCGCTTGGAACAATCCCTAGCTTAGAGTTGTTAAAAATATCAAACACTCAGTTGTAGGTCAAGGCATACATCGTAGGTTTGTTGTATTTAGATGAGTGCGTTTTGTAGCAATATGCACCATGGGTATCAAAGATTTCTCCGCCTCTCGTATATGCACGAGAGGCGGAGAAATCTTTGATATGATAGCCTATGGCTATTTGGCTGGTATGCGCTCAATAGTTTTCACGACGAAGTCGTAGTAGCGTGCTACTGAGGGAATGTGGCAACGCTCCTGAGGCGTGTGAGGCGATTCGAGCGTAGGGCCAAAACTCACGAGTTCCATGTGAGGGT
>JAUMYJ010000001.1:137970-201882 GCA_030528715.1 Bacteroidales bacterium | reverse complement strand
CCGCCTTTTGTTTATATGAAGTGCGTTTCTCGATGGAGGAGCGCACTTTTTTTGTTTAGTGCTGGTGTGTGGTTGTTGTGCTTTGATACAGCTTGTACATAGAGCGTGTTTTATTAGTTCTGTGTGTGTAGCAGTGATTGTAAAATGATGTGCTTTGTGTGTCTATATGTGCTATCTTTGTGTTGGTCAAAGATGTTGGCAATTTTGCTGTTTTGAGATGTTTAGATAAAATGTAGGTAGGGTTTCGGGTAGGGAAATCCCTATATTTATGCTGATTTTATTTTTTTTTCTCGCATATCTTTTCTGTTACAAAAAAAAAGTAAATTTGCAAATGCAAATGACTTCTGCTTGTCTCTGTATAGTTGTGGTAGAGTAACTAGAGTATAGGTTAGTCAAATGCATGTGATTAATTAGTTAGCGTTGCTTCATGCTCCTTTGGTAGTAAGCTCAGGCTTATTACTAAAGTAAAGAGATGATAATGAGTTCTTGTGCCGAGTGTGTACGAGGTTTGTTGTCTATCTTGAAGTCAAAATTCTTAGTAATTGTTGATGGAGTATGTCGTCAGATGGCCTCACGCTTTCTTTGCTGTGTTAATTACCCGAGTCGAGGTCGCGGTATGTGTAAAATAATTACTATATGAAGTCTAAAGGAGCGGCTTATCTTCTATTGTTATTCTTCGGAGTTTTGGGTATTCACAAGTTTTACTTAGGAAAAGTTGGTATGGGTATCCTCTATCTCTTAACTTTGGGCTTTTTAGGGATAGGGTGCTTGATCGACCTATTCACACTAGGAAGCCAAGTCGACACTTACAATGCTCTGTTTATGGCACGCAGTGCTGCACACAGTGCTATGAAGGGTCAGAATTCGTCAGTGACAGTCAATCTTATGTCTCCTAGTAGTTCATCGGCAGTTCCTTCTTCGCCAAGCGAAGTCGATGCTGGCAGTTCTAAAGAGGTCACGGCCTAAGCCTTTGTGCCTTGTAGAAGAGGAGCTATGTTTACTTTGTTGGACATAGTTCCTCTTTGTATACTCCGATGAGGTTGTGATCTTTTTTGTTGTTAAGCTTGTGCGTTCGGGTGTGGTTTTTGGGGTAAGTTAATCCCGCGCGTGTTTTATTGGCCGATGGTCGTGCGATAACACGTGGGAGCGTAGGCAGTGGCCTTTTGTTTATATGAAGTGCGTTTCTCGATGGAGGAGCGCACATTTTATTGTTAGTTGCGCGGGTGTGTGTTGACTTAATTAAAGGGATCTGTGCTCTGTAAAAAATAGATTAAATATTTGGTTGTATGGATTTTTTTTTTAATTTTGACTGCAATTAGCCGTGTTTGGTTTTAAAGCAGAGGAGTACCGTGTAAATATGGCTTAGTCCTAACTTCTCTATCATCGTCAATATGCCTTATTGGGGGACTAGGAGGCCACGTCAGAATTTTATTATTATGCAAAAGACTAAGTATTTGCTTACGGCTGGTATTGCGTTAGCATTAGTCGTTAGTGCTTATTTGATTTCGATTGGCATTCGTCATTTTCAAGGAGGTGATCCCGTAGTACGTGTTACAGGTCTATCAGAGCGTCACATCACGAGTGATCTTATCATCTTACCTATTCGTATCACAACGCTAGATAAAGATCAAGCTAAGGCTTATCAAGCTCTGCAGAGCGCAAAGAACAAAGCGATGGCTTTTTTACAAGCTCAAGGTTTAGGTACTGATGAAGTGAGCGCAAGTAGTGTGGCTATTACAAAAGATGAAGCACATCACTACAACCGCTCTACCTATGCCTATGAAAGTACGACGTTTAATGGCTATAACCTTTCGATGGAGCTGACCATTCGCTCATCAAAAGTAGCCGTTGTAGAAAAAATATCGTCTACTATTAGTGAGCTTATCAGTGCTGGTGTAAGTTTATCGGTACGAGATGCTCGCTATTACTACACAAAGCTTAATGAGCTTAAAAGCGAAATGATTAAAGAGGCGTCTAGTGACGCCCATGCGCGTGCACAACTTATCGCTGAGGGGGGTAAGAAGAAACTTGGCGATTTGAAAGGCACTACGTTAGGTGTGTTTCAAGTTGTAGGGTTATACGAGGACGAAGCATATAGCTGGGGTGGCTCGTTTAATACTAAGAGTAAAGAAAAAACAATCAGCGTTACTGTCAAGGCGAGCTATATCATAGACTAAGTGTTTGTGTGCTTGACGCTAGCTGTTTAGCGATAATCTGCTCAAAAGGCCAACTGCTCTCGTCGCTTTCGTGATAACGGAGGTGGGGGGGGCAGTTTTGTAGTGCATCGTCATGGTAGTGTGCACCAAAACTCGTTGCGATACCTTTGCGCCATAGCTGTTCGGCTGTGGCGCATTTGCCACGAAATCCGTGTATGATCCATTGGCTGTTGGGGTGTTGAGTGCGTAGTTGCAGGAGCTCGCCAAAAGCTTTTACGCAATGTAAAATGAGTGGCAGGTGGTATTGTTGAGCTAACGTGGCTTGGGCATCGAGTAAGGCGAGCTGGTGTTTGAAATCATTGGCTGTTGGGTTGTTATGTAGGCGATCGAGTCCACACTCGCCAAGTGCAACGATTTGAGGGTTTGTAAGTAGAGGAGTGAGTAGATCCACCTCGTCAAGGGTCCATGCCATACTATCCCATGGATGAATGCCTACGGAAGCAGAGACCCAAGGGTGTGCGGTAAGCCATAGGCTAGCTTTTCGAGTATCTTCGGGAAGATGTAGCCGTAGGTTGTATACAGAGAAATGCTTATCGCTTAGCTGTGGCAGGCGATGTGTATGTGCGTCAAAAAGGTGTGGAGGGCTATTAAAACGAATGGTAGACATAGTGGCAGGTGTTAAGGTACGGGATCGTAGCCATGCCCCCCCCAAGGGTGGCAGCGCCCAATGCGCCTCATACTTAGCCAAAAACCACGCCATGGGCCATGCTTGCGCAGTGCCTCAATGGCATATTGTGAACACGTGGGTTGGTAGCGACATGAAGGAGGCGTAAGTGGCGAAATAAAACGCTGATAGAAGCGAATAGGTAGGATCAGTACATTAGTAAGTAGGCGCATATAATGGGCTCTTAGTTCGTGTAGCTTTATTTTATGATGGGTAGTGTATGGGCAACTGCTCATGATGGACTTACAAAGTTACATTTTTTGTTGCATAACAGCTATGCTAGATATATGATTTGCTATCATTAGCTCAGAAATATGTATCTTTGCATAGGTCAAGGCTAGGTTAATATAGGGCTTAGCATATACATTAAGGAAAGAACGATAAGGATATAATGCGTCAATTTTTTTCGATGATGCTGCACTATGTGCGGCCCTATAAATGGGGCTTAGTAGGCTCGCTAGTTTTCAACTTATTGTCAGCAATGCTCAACGTCTTTTCGTTTGTGAGCATTATCCCGATGTTGCAGTTGCTCTTTGGCATCGATCAGACAAAGTATACTTTTGTGGCTTGGGATGCTGTGGGTATGAGCATGAAAGACATTTTGATAAACAACCTTTATTACTATACAACCTACTTGATAGAACTTTATGGGGCTAGCACGACACTCCTGCTAATTGGTGGCTTTTTGGTGGTGTCTACATTGTTAAAAACGGGAGCTTACTTTGCTTCGGTTGCTGTAATGGTACCATTACGTACGGGTATTGTTCGTGATATTCGTGTGAATGTTTATAATAAGATTACGAGTTTGCCTGTGGCTTTCTTTTCAGATGAACGTAAGGGCGATATTATAGCGCGTATGAGTGGAGATGTAGGTGAAGTCGAAAACTCAATTACTGGCTCGCTTGAAATGCTTATCAAAAATCCGATATTATTGATTAGCTACTTTGGGGTGTTGCTTTACACGAGTTGGGAACTGACGCTTTTTACACTGCTAGTGCTGCCGCTTATGGGCTGGATGATGGGCAATATAGGTCGGAAACTTAAACGTCAGAGCCTTGATGCTCAGGAGCGTTGGAGTGAAACGATGTCTCAGCTTGAAGAAACATTGGGTGGTATGCGGATCATCAAGGCCTTTACAGCCGAGGCAAAAATGAATGAGCGCTTTGCAGCTGTTACCAACGAGTTCCGCACGGCTGTGGGGCGTGTTAGTGTGCGTCAAGCGTCGGCGCATCCTGTGAGTGAGTTTTTGGGTACAGTGCTCATTGTGATGGTGTTATGGTATGGTGGCAAGCTGATTTTTTCGGACACATCGCCTATTGATGCACCTACCTTTATTTTCTTTATGGTCATCTTGTATAGCATTTTACAGCCGCTTAAAGACCTATCGCGCGCATCGTATGCTATTCCTAAGGGTATGGCCTCGATGGAGCGTATCAATAAGATTTTGCTAGCTGAAAATAGTATTACAGACGCTGTAAATGCGAGAGCTATCGAAGGGTTGGTGGAGCGTATTGAGTTTCGTGATGTGAGTTTTGCCTACTTACCCGATCGGCCAGTACTTCGTGGTATTAACCTTACCATAGAGAAGGGTAAAACTATTGCATTGGTTGGTCAGAGTGGGTCGGGTAAGAGTACACTGGTAGACTTGCTACCACGCTTTCATGACGTAACCGAGGGGCAAATACTCATCGATGGTCATGATATACGCTCACTTAAAGTGGCTAGTTTACGTGGCATTATGGGTAATGTCAATCAAGAGGCAATTCTCTTTAACGATAGTTTTTTTAATAATATCGCTTTTGGTGTAGAGGACGCCACCCTAGAACAAGTGCAAGAGGCTGCACGCATTGCTAACGCTCACGATTTTATTATGGAGAGTGCCGAAGGTTATCACACCTTTGTAGGTGATCGTGGATGTAAGCTTTCAGGAGGGCAGCGCCAGCGTATAAGCATTGCTCGTGCGATATTAAAAAACCCTGATATCCTAATTCTTGATGAGGCTACATCTGCCCTTGATACAGAGAGCGAACGACTTGTACAAGAGGCGCTTGAACGATTGATGCGCACACGAACAACGATAGCGATAGCACATCGTCTAAGTACGATTCGCAATGCTGATGAAATCTGTGTGATGCACGAAGGTCAAATTGTAGAGCGTGGTACACACGATGTCCTTATTGGTCTCGGGGGCTATTATAAAAAACTCAACGACATGCAACAGCTGTAAGCTATGGAGCTAGTCAAGCATACCTTGGCTAATGCTGTCGTGGCTTTATTTCTATAGATATAAATAAACGTTCAAACACTTTTCCTATGGCTAAAAGCGAACTCACGCCCATGATGAAGCAATATTACGATCTCAAAGCACAGCATCCTGATGCTTTGATGTTGTTTCGCTGTGGTGACTTTTATGAGAGCTATGCTGAAGATGCCATAGAGGCAGCACGGATCTTAGGCATTACGCTTACGCATCGTAGTAATAAGGGAGCGCAGGCTGGTACTGAGATGGCTGGATTTCCTTATCATTCCCTCGAAAGCTACTTGCCTAAGCTGGTGCGTGCAGGTCGTCGTGTGGCTATTTGTGATCAGCTTGAAGACCCTAAAACGACCAAAAAACTTGTAAAACGTGGCATCACCGAACTCGTGACACCTGGTGTAGCTGTGACAGATAATGTGCTGCAAAGCAAGGAAAATAACTTTTTAGCTGCGGTTACACAGGGGAAAAAAAGTTTTGGCCTGGCATTGTTGGATCTCTCTACGGGTGAATTTCTTACGGCCGAAGGTACAGCAAAAGATATCGATAAATTGCTTGAAAACTTTCGCCCCAAAGAAGTGCTTGTGGAGCAAACTAAACGTATGCTTTTTGACACACATTTTGGTGCAGGATTTTTTGTGTTTGCACTCGAAGACTGGTGTTTTGACATTGAAGCTGGTACAGATCGATTGCTTAAACACTTTGGTGTAAAGAGCTTGAAAGGGTATGGTGTAGATCATTTTACAACAGCCATAGGAGCGGCTGGTGCCATCATGCACTATTTGCAAAACACACAGCATACGCATATTGGCCATATAACCAACATTGTGCCCGTAGACGATACGCAGTATGTACGATTAGATCGGTTTACTGAGCGCAATTTAGAATTGGTACGCCCGCTCAATGAGGGTGGTCGCTCTCTGTTGCAGGTGATAGATAACACTACAACTCCAATGGGTGGGCGTTTGTTGCACCGTTGGCTTATTTTTCCTTTACGTCAGGTAGAGGCTATCAATAGGCGTTTAGATTGTGTGGAGTATTTCTTTCGCCAGCCTGAATTTTCTGACCTCTGTACCGAGAGGTTGCCTAGTGTGGGTGACCTCGAACGGCTCGGTATGAAAGTGGCAATGCATCGTATCGGGCCACGTGAGATGCAACAACTGCGCCTATCGCTAGATGCAATAGTACCACTCAAACAAGCCTTAGAGCAAGCTGATTTCTCTGTGTTTGAGCAAATGGGAAATCGTTTGGAAGCACTTGATGAGCTACGTACTCAAATAGCCCGTACACTCACGCTAAATCCTCCCGTAGTGGTTAGTAAAGGAGGCTTTATTGCAGAAGGTGTAGATGCTGAGCTTGATGACTTACGTGGTATTGCGACTCATGGTAAAGATCGTTTGCTCGAAATCCAAATGCGTGAAGCCGAAGCTACCGGTATTCCGAGTCTTAAAATTAGCTTTAACAATGTCTTTGGCTATTATATTGAGGTTCGTAATACCTATAAAGAGCGTGTGCCTAATACGTGGATACGAAAGCAAACCCTCACACAGGCAGAGCGTTATATTACCGAAGAGCTCAAAGCCTACGAAGAAAAGATACTTGGTGCTGAGGGGCGTATCCAAGCCATTGAGCAGCGCCTCTTTGAAGAGCTTATTACAGCTGCTGCACGCCATATTATGTCCATTCAGAGTAACGCACGTCTGATTGCTGAGCTTGATTGTTTGCATGGGCTTGCTACTACGGCACGTCATCGCCGTTATGCGCGGCCTTTGGTAGACGATACAACGGTGATTGATATTAAGGCTGGACGCCACCCCGTGATAGAAACACAATTACCTGCTGGTGAGTCTTATGTGGCTAACGATGTAAGGCTTGATACTGATACGCAACAAGTGATCATGTTGACAGGACCTAATATGGCAGGTAAAAGTGCACTCTTGCGTCAAACTGCACTCATCGCCCTTTTAGCACAGATAGGTAGTTTTGTACCTGCCGAAGCTGCACGTATAGGTTTGGTAGATAAGATCTTTACACGTGTGGGAGCTAGTGATAATATCTCCATGGGAGAGAGTACCTTTATGGTGGAGATGAACGAGGCTGCGAATATCATGAACAACCTCACGCCTCGTTCATTGGTGCTTTTTGACGAGTTAGGGCGTGGCACTTCCACCTATGATGGGATTTCATTAGCATGGGCTATTGTGGAGCATATACATCAGCATGATAATAGCCGTGCACGTACGCTATTTGCCACTCATTACCACGAACTCAACGCTATGGAGCAACTTTACCCACGCATTAAGAACTATAACGTCAGCGTGCGCGAAATAGATGGTCATGTGGTATTTGTACGGAAGTTGGAGCGTGGTGGTAGTGAACATTCATTTGGTATTCATGTGGCACGTCTAGCAGGTATGCCTCCTAGTATCGTACAGCGTGCCGAAGCTGTGCTGTCCGACCTCGAACGCCATACCGATCGTAGCCGAGAAACCATGGCTACCATTCCCGAAGCCCTCCATCAAGATACCAAACACACTACAAGTGAGCAAGTGGGAGGCGTTCAGATGAATTTTTTTCAGCTAGATGACCCCATTTTAGTACAAATACGCGAAGAACTGCGCAGTCTTGATATCAATAATCTTACCCCGCTTGATGCACTCAACACGTTGAGCAACATAAAGCGCGTTATTGGTCAATAGGGGCTAGTCTGATGAACTTAAAAATAATAAGCATAGGTCTAGTAAATCTCTCTTATAGATAATTTCAATAGCCAATATTTGGCCACCAGGGTATAAGTATGTACCTTTGTATTGTAAACGAGGCTCAGTCCTCTGTAACAGACTAAAAACATTCCAAAATATAACGACGATGGAGACTATTATCAATCAGCAAGTGCCCGAGTTCAAGGTGCAAGCCTATCACAACGGCGAGTTCAAAACGATCACTACCGAAGATGTAAAAGGCAAGTGGGGTATCTTCTTCTTCTATCCTGCTGACTTTACTTTTGTATGCCCAACTGAGCTCGAAGATATGGCTGACAACTACGCCAAATTTGAATCGCTTGGTGTAGAGGTTTACTCTGTGAGTACCGACACACACTTTGTACACAAGGCATGGCACGATGCTTCACCTGCCATCAAGAAAATACAATACCCTATGTTGGCCGACCCTACGGGTGCTTTGGCGCGTGCCTTTGGTGTAATGATCGAAGAAGAGGGTATGGCGCTCCGTGGTACATTCGTGATCAATCCTGAGGGTCAAATCAAGCTGGCCGAAGTACACGACAATAGTATCGGCCGTAATGCCGAAGAACTTCTTCGCAAGGTAGAAGCAGCTCAATATGTCGCCTCTCACGATGGTGAAGTATGCCCTGCTAAGTGGAAGAAAGATGCTGAAACGCTTAAGCCAAGCATCAATCTTATTGGTAAAATCTAAACCCCGACGATACCCGATGGCTATCTAACAAACATAGCTATCATATAACATCAACAAACGGGCCGCGCGTAGCTTGCTCTAATAGCCGTGTGGCCCTTGTTGTATCATTACAAGCACGTCAAAACTATGATAGAATCAGCCCTTATCGAACAAGTGCGTGGCATCTATGCTGGCCTCTCGCACGACTATACCCTATACTTAAATGCAGACGTATCGCAAGGTGGTCATGCAGCCGAGTTGTCAGAGTTTGTACATGATTTTGCTTCAGCTTCGCCACGCCTTACAGTGGTAGATGCTACCATAGCTGGTACAGCTCCTTCGTTTAGCATCAGTCGAGATGGTAAACCATTAGGTATCACTTTTCAAGGTACGCCAGGTGGTCACGAGTTCACTACGCTATTGTTGGCTGTATTTAATGCAGATGGCCAAGGCAAGACTTTGCCTGATGCCATCACGCAAGCACGTATACGTGCTTTGAAAGGTCCTATTGTACTGCGTAGCTTTGTTTCGCTAACGTGTACCAACTGTCCCGATGTTGTACAAGCACTCAATCAGGTAGCAATATTCAACCCCGATGTGTCGCACACGATTGTGGTAGGCGAGGATAATGAAGACGAAAGCAAGCAGTGGAGGGTACAAGCGGTACCTACGGTTTTTCAAGATGAAACTCAATTTCATGTAGGGCGTGGCGAGTTGGGCGAACTCCTTGATAAGCTCGAAGCTACTTTTGGAGGTGATACGCTTGATATCAATCCTACGCACCATACGTTTGATGTTGTAGTTATGGGTGGTGGTCCTGCTGGCATAGCAGCTGCCGTTTACTCAGCACGCAAAGGGCTCAATGTAGCCATTGTGAGTGAGAATGTCGGTGGGCAGGTTAAAGAAACCGTAGCTATTGAAAATCTCATCTCTGTACCCCAAACTACGGGTGCTGAGCTAGCAAATGCATTGCGTACACATGCGCAAGACTATCCTATTGCCATCTTCGAAAACCGACGTGTGAGTGAGGTGGTACTTACGGATGAGAGCCGCACCATTATAACGCCTGCCAAAGAGTCTTTTGAGGCACAGGCCCTCATTGTGGCTACTGGGGCTAAGTGGCGTAAGTTAGGTATACCTGGCGAGAATGATTATATTGGCAAGGGGGTCGCTTTCTGTCCACATTGCGATGGACCACTATTTAAGGGTAAACACGTTGCTGTTATAGGAGGCGGTAACTCGGGCATAGAAGCTGCTATTGACTTGGCTGGTATTTGTGATAAAGTAACTGTCGTGGAGTTTATGCATGAGCTCAAAGCCGACCATGTTTTGCAAGACAAGCTGGCTACATTACCCAATGTCGAGGTGTTTAAGAGTACAGCTAGTACTGAGGTTATCGGTGATGGCTATAAGGTTACTGGCTTACGTCTTAAAGACCGCAATACCGAGACTGAACAAATTGTGGCACTTGATGGTATCTTTGTACAAATCGGTCTTGTGGCCAATACAGATATTTTTGCCGACAAACTCGAACGTAACCGCATGGGTGAAATCATCATAGACGATCATTGCCGTGCTTCGGCCAAGGGCGTATATGCAGCAGGTGATTGCAGTTCTGTACCATACAATCAGATTATTATTGCTATGGGTGAGGGGGCTAAGGCTTCTTTAGCTGCCTTTGAAGACGCTATGCGTGGTGATATTTAGAGCTTATACTAGCCTTAAAGAATGAGAAGTGATTGAGCCATAATCACTACTCCCTCAAGCCAGCCGTTAGAGTACGGAGAGTTTGGGGGAGTTCTTTGTATGAGAGTATATTAAGGTTGTGCCTTTTTTATCTGTCTTACCATAGTATTTCTTTTTACCATGCTTAAAGCCTGCCCTCAGTACTAGTTGAGGGCAGGCTTTAATTGGTTATTCGGCAGCTAAAATTTACTTAGCTATGGTCTTAGCTGTGATGGTAAGCTCAATGTTATCGTTGATAAACTTATCTTTGAGCTCAGCGAAGATGCTCTTAGAGCTGTAAGTTACTCCCCATTGTGTGCGGTCAATAACGAAAGTTACTGTCTTAGCTTCGGCTACACCATTAGCTTGTGTGAGTGTAGCGGGGAATGAGATGTTCTTGGTAGAATCCAAGAGCGTCAAGTTACCGCTGATGAGGTGTGTCGTACTATCAGTAGCTTGTGGTGTTACGGCTGTAATTTCAAACTTAGCCGTAGGGTACTTAGCTACGTTGAAGAAGTCTTCGTTCTTCAAGTGTGTTTCGAGAGCTTGCTTGCCTGAGGCTTCGTCAAGGTCAGCACATACGATGCTTGCCATATCGATGGTAAAGTTACCACCTACGAGCTCACCAGCTTCGTTCGTGTAGATTTGACCACTTTGTAGGGCTACTGTACCCCAGTGCTCGCCACCAGGCTTGGTGCCCTTCCATTGAATGGTAGAGGCAGCTGTGTCAATAGCAGTAGAGTCATTACTGATTGTAGCAGCTTGAGCATCGCTAGATTGGGTTGCTTGTGTGCTAGAACCACCGCAGCTAGTTAGTGCGAGTGCAAGAGCCATTGTGGCTGTAGCAAGTGTAGTTTTAATCATGGTGTAATGTTTTGATTATAAAATAGCGTTGTGCCACGTGGTGGCATAATTTTTCCTGCAAAGGAAATGCATTTTACGCATGCAGTGACTTCGTGAAGGTGTAAATAATCCTAACCTGTGTTAAAAGCGGGAGGAGTACCATCGCAATATCTTATAACATATGTGTAGTAAGCCGAGGGAGTAGTGGCTAGCATTATAAATGAGCTTATGTTAACATTCTCTTCTACATTTGCTTTAAGAGTATACCATAGACACACCTTGAGCTTCTTTTATGTTACCGCTGAAAGTTGACTTTTGTCTCGAACTACGAAATAAACATGATAATGTGGTAGGAACAATACGCACAGAATACATGTGGGTGCGTGATGGTGTTAGCTTAATTTATAAGCGTATCAGCTAAGGCGTCTGCGCAACGCTCACCATCAATCGCAGCACTTACGATACCCCCAGCATAACCAGCCCCCTCGCCACAAGGATAAAAGCCTGCTAGACCAGTGTGTACCAAGGTTGCTTTGTCGCGTGGGATACGTACCGGAGCACTTGTACGGCTCTCTACACCTATCATCACAGCTTCGTTAGTTAAAAAACCATGACACTTGCGGTCGAAATCGACAAAGGCTTTTTGCAAGCGTTCGCGTACGAAGCGTGGCAACCAAAAATGCAGCGGCGAGCTAATAAGTCCTGCTGTGTAAGACGATTTGGGCAAGTCGTAGCTTAGCTTGCTTTGCACAAAATCAGCCATACGCTGTGCCGGAGCACAAAGCGTACAACCACCTTGTAGCCAACTCATACGTTCTAAGGCTTCTTGTAGGTACATTAAACGTAGCGGATTGCTGGGGTCGTCATAGTCGGTGTGCGCTTGTGCAAACCCTTCATCGGCCATGGCTTCTTGCATGAAGTCGGCTAGCTTAGGGTCTTGTAAGTCTTCTGGACGCACCTCTACCACCATGCCCGAATTGCTCCATCGTGAGCCACGATTGGCAGGGCTCATACCATTGACTACAACTTGCTCATACCCCGTAGCCGCAGGTACTACGAAACCACCTGGGCACATGCAAAAGCTATATACGCCACGTTCTGATGCTTGTGTTACATAGGCATATTCGGCTGCTGGCAGATATTTGCCACGTCCCTCGGCATTATGGTATTGCAGCTGGTCTATGAGGTGTTGTGGGTGCTCTAAGCGTACGCCCACAGCTAACCCTTTGGGCTCAATAAGCACACCATCTTTGTAGAGAAAGCGATAGACATCACGTGCAGAATGTCCCGTAGCCAAAATCACAGGGCCAGTAAAGGTACGACCGTCCTTAGTACGCACTCCTAGTACATGTTGCTCCTTTACGATAAGGCCATTCACCAATGTGTTAAAGTGTACCTCACCACCTGCCCCTGTAATGGTTTGGCGCATACGCTCAATGATTTTAGGTAGCTTGTCTGTACCAATGTGAGGGTGAGCGTCATAGAGAATGTTTTCTTGTGCACCATGATAGCAAAAGACTTGTAAGATTTTCTCAACATTGCCACGTTTCTTAGAGCGTGTATAGAGTTTGCCGTCAGAGAAAGCTCCTGCCCCACCCTCGCCAAAGCTGTAATTGCTTTCAGGGTCTATCGTTTGGGTTTGTGGAATGCGTGCTATATCTTTCTTACGATCGGCTACACAGCGGCCACGTTCAAGCAATATGGGGCGTACACCACGCTCTATAAGGCGCAATGCTGCAAAATAGCCCGCAGGCCCCGCGCCTACAACGATAGCTACGGGCTTACCCTCTACCGATGGATAGCTTATGTGGGCATGCTCTGGCGCAGGAAGTGGCTCATCAACATAGACATCTAGCGTAAGGTTTACCAGCACGTTACGATGGCGGGCATCAATACTTTTCTTGCGAATGCGCCACACGACATCGGCTGTACGTGCTAGGCGTAGTTCGCGCAATATGGTAGTACGCAGCAAGTCTGGGGTGTGCGCTTGCTCTGGACGCAAACGCAATTGTATAGTATGAGTCATGGTGTGAGTCTTAATGGTCTGTGTGGCTTGCAGATGAAGCCAATGTTAGGGTGCAAAAATACATTTTTTTGGTGACATTACCAAGATACAATGTTGTGCAATCGGTATTTTAGCCCACCTTTTTGCACCATAATAGCCGATGCGTACCATCGTGTAGTGTCGTGGCAAAAAGATAGAGAACGCCTCCCTCAGAGAGTTGTAATTGCTTACGCAGCTGGGTCACGGTCGTTGGAAAATTACGCACGGTTAGATTAGCCTTTGGTTTGCTATCTAGATCGATGTGCGTGGCGTAAGTAGTGCGTACGGCTTTTTTGTTGATAGGTGTATCGGCCACGATACGAAAACATCGTCCTGCAAAATGCTTATGTAGCGTATCACTTGTATAGAGATGGCTGTTAGGGTGTAGCTTTTCGAGGTCAGACCCACAGGCAGTAGCCACGCTGGCAAATGCACCAGCTTTCATTACAGCAACATCTGGCTCGTAGAGGTACGCACGCAGTGTAGTGGCTATTGTAATGCGTACGGCATGCTCTTTGCTCGGTAAAAAAGTCAAGTGAGTGGTATAGTCCATGGCGTGACAATGCAGCCTTGGCTCCTCAACTGCTTCGCGACCGATTATTAGCACGACCTCTTTGCATTCGCCTTGATGGCTATATATATGTACATCTTGCACACCTGAGAAACGTGCTATCGTAGCATGAATATCAAGCATGGGCGATAGCTTGGCCACTACTAACTTGGCCTTATCTAGTAAGTTGGGTAATAGTGTTGTAAGGTTGGGAGTGCAGTCTTCGAGTAATATGGTCTTTCGGCCGTGTCCATCGCGGCGTGCTGGGTCTAGATAGATCAAGTCAAGGCTATCTTTGGGCTGTGCAGCTAGCCAATCTTCACTCTCGTTACAATGCACAGTGGTGTGCTGTAAGCCAAGCAACGGAAAGTTATGAGCTGCGGCAGCACAGAGCTGTGGCAAACGCTCAATGTAGTGTGCTTCTGCTACATCGACGGCAGTTGTGATAGCCCAAAAATCCACCCCCATGCCCCCTGTTATATCGGCCATACGTATGCCTTTGGTAGGTAGTAGGCTAGCGATAAGTGCTGCTTTATGCTTGGCTATAATCTCACCCGAGCATTGCTCTAATGCCAAACGTAGTGGAAATCGTAGCCCCTTTGTTATAGTCCACGTGGGTACTTTGGTACGCAAGCGTTGCAGGGCTTCGATGTGTGTGAGTGCGGCTGTGAGGTCTATGTTGGTATCCTTTGTACCGCGCAGTGCCAATTGCGCCACATTGTCCGTAAGATGCTGGGCAATGTAGCGCTGTGTCGCTTCTGACAAGGGGGAGAGGGAGGGATAATTAGACATGGAGCTATGGCTCTGTGTGTGGCCACGTATCGTAAGGGTGGGCACTAAGATACGCGTTGTAATACTGTATATCACCAGTTACTTCGGTGCCGATGAAAGGTGGGAGTGATATGCTTTCGGTTTCACAGCTTAGCTCAACCTCGGCTATGATTAAGCCAGCATTGTGTCCCAAAAACTCGTCTACTTCAATCGTATGCTCACCCGATGGCACAAGGTAGCGATACTTTTCTACCACGCCATCGTGGCAAAGTGTCAGCATGTAGCGTGCATCGCTAGATGGAATTTCGGTCTCAAACTCATAGCGTGATAAGCCACCATCACGGCTTGGCCCTTTGATGGTGAGGTAGCCTCTTTCATCACGCAGTCGTACACGTACTGTGCACCCATTACTCTTAGCCAAATAGCCTTGTGCAATGTGTGTGTAGCTTGTAGCTAAGTGTTTATACTCGCCCGTGACGAGGAATTTACGCTCGATTTCCACAGCCATAAGCTACTCTCCTTCTTCTGAAAACGCCATTAAGTAAGCCTTGATAAGGCCTTCTAGATTGCCGTCCATCACACCGCCTACATCGCTTGTTTGGTAGCCAGTGCGATGGTCTTTCACGCGGCGGTCGTCAAAGACGTAAGAACGGATTTGTGAGCCCCACTCAATTTTCTTTTTCCCTGCCTCTATCTTTGCTTGTGCGGCTTTGCGCTTTTGCAATGCTTTGTCGTAGAGCTGCGAACGTAGTAGGCGCATCGCATTTTCGCGATTTTCGAGCTGCTTGCGGCTCTCGGTGTTTTCGATCAAGATTTCTTCTGTCTCGCCTGTGTCGGGGTCGGTGTATTGATAGCGTAGGCGTACGCCAGTCTCTACCTTATTCACATTCTGTCCACCGGCACCGCCTGAGCGAAACGTATCCCAGCTGATACACGCAGGGTCTACATATACTTCTATGGTATCGTCTACTAAGGGGGTGACAAACACGCTAGCAAAGCTAGTCATGCGCTTACCTTGTGCATTGTAGGGCGATACGCGCACTAAGCGATGCACACCATTTTCGCTTTTAAGGTAGCCGTAGGCATAGTCGCCCTCTACCTCTATGGTTACAGTTTTGATGCCAGCCTCGTCGCCTTCTTGCAAGTAGCTCACGTTTACTTTATGGCCCTCGGCCTCGGCATAGCGCATATACATACGCATGAGCATGCTTGCCCAGTCTTGGCTCTCAGTTCCACCAGCACCTGAGTTTATTTTTAGTACGCAGCCCATGATATCTTCTTCTTGGCGCAGCATGTTTTTCATTTCTAGGGCTTCGAGTGTAGCTATGGCACGGGCATAGTTGGCCTCTACTTCTGCTTCGCTAACCATCTCGTCGCGATAGAACTCTACGGCCAAGGCTGTTTCTTCGACCTCGGCTGTAAGCTGTGCGTAGTCGTTGAGCCACTTTTCCAAGGCCTTTACTTTACGCATTTGCTCTTCGGCCTGTTTTTGGTCGTTCCAAAAATCGGGTGCCTGTGTGCGCAGCTGCTCTTCTTCCCATGCGATGCGCTTGTGGGGTATATCTAGGTAGTCGCCAAGTGCAGTAGTGCGCTCTTGTAGTGCTTTGAGTTGGTCGGTAGTTATCATTTAGGCTTTGACTTTGGCTATCAGTTCGTCAATGCTCACGCTCGTTTGCTCACCACTCTGCATGTCTTTTAGAGTGATGCGTTTGGTTTGTATTTCGCTCTCGCCTACGAGTGCTACGTAGGGTATACCATGTGCGTTGGCATAGCTCATTTGTTTTTTCATCTTGGCACTATCGGGAAAAACTTCGGTGCTGATGCCAGCTGCACGTGTTTGCTTGGCCAGTTGCAAGCAGTGCGTGGCTTCATCTGTGCCAAAGTTGATAAACATTAAGTCGGCTGCGCTGCACGTTTCTTCAGGGTAAAGTTCAAGTTGATTGAGTACATCATAAATGCGGTCTGCACCAAACGAAATGCCCACACCACTTAGGCCTGGTAGGCCAAAGATACCTGTAAGATTGTCGTAGCGTCCGCCTCCTGTAATTGAGCCAATTTGTACATCTAAGGCCTTTACCTCAAAAATACAGCCCGTGTAATAGTTTAAGCCACGTGCTAGCGTTAAATCTAGCTCTATCGTGTTGGTCAAGCCCAGCGTATTGAGGTGCTCTAACACCGTGGCACACTCTTCTACCCCCTTGACGCCTATTTCGCTCTCGGCTAGTACCGAGCGGACTTGTGCAAGTTTCTCGCTATTAGTGCCACTGAGTGCAATGATAGGCTGCAACTTCGCAATAGCTTCGGCTGACAAACCTACGGTGGCCAGCTCTTCATTGACCTTGTCTAGGCCTATCTTATCTAGCTTGTCAATCGCCACAGTAATGTCTACGATTTTGTCAGCTGCCCCGATAACTTCGGCAATGCCAGTCAAAATCTTGCGGTTGTTTATCTTGATGCATACACGAATGCCGAAGCGCGAGAATACGGTGTCTATAATCTGCATGAGCTCTACCTCATTGAGTAGCGAGTCGCTCCCCACGATATCGGCATCGCATTGGTAAAATTCGCGATAGCGCCCCTTTTGTGGTCTATCGGCACGCCACACGGGTTGAATTTGGTAGCGTTTGAAGGGCATTACCAATGCATCACGATGCTGCACAACGTAGCGTGCAAAAGGCACAGTGAGATCATAGCGCAATCCTTTCTCACAAAAAGCCGCTGCCAATGCTGCTGGGCTACGCTCGGCTAGTTGTTCGGCAGATGTACCACGCATAAAATCGCCTGAGTTGAGTATTTTGAACAAAAGCTTATCTCCCTCTTCACCATACTTCCCCATGAGGGTTGAGAGGTTTTCCATGGCTGGTGTTTCGATTTGCTTGAAGCCATAAAGGGCATATACCTCACGAATGGTGTTGAATATATAGTTGCGTCGCGCCATCTCGGCCGCGCCAAAGTCGCGCGTACCCTTAGGAATACTCGGTTTTGAGGCCATCGTTGTAAGTCTTAGTATGCTTATAATATATAACTTAGTACAAAGTTACGCATAAATCTCGGAGTAACCACGCTTGGTGCGATGGCCTATATGTTTTTTGTCTGAGGATATCAGACGTTTGCCCAACGTCTACGAACGTTTGTCTGACGACTTCGGACAAACGTTCGTAGACGTGATACAATGCATTGGGGGTAAAGTGTGTGTGAGTAGAGGGTGTTTCGACACTCTCCCTACTACGCTCTAAATCTAAGGCTAAAACTCACACGACATTTGGGTTGTTTGAGGTGCGCTTTAATAGCTCATTAGCTTGGCTGATGCCTTGTGCCTAAGCGTGTGTTGTAGAGAGGGTGTTATTGGTAGAAACTGGTGTCGTTTTGCCTAGGTAAGCCTATGGCTAGAAGCAAAAAAAATAGTACCTTTGCCTAGGCGATAGTTTTTTCGCCATAGACTATAACAGACTTAACTTAAAAATAATGACCTTACTCGTATTTATGCTTTGCGTTTTGGTCGCAGGTTATTTTGCTGGCTTCTTAGGTTCCTTGCTAGGCCTAGGGGGGGGGATTGTGCTGATACCAGTCTTTACGTTATTGATGGGGATAGATATACGCTATGGTGTAGGTGCTGCACTTGTGGCTAGCATTGCCACATCAAGTGGCTCGGCTAGTGCCTATGTGCGCGAAGGTATTATAAATATGCGCTTGGGCATGTTTTTAGAGATAGCTACTACGCTAGGGGCTATTGCAGGTACCGTAATAGCTCTTTACTTGAATAATAATGCGCTGGCCATCGTTTTTGGTTTGATGCTTATATTTACTTCTGTAATGACCTATCGCAAGAAGATAGATCACGACCCTCATGCGCAGGGTAGCACCCTTGCGGCACAGTTAAGGCTCAATGCGAGCTATCCTACGCCCCAAGGTACGCGTGTATCTTATCGTTTGGCGCGTGTGTGGACAGGATTTAGCATCATGGGGCTAGCAGGAGCTATCTCGGGCATTTTGGGTATAGGTGCAGGCGTGGTTAAAGTAATAGCTATGGATACTGCTATGGGAGTACCCTTTAAGGTAAGCACTACGACGAGTAATTTCATGATAGGTGTGACGGCGGCAACGGGTGCGGTGGTCTATTGGCAGCGAGGCTACATTGTGCCAGAGCTAGCAGCACCCGTCATCGTGGGTGTGTTGCTTGGAGCATTCTCTGGTAGCAAACTTTTGAAACACCTCCCTGTACGTGTGCTGCGCATTATCTTCTCTGTCGTAACTTTTGTGGTGGCTTTGCAAATGCTCTACAAGGGTGTGCTTGGCCAGTTTTAACTAGACTTGCGTAAGGAATTTATGAATAATCCGTTGAAACCGCTAGGAGAGCATGGTTTTCAGACTTTTATAGGCTGGCAACTGCGTGTAGGTGTGCTCTTAGCTATTGTACTCGCTGTGGTAGGGCTTGTGATGCTATTGATAGATAACCATGCGGCATTGCCCGACTTGTCGTATTTTTCTGCTGAGGTTGTAATGTATAGCTCGGCAGCAAGTTTGTGGCAGGGTGTTTGGACTGGTGAGGCAACGGCACTGATGCAGCTAGCTGTGGGAGTGCTTATCCTTACACCATTGCTACGTATCGTGTGTAGCTTGATTGCCTTTGTAATTGAGCGCGATTGGCTCTATGTGGGCATTACGGCTATGGTGGCTTTAATTGTAGCGAGTACCATTGTTATGGGCGTAGCATATTGATTTTTATGAGGCAAACAGATCAATCCCCTTGTATTCTCGCACCGCTGTCGCCCGAAACGTCTGACTTTAAGAAGGCTTGGGCTATTTATGAGGCAGCTTTCCCCCTTACCGAGCGGCGTACGTGGGAGCAGCAGGTAGCACTTATGACGAGCGAACCTCGCTACCGTGTACAGCTCATTCGCTTGGCAGATAGTGTGGTGGGGCTACTCACGTGGTGGGATTTACCAGAGTGGACTTATGTTGAACATTTGGCACTCTCGCCCGAAGTGCAAGGTATGGGGCTTGGCTCGCAAACGTTGCGCAGCTTTATGGCCGTAGCACCACGCCCGATATTGCTAGAAGTAGAGCTACCACACACAGCCGAACAGCAGGCACGTGTGCGTTTTTATCAGCACCTTGGCTTTACACTACACGAAGGGATACCCTACATACAGCCACCCTACCAAGCAGGTCAGCCTGCCATTGCACTATGTGTGATGACAACGCAGCCAACCACCACGCCCGAGGCCGTGGCAGATTTTGTGCGTGAGTGGCATCCTATCATTTATCCGCATGTATAACATTTAGTATTTTCTTTTATGATTACGACAACGACACATATTATTGAAGGTCAGCCTGTGCGTCAATACCTAGGTATTGTAAGTGGTGAGACCATCATTGGTGCCAATTTTTTGCGCGACCTTTTTGCCTCTATTCGCGATTTTGTGGGAGGGCGCTCGGGCAGTTACGAAGCTGTGCTGGCAGAAGCTAAAGACACCGCTTTGCGCGAGATGCAAACGCGTGCCACTCAGATGGGAGCACATGCTATCGTAGGTGTAGATTTTCACTACGATACGGTAGGGGGTAATGGCAGCATGCTTATGGTCACGTGTACGGGTACTGCTGTGTTGCTCTAAGTTGTGCCTAAGCATACCTCGCTCTTATCTTGGCATACGCCACATTGCATTGAAGCTGGCTGTGATGAGGCTGGCCGTGGTTGTTTGGCTGGTCCAGTATTTGCGGCTGCTGTCGTTTTGCCCTTGGGGTGGTCGCACCCTTTGCTTAACGACTCGAAGCAGCTTACTGAGCGACAGCGTGACCAATTACGCCCCATCATAGAGGCTGAGGCCCTCGCATGGGCTGTGGCCGAGGTGTCACCCATAGAGATAGACCGCATAAACATACTGCGTGCATCAATCTTGGCCATGCACCATGCTCTTGATGCCTTAACCATTCGGCCACAGCATATTATTGTAGATGGCAACCGCTTTGCACCGTATGGAGGCATACCCTACGACACGATTGTAAAAGGTGATGCTACCTATCTAAGTATAGCCGCTGCCTCGGTGTTGGCTAAAACGCATCGCGATGAGCGTATGCGAGAGCTACACTGCGACTACCCACATTATGGCTGGGATAGCAATGCTGGCTATCCTACGAAGACCCATCGTGCTGCCATTGCCGTGCATGGCATTTCTCCGCATCACCGCATGAGTTTTAGACTCTTGCCCGACTCAGAACAGCTCACACTAGAACTAGGGTAGGGCTTATTTTAATGTTACCCACCATGTTTCCTTATCGTAAACTTTTAAACCTTTTAGACAACCACGTTATGCATAACCCCATAGATACGACAGCTACGACAGCTGACACTACGCTAGCCCAACTTGCTGTGGGCAATTTGACCAATACACAGTTTTTGATGTATAAAGAACGCTTTTTCGATTGGCTGATAACAACGGCAGGTAATGTGCTAGGTGCCATACTGATATTTATTATCGGTCGCTTTGTTATAAAGTTTATCTTACGCATGCTACGTGGCTTCATGACTAAGCGTAATGTAGAGGCATCGCTCAGTAGCTTTATTGTGAGTATGGTCAACGTATTGCTCATCGTATTGCTCGTTGTGTCGGTAATCAATAAACTAGGCGTTGAGACTACTTCATTTGCAGCCTTGATGGCTTCGATTGGCTTGGCTGTGGGTATGGCCTTCTCGGGCAATTTACAGAACTTTGCCTCGGGGGTTATCATTCTTCTGATGCGTCCTTACAAGGTGGGCGACTTGATTACGACAAATTTCGATAGCTCTATCACAGCTACTGTATATGAGATACAAATTTTTCATACTATCTTGCGTACGTTTGATGGCAACACGATTTATGTGCCTAATAATCTCATGATGAATAATGCTGTGACCAATAGCACTAAACTCGAACAACGTCTCATCATGTTAGCTGTGGGTGTAGATTATGGTGTAGATTTTGCTAAGGTAGAACGTACGCTTTTGTCTATTGCAAGTGGCTATTCTGCGGTGTTGAAGGATCCTGCTCCCTATGTTATCTTGAAAGATTTAGCCGACAGTAGTGTAATAGCTGAGCTACGTTGTATGGTACCAGCAGATCAGTATGCTGCCACATTACACGCCTTGCGTCGTACGGTCTATGAGCGTTTCAATGCTGAGGGCATAGACTTCCCTTTCCCACAAATTACGGTGCATCAAGCCTAATTGGCATGGTGCATGCATGATATGATATGATAGCTGCCTCCTCATTAGCCTATTGTGGCCGATGAGGAGGCAGTAGGTTTAGCTTGTCGTGGTAGGCAGTTTGTTAAGCTACTAGTGTTTCGTATAGGTTTAGACACTAACTCTGTTATATATACTAAAAAAGTCGCCCCAACCGCATGGGGTGGGGCGACCAATTGTATCAGCTATTGGATTGTATGATTGTGAGCTTATGTGTCACAATCTTACTTTTATTAGTCAAGCTTAGGACCAGCAGCTACGAGCTTTTGACCTGCTTCGCTGCCCTTGGTGAACTTTTCGAAGTTCTTGATGAAGCGACCAGCGAGATCCTTAGCCTTTTCTGTCCACTGAGCTGGGTCAGCGTAAGTGTCGCGTGGGTCAAGGATGTTGGCATCTACACCTGGCAATTCTGTTGGCACTACAAAGTTGAAGAATGGGATAGTCTTTGTAGGAGCCTTGTCGATAGAGCCGTCAAGGATAGCGTCGATGATACCACGTGTGTTAGGGATAGATACGCGCTTGCCTGTACCATTCCAACCCGTATTCACGAGGTAAGCCTTGGCACCGCTCTTTTCCATCTTCTTTACGAGCTCTTCGGCATACTTCGTTGGGTGAAGTGTCAAGAATGCAGCACCGAAGCAGGCAGAGAAAGTAGGTGTAGGCTCAGTAATACCACGCTCTGTACCAGCAAGCTTAGCTGTAAAGCCCGAGAGGAAGTAGTATTGTGTTTGCTCGGCATCAAGGATAGATACAGGAGGCAGTACACCGAAAGCATCGGCAGAGAGGAAAATCACTTGCTTAGCGTCAGGACCCTTAGATACGGGCTTCACGATAGCATCAATGTGGTCGATAGGGTAAGACACACGTGTGTTTTCACCATGAGCGCGGCTAGAGAAATCAATCTTGCCTTCTGGGCTTACTGTAACGTTTTCGAGCAGAGCGTTGCGCTTGATAGCCTTGTAGATGTCTGGCTCGTTTTCTTTGCTCAAGTCGATAACCTTAGCGTAGCAACCACCTTCGTAGTTGAATACACCATCTTCGTCCCAACCATGCTCGTCGTCACCGATGAGGAGACGCTTTGGATCGGTAGAAAGTGTCGTTTTACCTGTACCTGAGAGACCGAAGAATACAGCAGTGCTAGTACCTTCCTTGTCGGTGTTAGCAGAGCAGTGCATAGAGGCGATGCCACGGAGAGGGTTGATGTAGTTCATGTAGGCAAACATACCCTTCTTCATCTCACCACCATACCATGTGTTGAGGATAACTTGCTCCTTAGATGTGAGGTTGAATGCGATAGCAGTTTCAGAGTTAAGGCCGAGTTCTTGCCAATTTTCTACCTTAGTCTTAGAGGCATTGTATACCACGAAGTCTGGGGTAAAGTTTTTGAGCTCTTCTTCTGTTGGGCGGAGGAACATGTTCTTCACGAAGTGAGCTTGCCAAGCCACCTCTACGATGAAGCGTACAGAGAGGCGAGTAGCAGGGTTGGCACCGCAGAAGAGATCCATCACGAATAGACGCTTAGCGTTAGAGAGCTGACCTACGGCCAACTTCTTGAGTTCAGCAAAAGCTTCGGGTGTGATAGGCTTGTTGTCGTTCTTGTACTCGTCTGACGTCCACCAAATATCCTTAGCACCTTCGTTGTCTTTTACAAGGAACTTGTCCTTAGGCGAGCGACCAGTGTAGATACCAGTCATTACGTTTACGGTGTCTAGTTCAGTGAGCTGACCCTTTTCAAAACCTTGGAGTGACTCCTTGGTTTCTTCTTCAAACAGCTGTTCGTACGAGGCGTTGTAGATGATTTCCTTATCACCAACGATGCCATACTGACTCAAATCAATTGTTGCCATACGTTTTATATTGGAATTAAATGATTATGCTTTGGGTAAAGCCATACCAAAAGGCACTTCGGCACAAACACCGCAGTGCTGATTAGTATGCAGCAAAGATACGAAAAACTATTGAAGTAACGTCTCAAAATGCAGAAATAATGCGCATGTGAGGCATATTTTGTGCGTAAATAGAGATGCTTGTAGTTTCTCTCTAAGAAATGTATGCTTGGTAAAGTGGCACATGATGCCATTGCGTCTACGAGCGTGCTGACAAGTTGCTGTTGGATAGTGCATCTTGGTGTGTTAAGTATTATTAAATCGTTTGTTTCACCAGGAGTATTGAAAGGGGAGGGATACTTTACTATTTTTCCCAAATAGGCTTTGCCTCTTGTGGTCTCGTTCTAGATAATTTGCTAATATAATTTGGAGAAAGTAATACGAAATCCTGTTTAGTTCATATTCCTACTTTTGTGTCATCAGTGCCCTTGCATTGCCACTACTTTGCTATTATTGTGATGGGTTAAAATATAGTACTCATTGCCTAGCTTTATATTACAGCTAGGCAATGAGTACTAATTGATTTGTGTAATGTGACTTGTTTTGAAATCTTCTGTCAGTATTTTCTCATTTTGTAGAAATAATGTATGAGCTTTTAATGTACAGATGCGATATTAGTGTTGCCTCTGTTGGAGTTGTGTTGCTTATGTTAGCCCTTATTCATGTTAAAGATTTCCTTAATGCTACCGATACCACCTAGTACGCCAGTAGCTTCGTAGGGAATGTAAATGGTCTTGTTGTCTTTGCCCGAAGTCATGGTTTGTAGGGTTTCTACATATTTCGTGGCGAGGAGGTAGGCAGCTGGGTCGGCACCACTCTCTTTGAGTGCATCGGTTACGCGACGTATAGCTTCGGCTTCGGCTTCGGCACGTACGCGTATGGCTTCGGCATCAGCTTCGGCATGTAGACGCACAGCACGAGCTTCGGCTTCGGCATTGAGAATATCACTGGCTTTGGCGGCTTCGGCTTGGTTTACGAGAGCTGCTTTCTTACCCTCTGACTCTAAGATGGCTGCTTGCTTGTCGCCCTCAGCACGTAAGATCTCGGCACGGCGGCGGCGCTCGGCTTGCATCTGTTGCTCCATAGCATCGCGTACGGTGCTAGGTGGTGTGATGTCTTGTAACTCTACGCGATTGACCTTGACCCCCCACTTGTTGGTAGCTTCGTCAAGCACGGCACGTAGCTTGGCGTTGATGGTGTCGCGTGAGGTGAGTGATTCGTCAAGTTCTAGCTCGCCAATCACGTTACGTAGCGTTGTCTGTGTGAGTTTTTCGATGGCGTTGGGTAGGTTGTCAATTTCATACACAGCCTTTACTGGATCCATGATTTGGAAGTAGAGCAAAGCGTTGATTTCGGTCACAACGTTGTCTTTCGTAATCACGTTTTGCTTGGCAAAGTCGTATACTTGCTCACGGAGGTCAATTTTTTCGGTTTGACCTACAATGGCGTATACACCGCGTGGGGTAGTAACCATGGTGCGTGTGTGAATAGGACGTGAGCGGTCGAAGAACGGAATAAGTATGTTTAGCCCCGAGGGTAATGTGCGGTCGTAGCGCCCAAGACGCTCAATGATACGTGTTTCGCTCTGAGGGATAATCTTAATGCAAGTTATGACTAAGTAGATGACTACGAGACCTACTACGCCAAGAGTGATGAGAAGTTCCATAATTAAAAGGGGTATTTTTAGATTTGTTTATGCGTTAAAAAGCATGAGGGTAATGTTAGGCAATAGGCTCTACATACATCACGATGCTATCACGGTGTACGATACGTACTTGCTGGCCTGTTGCAATGGCCTGACCATGGCTGCTTCGTGCTGACCAAACATCACCGTCGGTTTTGATAAGGCCTTGGCCAGTGGTTGGGTCAATAGTTTCGGTGACGGTAGCTGTGCGACCAATGAGGGCATCGGCGTTGGTGGGTACTTTATCGCCCTCTTGACCATGGAAGATATAGCGCTGTACAAGTGGACGAACCATGGCAAAGCTCACGAGTGCTGCGATGCAAAAGCCCACGATTTGCCAAGGCAGACTAATCCCTAGCCAAGCTAAACCAGCGGCAACCAACCCTCCTACTGCAAAGCAAAGTGCGGCAAATGTCGTTGTAGCTAATTCGATAAAAACACTCACAGCAGCGATAAAGAGCCAAAGGTAAAGCATTGTAATCATAGTTGTAGTAATTTTATATGCACAAATATAGCAAAAAAGTCCAATATAGCCAAGTGCTTTTATCTAAAAAAGCTGTACCGCTTTGTAGCAGTACAGCTCTAGAAAGGAACCTAAAAAGGCAGAATAGATTTATTCGGCTAAGATGGTAAACTCTGCGATCGTAGCAAAGTCTTGTCCCGTTTGCTCGCTCAATGCAACGAAGCGTAGGTAGCGTGCCTTAATAGGCTTGTCAAATAGCACACGGCGTAGGGTTTTGCCTTTGGCAAAGCTACCTTGTGTGACGTCTGTCCAAGTGTTGCCATCAAGGCTTACTTGTACTTTGTAGTCTTTGATATTGCCATTATTGCCATCTTGACGTGGTAGGAGGGTGAAGCCTTTGAGCATCTTTACTTCCTGTGCATCAAAGTCTACCCAATGGGGGTATTTAGCTACCGTTACCGAGTACATAGAGTGCCAGAAGCTATCTGGGTTGTCGTCTACCAAGTGTGAGGCAGGGTCTCTCGTAGGCTCTTCTGAGCTTGCAAACTTAACCACCACGGGGATTTGGTCTAGCTTGGCAAAATGTTGTTTACTGCGTAGTGTCTTGTCGTTGGCATTCCAAGCGATAACTTCGCTAGCCTCGCGTAGGTAGAAAGGCTGTGTGTATATCTGGGCTTTGCCCTTCGTACCAATTTTATAGGCGAGCTGGGCACCTGGCTCAGCTTGGAGGCTTACGTAGCCAGTGGCACTGCGCACGATGCTGGGTGCTGTACGGCCGTCAAGGCTTACGCTAGCCAAAGCCGTAGCTTGCTTAATGTGGCTTAGCGGACGAATGGCAAAGCTGAAATGCTGAGGCTGTCCATATACACGATCGTGTTCTAGGGGGCCACCTTGACCACACGAGAAGCCGCCAAGACCCAGCGTTGCAATATCGATGTGTAGGTGTGTGTCACCGCCCGCTTTGAGCTCATGAGGGTGAGGTGTCAAGAATAAGTCAAGCTGGTCGTAGGGTAGTGCCGATGTACTCATCTTGGTACCAGCTACGAAGAGCACGCCCTTACCACTTGGAGCGGTCAATGCAGCCCAACGCACGTCTTCGCGGTTGGCCATAGACTGTGGCTTGGGGAAGTTTACAAACTGCTCGGCCACCTTAGAGCTATGCTGCTCGATGTATTGTGAGGCCTTGCGGTCGCCATAGTTGTTTATTGGGCCACGGCAGTAATAGTTATAGATGTCAAGTGTCTTAGGTAATACAAACTCGTAGCACAATCGTGTTAATATGACCTTGTGATTGTTGTTGCTGATAGAGGCTTGTAGTTCGATAGAGCCGTCGGGATATACTACCCACGTTTGGTGTGCTACAAACTTCATATCGTCTGGCCCAAAAGGCTTATTGGGCTGCTCGGTAATCTTGAAGTGTCCCGAGGCGTTGGTACCCTTAGCATCGCTTAGTGTGGCGGCGTTGGGTGCTTGGCTCTCTACGGTAAATGAGAGTACGGCTGTACCATCGGCACGCTGGCTGATGTGGCTGTCTACGGCCTTGTGACGTAGGTTGTGTAAGCCATTGGCTATCCAACCATTGCGCACCCAAATGTCGTTGTCGGTAGCTGCACGGAAGGCATCAAGTTTAGGGCCATTGCCCTCAGCTATAATGGTTTGGTCGCCATAGGTTAGGCTATGGATAGTACCTTGTTTCGTGTCAAATACGACTTTGAAGCCATGGCCCAATACCACGGGGTATGCTGTGTCGGTATTGCTAAGTGTGAGCTTTTGAGTACTGCTGGCGCAGCTCTCAGCGAGTGTGTGAGGTTTAAGGGCTGCTCGGAGTGCCAGTTGTTCATCGGCTTGCACATAGCCTTTTGGTGCCCAAGGCATATCGTCTTTTAGTAGAGCTTCGAGCTTTAAGAAATATTCCTTGTCACTGCTTAGCTTTGCCTTGGTGTAAGGTATCGTCACAATGGTGCTCTGGCGGGCTGCTACACTAGGCATAGCCATGGTGCCCTCTTCAATAGGTAGGCCATTTTCCCATACACTCCAACGTAGCGTATAGTCGTCGGCGAGGTTGGTATAGTAGTTTTTATTGAACACTTTTACCTTGCCCGTGCCAATCTGTTCAGCCGAGAAGCCTACGTATTGGTACACCTTTTTTACCTCATAGTATTGTGGTTTAGGCTCGCGATCGGCAAAGAGGATACCATTCATCACAAACATGCCATCGTTGGGCTTATCGCCAAAATCTCCTCCATAGGCGAGGTAGCGCTTACCTGCTTGTGTGTAGTTGTACATGGCTTGGTCTACCCAATCCCAAATGGCACCACCACAGAAGAAGTTGGTGCTCTCCATGGCTTTCCAGTAGTCTTCGAGGCCACCAGCAGCGTTACCCATAGAGTGGGCGTATTCTGATATATGGAAGGGATATTTGATGTTGGCTTTGCCTTGCACAGCCCATTCTACCCATGGGATAGAGGGGTACTGGTTGGAGCCCATGTCTACGATGTCGTTGTTGCGCTCGTATTGTACGGGGCGTGATGTGTCGTAGGCTTTGATGGCTTCGTAAGCCTTTACGAAGTTTACACCAGGTCCGGCCTCGTTGCCAAGCGACCAAATCACGATTGAGGGGCTATTAACCGTGGCGTGCACCATCTCCATATTGCGTGCAATGTGCTGGTTGAGAAACTCAGGTACATGCGAGAGTGATGCCTCACCATAATAGTATTGATGGCTCTCGATGTTGGCTTCGTCTTCGAGATAGATACCATATTTGTCGGCGAGGTAATAGAAGTAGGGTGCAGGTGGATAGTGTGAATTGCGTACGTGGTTGATATTAGCACGACGCATGAGCATGATTTCCTCCTCCATTTGCTCGCGTGTGAGTACGTGGCCAGTGGCGGGGTGTGTTTCGTGGCGATTTACACCTTTAAGTTTGACTGGTTTGCCATTGACGTAAAAGTAGCGACCGGCCAAGCCAAATTCATCTTCGTGGGCAGGGGTATTTTTGATTTCTACTTCACGGAAGCCAGTATAGGTAGAGATTGTTTCTATGACTTTGCCCTTCTTGTCTTTGAGTTGGGCTACGAGTACGTAGCGATAGGGTGTTTCGCCACTCCACTTGTTAGGGTTGGCCACACGTAGCTGTGTCACAGCTTGCCCAATGGCTTGTGTAGCTACCTCGCTCACGGCTACTGAGGCCGTAGCACCCTCTACCTTAGTTGTAGCATCTGAGAAGAGTGGTGTTGCAAAGAGTTGATAGTCTATCGTATAGCCCTTAGCTGTTTTTTTGCTAAGGTTGCGGACGTCGGCCGTGATATTGAGTACGCCATCGCGGTAATGATGGTCTAGATCGGGGATTACTTTTAAGTCGCGTAGCTGCACCTCTGGTTTGGCGGTGAGGCTTACAGTGCGGAAGATGCCTGGCAAACGGAACATGTCTTGCGCCTCTAAGAATGAGCCATCGCTCGAACGATAAACTTCCACGGCCACGGTGTTCTCGCCCTTGGGGTTGAGGTAAGGAGTGATGTTGAAAGCAGCTAAGTTGCGTGAGTTTTTAGAAAAACCGACATACTTACCATTGATCCAAAGGTAGAAAAACGAGTCTACACCATCGAAGTTGATGTAGATTTGCTGCCCTTTCCACGTGCTAGGTACGCTAAAATTGCGGCGGTATGAGCCCACCTCGTTGCGGTGCTTATAGACTGTAAAGTGCTCGGGTGGCGTACGCATTACGCCACCTTTCCAGTCGCCTACGGCTACCTTGTGTTGAAAAATAACAGGCTGATTGACATAGATAGGTGTACCATATTTTTGTGCGCCATTGCTCTTGTCAAGGCCGTAGATATTCCAGTTCATGGGCACCTCTACCTTGTCCCAATGGGCTACGGAGTGTGCAGGGTTTTGAAAGAGGCTGTCGCGTTCCCAAGGGTTGCCCACCCAGCGAAATGACCACTGCCCATCAAGTGAGTGATAGTAGGCACTATGCTCTGGCAGCACGCGCTGTGCCGATGCTACATCGGCAAATGAAAAGAAATAAGCCTTGGGCTGTTCTTTGTTGAGGGCGATTGCCTCAGGCGATTGCCACTCATGGCTTGTCGGTGCGCTCGGCTGGTGCGCATAGCTAAACCCTTTGAGCGGAGCTTGCTGGGCAGAAGTGTGTAGGGCAAAGGCCGTACACATGGCAAGGAAGTAATGCTTCTTCTGTCTCATGGTTTGTGCATGTATTTAGAGTGAATGTTGTAGATTGGCTCACGTGTGTGCCGTGCAATACCGTTAGCATTAGTAATGCGTCACGGCTAATAGGCAAAGATAGCGTTTTTTTTTTAGATAGGTGCTCCTTGCTTGGAGCGTAGGTGACCTATTTTTTTGAAATACCAATTAAAACACATGCATACGATTAAGGACAACTACAACTACTTCACAGAAGAAGAGAGCAAAGTTGTGTCAAGGGCTTACCATGATAATTCGTACAAATCCTTCATCAAAACATCGAGACTCTTAGCCTTTCCGCATTAAGAGCAACAGCCTCAAAAATGGAAGCAAACAATGCATTGACGTTTGGAGCGGGATAGTCGCGGTATGTTGTAAATAGAGAAAGGACGGTCAGCTTGGAGATACGGAAATGGCAGACCCAAGCCATGCTCAATAATAATCTTCTTTCTCAAGAAGTAAGTTTGCAATATAAGTTGACTTGAATAATGTATATTGCAAACGTTGTAGGTTTACTATGGAGGTTTTATCGAAAGCAATATACGTTAGCTATTGACTCTCATATCTTCACCGATATCTTGATAAGTATTTGACTTCTAATAAAATTAGTGCAATACAAATCTGATATCAATATCTAGGGGAGAGCGAGATGGGTCATCACTCGTTAGAACACCATATAATCTGCCTTCTATTATTTTACTCTTAGTCTTATTTCTATGTGGTGAATCATGCATTAAACTATCCCCCAATGGCCTTTTTAAGGTAAAATATTTTGATTGTCTATGACGGATACCTTATTTTATGCATGTACAGGTCTTTTTCCGTTCTTTGGGGGACTAAAAACTATATTGATAATATACTCTCTTTAATATGATAGAAACGTTATGTAGGCACAAGAAGCCCGAGCGCTTGTGCCTATACCACTTTATAACTTGGCCATGTGGAAAGCACTCACGAAATTTAAGCATACCCTTACTCGCTAAGTTTGGTATAGAGATAATTAATATGGGAGGGCTTAGGATTGAAGCCTTATACCATCAAGGAGTTTTGTAAATTCTTATGCCCTCAGAGACGAAAAATAAGGGCGATAGAGAGGTATAAAGTACTGATGAGCTTGCTACATTGTATGTATTGCTGCGATGTAGGCGTGTGTGCTTAAAGTATAGTGCTAAAGTATTGTACCACGTCTAGATACAAGTGTATCAAGGCGTGACACATGTGTGCCATGGCTTGACACAAGTGTACCCAGACACGGCACAATGCCTTAGTCGAAAGTGTCTATATGTTGTGCCAAGGCGAACGTAGTGCTAGCTTATACTTTTTGTATATCAAAAAAAACTCCCCACCAAACACTGCAAGCAGCTGGTGGGGAGAAACCACAATTAGAATCAATCTTCCTTGGGAAACCTACCTCACGATGTACCAAGCTGTGAGGTGGTGTGCGCTATGCTGTGTAGCATGGAGGAGCGCACGGCCAAGGGAAGGCCTTGGTGAAGTCGCTACATGCGCTTATTGGGCGGTGTAGCGTGCTTCAAGCACGTTCCAATCTACGATGGGCCAAATGGCTGCTAGGTGATCGGGACGGCGGTTTTGGTAGTCTACGTAGTAGGCGTGTTCCCACACATCAAGGCCAAAAATAGGCTTTAAGCCACGCGTTACAGGGTTGCCTGCATTGGCTTCTTGTGTGATGTAGAGCTTACCTTCTTTGTCGGCCGCGAGCCATACCCAGCCCGAACCAAATACGGTAGCACCTTTTTGTTGGAACTCTTTTTGGAATGCCTCAAATGAGCCAAATGTGGCCTCAATAGCTTTGGCTAGCTGACCTACGGGCTTACGATCGGCCTGAGGTGCTGCAAATTGTGTGAAGTAGAGGTTGTGGTTGAGCGTTTGGCCGGCATTGTTAAAGATGGCACCCTCGCTCTTCATCACGATCTCTTCGAGTGTCATACCCTCAAAACCACTACCAGGTAGGGCGTTGTTGAGGTTGTTGATATAGGCCACAAGGTGCTTGCCGTGGTGCAGCTCCATTGTCGTTTGGCTGATGACGGGCTCAAGTGCATTGAGGGCGTAAGGGAGTGCGATGTGTGTAAATTTACCATCTACGGCAGTCGTTTGAGCAAGAGCCGAAGCGCTAAATAAGCAAGCAGCGGCAATGTTGGTAAGGGTACTCATAAAGATAGGGTATATAAAGTATGTTGTAATGGTGAGTTTTGGCAAGTATGTCCAGGTCTAGGATATTCTTACGTCGCAAAGTTACGTATTAAAATGGAGCTAGCCAAATGAATTATCTTAAATTATATTGCGAGCAATGCACAGGGTGTCTGTGTATGGTGTTTTTGTCTTAGAGTAAGCCGTGTTTAGTGGTTGAAGTGTATGGTAATGGCGTGATGTAGCTCTTCTGTCGTGTGGGCGATGGTGGTGGCACCATGGGCGATGAGCTCATGTTCGTCTCGAAAGCCCCATGTGAGACTAATGCAGTGTAACCCTGCATTGCGTGCGGTAGCGAGGTCTACCTCGGAGTCGCCAATATATATGGTGTGTTGGGGAGTCGCATTAAGGAGCTGCATGGCTAGGTGTACGCCATCGGGGGCAGGCTTGCGTGGCATACCTTCGCGCTCACCGATGGTAAAGGCTACGCTTGGTGCAAAGTATTGCTCATGCAGCTGCTGGGCAGCGGCATCTACCTTGTTGGTAACGATAGCCATGGCGTAGCCCTCGGTATGGAGGGTGGCCAAGAGGTCTAAGATGCCAGCGTACGGTGCCGTGCCGATATCGCAGTGGTCTGCGTAGTGGGTGCGAAAGGTCTCGAAAAGCGCTGTGTGCTGGCTTGGTGTGAGGTGACTTGGCTCACATTGTCGCACAAGCTGTTCAATGCCATTGCCCAAAGCAGCACGCACTTGTTGACGGCTACAAAGGGGGTAGCCATGTGTTGCCATAGCATGGTTGATGCTCGTAAGAAGTGAGGGGAGTGTGTCAAGGAGTGTGCCGTCGAGGTCAAATATGAGAGTGGGGCGTGCTGTTGTCATAATGAGTAGGTGCTGTTGGGCTATCGCTTAAATTAAGAGAGGTGTTAATGGTACTCGCGCAGAAAAGCACGAATGGCTCCGGTGAATACACCAGCATAGCGGTCGCGTTTGTGGTCGCCAATGCCTGGCATATCGCCAAAAGCCTCGGGTGTAAGTGGCTGGTGTTGTGCGATAGCACTGAGGGTAACGTCGCTCATGACCATGTAGGGCTTAATGCCTTGCTGCTCGGCAAGTGCTTTGCGTAATTGTCGTAGGTGGTCAAAGAGGCGCGCTGTTAGTATTTGCTGGTTGGCTGTGAGTGAAGGGATTGGTAGGTGAGGCTGTTTTATAGCAGTGGCTCGTCGTTGTTTGCGTTCTTGCTTTTGTCGGGTAGCTTCTGTTTTGCGTTGTATATTAGCTAGTTGTAGTGGCTGTCGACCGAAGAGTACCTCCTTGCCAGTTGAGGTTATGAGTAGGTGCAGGTGGTGCTCGTAGTCAATTTCTAGCAGGCCAAGTTGTAGCATCTGTACGATGTAGTCTTGCCAGTCGCGTGCTGGTATATCCCTACCTACGCCAAAGGTGGGTAGGCGGTCTAGCTGTCGCTCGCGTATGGTGGGGGTATAGCGTGCTGTAAGTACGTCAATGACGCCTGTGATGGCCAGCTGTTGCTCGGCACGTACCACAGCACTGAGTGCTTTTTGTGCCAAAATTGTGCCATCAAAACGCTGTGGCGGATGCTTGCAAACATCGCAGTTGCCACAATCGTGTTTGGCCTCTTCGCCAAAGTAGTGTAGTAAGATGCGGCGGCGACACACATCGGCTTCGGCATACTCGCGCATGCGTTGTAAACGCTCTATATTGATGTTGCGCTGCCCACTATCGCGTGCAAACTTTTCGAGCTGGATGACGTCGGCAAAGCTGTAAAATAGAAATGTGTCGGCAGCTGCACCATCACGGCCAGCGCGACCGATTTCTTGAAAAAAACTCTCAATGCTCTTGGGTAGGTTGTAGTGGATAACCCAGCGCACGTTGCTCTTGTCAATGCCCATGCCAAAGGCGATAGTGGCACATACCACTTGTAGGTGGTCACGAATGAAGTCGCTTTGTGTACGTTCGCGTGCTTCATTGCTCAATCCTGCATGGTAAGGCATGGCATCTACACCGCGCTGGCAAAGGGCTTTGGCTACGTCCTCGGCAGCCTTGCGACTAAGGCAATAGACGATGCCACTCTCGCCAGGATGCATCTCTAGGTAGTGCGTGATAAATTTGAGTTTATCGTCTTTGCGATAGCCTTGTAGCACATTGAGGCTGAGGTTGGGGCGGTCGAACGAGGAGATACTGATAAAGGGGGCGCGTAGTGCAAGCTGGCTTAAAATATCTTGGCGTGTTACTTTGTCGGCCGTAGCCGTTAGTGCCATCATTGGCACGTGGGGAAGGGCTTCTCTCAGGCGTGAGAGTTGTGTGTATTCTGGGCGAAAATCGTGTCCCCATTGGCTCACACAATGCGCTTCGTCTACGGCAATAAGACTCACTTTTAGGTCGGCTACGAGGTAGGGCAGCTCGGTTAATACCGTTTCGGGCGACATGTAGAGTAGCTTGATGCGCCCTTCTAAACAGTCGCGACGCAACGCAATAGCTTCGCCCGTTCGCATGCTACTATTGAGTGTGCCTGCTCCTATCCCATTGGCTTGTAGAGCTTCTACTTGGTCTTTCATTAGCGCGATGAGTGGTGACACTACAATTGCTGTACCCTCCATGGCCAGTGCAGGGAGCTGGTAGCAAATACTCTTTCCCCCTCCCGTAGGCATGAGGGCGAGGCAGTCACGCCCTTGCATTACGGCCTCTATGATGGCGCGCTGTGCAGGGCGAAAGCTATCGTAGCCAAAGTAGCGTTTGAGTAGGCTGAGCAACATGCGAGAGAGGTTAATGTGCTGAGGGAAAGTGTGCAGATGGAATAAGTATGATCTTGCCGTGTTCTATGCGAATGAGTCCTTCGGCCACTAGGCCTTGCAATACACGATTAAGTGATGGACGCGCTACACCAAAGCGATCGGCTATTTCCTGTTGCTTGCCATAGTGCTTGCGTGAGCGTAGGTAGTGCAGCACGCGGTCGCGTAGCGAGGCAAGTGTCATTTCCTTAAACCTCTGTGTAAGGCCAGCTAGCTTATCAGAGATTTCGCGCATGTAGTTTTCCATCATTATGGGGCTGTCGTGGAGCATGGCTGTGAGTGTAGCGCGACTGATGACTAAGATCTCCGTCGTTGTCACCGTCTCAATGTTTACTGGGTAGCGATTGGTCGTAGCAAATAGAAAGGCAGGTGCTAGTACTGCCCAATCGGCAAACTGCTCTACAACCATTTGTTTACCTTCTTTGTTGGTCATCGTGGCGTTTACTGCACCTTGGCATACGATGTATAAACTTTGGCATGTTTCGCCTTGTCGTGCTATAAAAGCGTGTGGGGGGTATTGACGCATGCCATAGGTGTGTCGTTCAAGGAGGTTTTCTACTTCACGCAGTGGTATTGCAGCGAAAAGGGTACAATGCTGCGAGAGCTGTTCGGCTAATGCATACATCGGAGCTTAGTTTCTTTATTTAGGGTGTTGCTCAATGGGCTGCAAGCGTATGCCTACATCACTTATGCCACGTAGGCGATGTACGCGCATGGCGGGTGTGATGCGTAGTGTGCCACTTTGCCCAGCATGGAGGTAGATCGGAGGGAGAGCCGCCTGAAAATGACGACGTGACATGCCTGCACCACTTAGCTCGTTGCTTGCTTTGGCCACATGTAAATGCAAAGTGTCACGTCTTAGTGTGCGTCTATCTGTATGTAGAGGTGTGGTGGCTATTGTATCAGTAGGTAGTTGCCATGTTTGCTCTACGGCAAGCAGTAGCTCGTCGTAGGGGTAGTGTTGCGTTAGACGTACGTGTAAGTCGGCTGTATAGGTGGTCGTGGTATAGAGTGTATCGATGGTTATGACGGCTGCACTATCGTAGTGCCAGCCGTCGGCATTGACAGCTTCATAAATATACGTACCCTCTTGTCGCTGGCAGGCCACAGCCACAAGCAGCAAAAGGGCGATACGTATAGAGGTATGCCAAGTGTTCATCGGCAGACTTGGTTAGTGAGTAGAGGTGCTAGATTTTGGCTTAGGTTTTCCTTGCTTGGACTTTCGTCGCTCGTTTTGTGAGCGATATTGCTCGCTGCGTGTATCCTCTGCCGTATTGGTATGATGGTTGTTTTTGTGTTTACGCTTTTTGCGCTTGGTATGGTCAAAGCGTGTGAGGCTTTCTTGCTCTACGAGGTCGAGTGATGGGGAGGGGGCTACTGGCTCGCCATCACACAAGTGTAGTGGACGCTCACCTTGCTTGTTGAGTGCAATGATGGCTTTGGCGCGTTCGGCCGAGATAGTTTCTAGGTTGGCTGCCATGCGCTTATCGGTAGAGTAGGTGATAGCTCTTGACAGAATATCTACTTTGAAAGTATAGTAGGTGTTGTCTGCTGTTTCGAGTGGTATTTCGCGTGGAGGTAACTCTCGACTAGCCTCCATGTAAACGTCTACTTCATAGTTGAGACAGCATTTGAGCTTGCCACATTGTCCAGCTAAGCGTTGTGGGTTGAGCGATACATCTTGTATGCGTGCAGCATTGGTAGATACTGATGAGAAACTAGTCATTGACTTCGTGCAGCAGAGTTCGCGCCCACAAGGACCTATACCTCCTACGCGTCCAGCTTCTTGGCGCACGCCTATCTGCTTCATTTCTACGCGTATATGAAAGGTCTCAGCCAGTACTTTGATGAGTTTTCGAAAGTCTACGCGCCCATCAGCTATGTAGTAGAATATCGCTTTATTGCCATCGCCTTGATATTCTACGTCGCTGATTTTCATGTCTAACCCTAGGTCTAGTGCTATTTGGCGTGTGCGTATCATGGTGTCTAGCTCGCGTGCTTTGGCCTCGCGATATTTTTCCATATCTACTTCTTGGGCTAGGCGGTAGATACGGCGCACTTCGTCACGCTTATTGGCATGTTTTTTCATTTGTAGCAATACGAGTCGTCCTGTCATTGTTACAGTGCCAATATCGTGTCCTGGGCTTGATTCTACGGCCACAACATCACCTTTTTGTAATGGTAAGCCGTTTTCATTGCGGTAGTAGCCTTTGCGTGTATTTTTAAACTGTATCTCAACGTAGTCGGTTTCGTCGGCATTGCCAGGGATATGTGCTAAGTAGTCATAAGCCGTTAGTGGCTTATCGCTGCTAGCTGCTCCATGTGCTGCTAGGGTGTTGTCGCTGCAACAGCTACCTTGCTTGAAGCCAGCTGATGAGCAACAGCTACCGCTCGAACAACCGCCCGATGAGCAGCCGCAACTACCGCAGCCACCCGATGAGCAGCCATTGCACGACACGCATTTGTCTAGCTTAGGCAAGGGGGGAACATTGCTATATATGTCTTGTAATGAGGTCTTCATTGAAAATTGTTATGCATCTGTGCCATACTTAGCACAGGAGGATATATAGGAAGCCTGCAAATAACCTTCACAACATAAGGTGGTTATGTGGGCTTTCGGAGTATCAGCATGATACATTTTAACGCCAGGTCAAAAAATACCATGCGTGGGTTTACGTTGTGTTCGATGTCGCGCTCAGCAAGATCTAGCTCCTCCATAAGTCCCATCACGTTGCCTTCGTGAATAAATGGGGAGAAGCGGCGTGAGAACTCTTCTTCCGTGGCGTTCATGTAGAGCAAGCGTGGCTCTCTCATGTTGCGCATGAAGTTTTCGCGCACTAAGCGTTGGCAGTAGCCTAAAAAATGTTTTTGGCGTTCGCGTCCCCAACTGCTGAGCTGTTCGCTCCATAGGTGTAGCTCTTTGACTTTGCGTGCAAAGGCATCGCGCATTAGTTTCTGAAAAAGTTCAAAAAACTCACGCTCCTCTACATTGATTTGCAGCGACTGCACCGCTTTGAGGTAGCTCCCGCCAGACAAGCGTGCCTTTTGATAGGCTTCGGTGGGTTCTAGCCCATAGCGTATCATTAAAGATTGTGCGAGGTCGCCCTCGGCTATCGGAGGAAAGTAAATACCCTGCGTACGGCTCACGATAGTGGGTAGTATCTTGCCCGGCTCTTCGCATACGAGCAAGAAGATGGTTCCCTCAGGTGGCTCTTCGATGAGTTTGAGCAGGCGGTTGGCACCTTGTTCATTCATGCGTTCGGCCATCCAAATGACCATAATTTTGTAGCCACCTTGGCTCGCTTTAAGACTGAGTTTTTGGGTGATGTTGTCGCTTTCCTGGGTGTAGATTACAGGTTGCTGATTGTCTGCCCCTAGTTTAGCTGTCCATAGGGGTAGGTCAAGGTAGGGCACTTCGGCAAAGAGCTCTCGCCAGGCGTCAAGATACTTGTCACTGAGTTGATTTTTTACCACAGGAAAGGCAAAGTGCAGGTCAGGGTGTGCCAGTTGGCGTGTCATTGAGCAAGCTGGGCATATGCCACAGCTGTCATCGCTTTGCTTGTTGGTGCAGAGTAGGTAGGAGGCATATGCCACAGCCATAGGCAATGCACCACAACCCGCCTTACCCGAAAATAAGCGGGCATGTGGGATACGTTCTTCGCGCACTTCGTGTAGCAAATGTGCGATGTGTGTGCGCTGACCTATAACGTCTTTGAATTGCATAGTCCTTGTGTGGTAATGTTTGGGCGCGCGTGCTAATAGATTTGCTCGGCAATAGCACGAATGCTATGGCGTGCATTGATGGCATAGAAGTGCAAACTTGGTACACCTGCTGCTATCAGCTCTTTGCATTGCTGTACAGCCCAGGCTATGCCTACCTCTTCGGCTTCGGTGTCGCTCTTGCACTGGCGTAGGGCTTCGGCCAATGGCTCAGGGAGGGTGCAATTAAAAGTCTCAGGTAGCATGCTCAAGTGGTGCATCTTGCGAATGGGCTTGATGCCAGGAATGATAGGTACATTAATGCCTGCTGCACGTGCCTTGGCTACAAAGTCAAAGTATTTTTGGTTGTCAAAAAATAGCTGCGTTACACCATAGCTTGCGCCTAGTTCTATCTTGCGCTTAAACCAGTAGAAATCGCTTTCGGCATTTGGAGCCTCTTCATGCTTTTCAGGGTAGCAGGCCACGCCATAGCTAAATGGTTGTCCCGTGTGTTTGATTTTAGAGCCATCGTCAAAGTAACCTTCGTTAAAGCGGTTAATTTGTTCGATAAGCTCCGTAGCGTGTGCATGTCCTTCTTCTGCTGGGCGAAATACATCGTCGTGACGTGCTTTATCTCCACGCAGCACAAGTAGGTTGGAGATGTCTAGAAATTGTAGGTCGAGTAGAGCATATTCGGTCTCTTCGCGGCTAAATCCGCCACAGAGCATGTGTGGCACCATAGGGATATGGTAGCGTGCTTTCAATGCTGCTGCTACGGCCACTGTGCCAGGGCGACGGCGCAGAGATGAGGCGCGAAATAGACCACTACCTAGTGGTACCATCTGTTGCTCGCTGCGATGGCTGGTAATATTGATGTATTTAGGGTCAAACTCGCGCAGCAGCTCTATCGTGTCACACAAGTGATCGAGTCCAGCACCTTTCAGCGGAGGGACGATTTCGAACGTAAAAGCCGTTTGTCTATTATCTTTAATTAAATCAACGATGTTCATGCTGCATGATGCGCTATATTGTAGGTCATTTGAGAGGAACTATTCATCACCTTTACTATAAGTGCAGGTGTAAGTAAACACTACAACACAAAGTAGGCTATCTGCAAAGATACGGCTTTTCGTGCCTACATGCAAGCCTTCAAGCGTTAAAAGTAAGGGCAAAAGCACTTAAACGATGTATTTCGTTGTCGTAAAACTTTGTAGAAAACGAAAATAAGTAAGCACTTAGGCCAAGTCTAAATATAAGCTAGCTTAGATGCGAAGAAGTTGGGGGCATTGTGCCGTATTGATGAGTAAAGTTAATCTTTAATGAAATAGATATATAGAAACCGCTTTGTAAAGACCTTAGTGATAAAGACGATATATAAGCAGGTATACTACATATTAAAAAGTCTACTCCCTCCCCACCGAGCCTATGGCTTGATGGGGAGGGAGTAGGTTGTGTCTATTGGGAAGTATTGTAGCTTATTTTAGGCATCAATGTTGGCAAAGGTCGCATTTTTCTCGATAAACTCACGGCGAGGGGCTACCTCGTCGCCCATGAGCATTGAGAATACATAGTCGGCTTCGGCTGCATTTTCGATGGTTACTTGTTTTAGTAAGCGACGCTTAGGATCCATGGTCGTCTCCCATAGCTGCTCGGCAGTCATCTCGCCCAAACCTTTGTAGCGTTGTATGTGTACGCCCTCTTCGCGTCCTTCGTTGTATTTTTCGAGGAAGCGGAGGCGGTCGGCTTCGGTGTAGCAATACTCTTGTACTGAGCCCTTAGAGCAGCGGTAGAGAGGAGAGCTAGCGATGTAGAGGTGGCCACGCTGAATGAGCTGAGGCATATAGCGGAAAAAGAGTGTCATGATAAGCGTGTCAATGTGTGAGCCATCGACATCGGCATCGGTCATGATGATAACTTTGTGGTAGCGTAGCTTGTCGAGGTTGGCCTCTTTGGTATCGTCTTCGTTCAAGCCATAGCGTACACCAAGAGCTTGTATGATGATGTTTACCGATTCGCTCTCAAAAGCCTTGTGCCACATGGTTTTTTCTACGTTGAGCACTTTACCACGCAATGGCAATATGGCTTGTGTTTTGCGGTCGCGCCCTTGCTTGGCTGTGCCACCGGCCGAGTCGCCTTCTACGAGGAATATTTCGGTAACGGCTGGGTCGCGGCTCGAACAGTCGGCTAGCTTACCTGGTAGGCCACCGCCATTCATCGGGTTTTTGCGTTGCACCTGCTCGCGCGCTTTGCGTGCGGCAATGCGTGCTGCTGCGGCTAAGATAACCTTGTCTACGATAATCTTACCTTCGCGTGGGTGCTCTTCGAGATAGTCGGCGAGTGCCTCGCCCACAGCTTGATTTACGGCACCTGCCACTTCGCTATTGCCTAGCTTAGTCTTGGTTTGGCCTTCAAACTGTGGCTCAGCTACCTTTACAGAGATAACGGCTGTGAGTCCTTCTCGGAAGTCTTCACCCGTGATTTCTATTTTGTCTTTTTCGATTTTTTTGGCTGCGGTGTCCTCAGCATATTTTTTGAGTACACGTGTCACGGCAGATCGAAAACCTGCTAAGTGCGTTCCTCCCTCAATGGTGTTGATGTTGTTGACATACGAGTGTATGTTTTCCGAGAATGAGTTGTTGTAGACAATGGCTGCCTCAATGGGAATGTCGTTTTTCGTCGTGTTGAGGTAGATAACATCGGGTATAAGGGGGGTACGCGTACTGTCAATGTGGCGCACAAACTCTTCAAGGCCATGCTCAGAGTAAAAGGTCTCGCTGCGTGTGTTGCCTTCGTCGTCGGGGCGCAGGTCGCTTAATACGATGGTGATGCCTGCATTGAGGTAAGCCAGCTCACGCAAACGCTTGGCCAAGATGTCGTAGCTGTAAGTCGTGGTGGTAAATATGGTGGCATCGGGCCAAAATTGCTGACGTGTACCACGTTGGTCGGTTGAGCCTATCACGCGCACGTCATATTGAGGTACACCCTTGGCATACTCTTGCTCGTATACTTTACCATCGCGAAACACCTGTGAGAGCATGCGCGTACTAAGGGCGTTTACACACGATACACCTACACCATGTAAGCCGCCAGATACTTTGTAAGAGCCTTTGTCGAACTTACCCCCAGCGTGTAGCACGGTCATAACTACTTCAAGGGCCGATTTGCCCTCCTTCTCGTGGAGGTCTACGGGGATACCACGGCCATTGTCTTGCACGGTAATGGAGTTGTCCGCATTGATTGTCACCTCAATGCGGTCGCAGTGGCCTGCCAAGGCTTCGTCAATAGAGTTGTCTACCGTTTCGTACACGAGGTGGTGTAAGCCCTTCTCGCTAATATCACCGATATACATGGCCGGACGCTTGCGCACGGCCTCCAAGCCTTCAAGTACTTGGATATTACTGGCGGAATACTCCGCACCAGCTTGTGGGGTTAAGTCTTGTTCTGATATCATTGCAGTATATACAATATTATATAGCTACAAAAGTAATGAAAAATAGTGAGGTAGCCAAAAAACTGCCGATAAATGCGTATCTTTGTGGGAGATAACGCATGTGTCATAGCACCTCATTAGAGGCCTGTGCTGTGCGCTTCCACATGATACCCTACAAAACTATGACTATGCAAGCTTTTCGTAGAAATCAGAGCGTTGTGATGTCGCAGGCCGTGGCCGAGCTATCGGATATGGGCTGTCATAAGAACCTCTTTCACCTTCATCGACACGCTTCGCCCCTGCCCTCTTCGCGCAGTGTGGCCGAGATTATAGACCTTTTACGACAGATTATTTTCCCTGGCTATTTTGGTCAAAGTGAGCTTAATACACATACGCTTTCGCTCCATCTAGCCCTCCACGTAGACCAACTCTACGCCCTACTCATGGAGCAAATTGCCGCTGGCCTATGCTTTGAGGCTACCGAGGGAGCATCGTGTACGGGGTATGCCATTACGCTTGAAGAAGAGCGAGCCATACAAGCACGTGCAGAGCAAATCGCAGCAGAGTTTGTAGCTAAGTTGCCAGAGCTGCGCACTAAACTGGCTAAGGATGTAGAGGCAAGTTACAATGCAGATCCCGCGGCTACCAGCTATGGCGAAATTATCGCTTGCTATCCCACCATTCGAGCTGTGACTAACTATCGTGCAGCTCACCTCTTATTGCAGCTTGGTGTGCCGCTTATTCCACGTATGATGAGCGAAATGGCGCATCGTGAGACGGGTATTGATATTCACCCAGCAGCGCAGATTGGTGAGTATTTTAACATCGATCATGGCACAGGTGTTGTGATAGGTGCCACCTGCATTATTGGCAATCATGTGCAGCTCTTTCAAGGCGTTACACTGGGGGCAAAGAGCTTTCCATTAGACGAGCATGGCAACCCAATTAAACATATCCCGCGCCACCCTATTCTCGAAGATGGTGTAATCGTATATAGCAATGCTACCATTCTTGGGCGTATCACGGTGGGTAAGGGGGCTGTGATAGGTGGTAACGTGTGGATAACACAAGATGTGTCACCGGGTGGCAAACGCTCACAAAACCATAGTCCCAAGGTGCAAAGTTTAGATCCGTTTGACTGCGCCATGTTGTAGCATGTGTGTGCTCGTGCGAGCCGCTATGGGTAGCTTGTAAATAGAGCATATGCTAATATATAAACACCGCTTGCGACAACTCGACTCTTTATGGAGTGGTGTTGTCGCAAGCGGTGTTGTATGGCCTTGTTTATACTATTGGGGGTACGAGCAAGGCATCTAAGACGCTACTATATGCTTCTGCTAGGGCGTAGAGGGGTTCTGCTCCTCTGTTGGACGGAGGAAATAAAAGCACGATGTTGTGAAGAAGTTGCGCATGTAGGGAATGGCTCCAAGTGCACCATAGAGCTTTCGTGGGCGTAGGTGAAACTTGACTTCGTAGTGAGGGTTGATGAAGTAGAGCGTTCGGTCAATGGCTTTGAAGCCTCCTATGTGCATAGCTCGTTCAAATAGCTCTATGGGGCATTTGGTTTGTTTGATGTCTAGTAGCTCCTTGACACAGTCTTCGCTTTCGTTCCAAGTGGTTAATAGCCATTTATACAAGCGTGTAGGTAGGAGGTGGAAGAAGGGAAGGTGTGAGAGCAAAGGGCTACGACAAATCTGCTGATGGCCGCCAAAAGGCATTTGCCACGCTGGAAAAGACATAAAAATCCCCCCCCCCCGGGGGGGGTTAGGAATTGTTTACATTTTTGCATAAACTCTTCCTTGTTGGGTATGTGCTCTATTACGTCATGGCATACGATGAGGTCAAATTGCTCTTTGAGCTCATTGAGTAAAAATACATCAGATGCGATGAATTCTCCTTTTGCTTGGTTTTCTGCAAAAAATCGTTTGGCATCTTTGATGCGTATATCGGCCATATCTACGCCCACAACATGGCAGCCCATGCGTGCGAGGGGTAGGAGGTTGCCTCCATCGCCACAGCCTATTTCTAGCACATTAGTACCTTGGTTTATTGCCATGTACTTCTGAATGTAGGGAATGAAGTATTTCTCGCTGGTAGTTGCGAGTTCGTTAAAATACTGTCTTCGGTTAAGTTGTCTTGGTTGTATCGTTCTTTTGCATTTGTTGGTTTGGTGACAAAGGTAGTGATAATAAATGAATAAAACAAAGTTTTCGTTTGGTAAATGCAAAATTACGTTGTCTTGTGTAGTGCTGGGTGTGGTATTGTGTTAGCCGATGCGTTGGGGTAAAAAGCTACTGCATCGTGATGAAGTAGCTGCACCATCTCGATGGTGTATGAGCACCACTCCACTGGCGTAGCTGCGCCATCGTGATGAAGTAGCTTTTGGGGCTAAGGCTAAGATTTATTGATTTACAAAACACGCCAAAATAGAGTTTTATAGCAGTGCCAACTTGATTTTTTGCCTACCACTTAACGTCGCAGCTGTAATAACCACACAGAATTGCGTTAAACTTCTAATTTTCTGCCCATATTACAGCAGTTTTTTGTAACTTTGCAGTTGGATAGCGCAGGTGTTTTAGAGTGCGCCAATCCGTTGTATATCATTAGTGTACCCCTTAGCCTTATGCGCGAAATTCTTATTCTCAATGGGCCTAACCTCAATTTGCTTGGTAGGCGTGAGCCTAGTATCTATGGAGCAGCTACGTTTGAGAGCTGTCTAGAGGCCTTGCGTGCGCGTTATCGAGAGCTAACTATCAGCTATGTGCAGAGCAACCATGAGGGCGATCTCATTGATGCGCTTCATCGTGTAGGCTTTGATGAGGGCATGGGTGTGGTACTAAATGCTGGTGCTTACACACATACGAGCATAGCCTTACGTGATGCGATAAGTGCCATAAGTACTCCTGTGGTAGAGGTGCATATCTCGAATGTGCATAGCCGTGAGGTGTTTAGACATGAGAGTAAAATCTCGGCTGTGTGCTGTGGCACCATTTGTGGCTTTGGCTTAGATAGCTATCGCTTAGGTATCGAAGCTCTGCTGGCGCGCTAATGTAGTACATGTGCAACAAGTAATCTTGGCACGACCAACTTATTCTAAAAAGTAATATACACTATACACCCATCTCAAGATGTTTAAGAAAACCAAAATCGTAGCTACGGTATCTGATCGCAATTGCTCCGTAGATTTTGTAGAGCAGCTCTACAAGGCAGGTATGAACGTGGTGCGCCTTAACACGGCTCACCAAACGCCCGACTCTATGCGCGAAGTCATCGGCATGGTGCGCGAGGTGTCGGACAAAATTGCTATTCTCATTGACACCAAGGGACCCGAGGTGCGCACTACGGTAAGCGAGGACAAAATACTCTACGTCAAGGGCGACAAGGTGCGCATCATAGGTGATGCTACTGGTACTACGACCAAGGACACAATCTACGTGACCTACCCCAACTTTGTGCAAGATATAGAGGTGGGTAAGCATATCCTTATTGATGATGGTACGCTAGAACTCTTGGTAGAAAGTAAAGATGACAAGCAACTTAATTGCGTGGTGCAAAACAAGGCTAGCCTAGGTGCACGCAAGAGTGTAAATGTGCCTGGTGTACGTGTAAACCTCCCTGCACTCACACCCCGAGATATTGAGTGTATCAAGTTTGCCAAAGAGATGGACGTAGCTTTCATCGCTCACAGTTTTGTACGCAGCAAGGAAGACGTGCTCGAAGTGCGTCAAGTGCTGGGCAGCGAGAGCGATATTCGCATCATCGCTAAGATCGAAAACCAAGAGGGTGTAGACAATATCGAGGAAATCCTCGAATATGCCGATGGTATCATGGTAGCTCGTGGCGACTTGGGTATTGAAGTGCCACAAGAGTTTATTCCTGGCATACAACGTCGCTTGGTAAATGCTGCCATCAAGGCGCACAAACCCGTCATTGTGGCTACGCAAATGCTCGAAAGCATGATCGAAAACCCACGCCCACGCCGTACGGAGGTCACAGACATTGCCAACGCTGTCTATATGCGTGCAGACGCACTCATGCTGAGTGGCGAAACGGCTTATGGGGCTTATCCTGTGCAAGCTGTACGCACCATGGCCTCTATCGCTCGCCAAGCAGAGCGCGAGGCGTTTGATTTCCAAGGTGATATGGATTTCCCTCTCTCAGCTAATCCCGACGAAACAGAGTTCTTTGCTAAAGAAGCTGTGCGTGCAACGCGCAAACTCAAAACGCGCGCTATCATTATGGATAGCTACTCTGGCCGCACGGCACGCTATGTGTCGTCATTCCGTGGCGATAGCACCATCTTTGCCATTTGCTACAAAGAAAAGACCATGCGTCACCTCGCCCTTTCGTATGGCGTAGAGGCTATCTATATGCCTATGAAGAGCTTTGGTCATGAGTTCTTGCTCGAAGCTGTAAATAGCCTTCGTTCACGCCGTATGTTGAGCGTAGAAGACCGCATCGTGTACCTTGGTAGCCATCGTAAGGAGCAGGCTACGGCTTTTATGGAGATAAGCAAGGTGAGCGACCTCTTGTCTCAAAACGAAGCCGAGCACAAGGCTTAAGCTGAGAATCTTTCCCCCATACTATTAGGGCTGTGTCACAGATAGGTGACACAGCCCTAATAGTATGGGGGAAAGGTAGTCTATCTCTAGGTTCCTTAGGTTAGTCATGGGATGTATGCAGGAGATAGGTTTGTAGTGTGTAGTGATTTTGCCAACAGCGTTTGAGGGTTTGGAGGTAACTTTGCTCTGTTTCGTGAAGGCTTTGGTTAGCTCTGAGTAGTTCTTCAAGTCTCGTTTTGCCAAGGAGGAAACGCTCTTGGCTCTCTTGCTGTAATTGCTGTGCTAAGGCAATATTAGTTTTATATAGGTGTAGGACTTGGAGGCGCAAGGGGATCTCTTGCATTAATGTCGCTATGTCTTGATGTAGTTTCTGAGCTGCTTCATCAACTGCTAGGTGTGCTACTTTGAGTGTTTCTTTCGCTTTGTATAGCTGTCTTTTACGCACTCCCCAATCTATAATAGGTATTGAAATAGTTACCGAAACGATATCTTGTCGCAGTAGATTTTGGTAAGCTAGTGGTAGGCTGTTGCCGCTTTGGTTAAAGCCTAATGATAGTTCTAGTGATGGGTCTATCCAGCGTTGTTTTTGGGCTTTGTCTACAGCTTGTTGTGCAGCAGTAGTTCTTATGATATGTTGCAACACTTGTGGATGGGTGGCTAATGTATGCTGTATTACCTCTTGTACACTAAGGTTGGGGAGGGGAGGTGTATCTAAAGCAGCTAGTTGAACGTGTGAGTCATGAGGTAGTCCGATGTAATCACATAGTTGCCATAGCAACTTATGTAGTGTTTGTTGTGCTTCAAGGTGTTGTGTACGTGTCTTGGATAGTTCTAAACGTAAGGTGAGTACGTCGCTAGTATTAAGTCTACCAAGTTGTTCTAGTATTAGGGCTTTGGCTAATAGTGTGTCGTTGTTAGTAATTTGTTCTTGGAGTAGTTCCATGTGTTTTTGGGCTACGAGTGCGTCAGTATACAGATTGGCAGTTTGCAAAGCTACGATTGTTAGGCTATGCGCTAATTGTTGTTGTGCCATTCTGAGTCGTTTTTGTTCTATATGCTTCATCCATTTGTAAGGATTATAGCCCAAGAGTTGTTGTTTATAGCTGACTACGATTGGGCTACTGGCGTATTGTGTTTGATAGGCTAGCCCAAAAGTACGATAGTAGTTGAGATCAGAGTAGACTTGTAGTGTACCACCTGTGAAGGTTACTGGCTGTGTGAGTGTTAGACGGCTCGTAGCGAGATAGCTTTGTTGGCGCCGATATACATCTTGATTTTGTTCAGAATTATAGCGTTGTACAATGTTGCTGACGTAGCGTGCTGGTGTAACACTGAGGGCTAGGCTAGGTTTAAGGTTAGCACGATACATCTCGTAGTCCCATGTAGCTTGTTTATAGGCAGATCGTGCTTGCTTAGCAGTGGTTGATTGTACTTGTGCCAGTGCGATACTCTCTGATAGACTTATGGTGGGTGTTTGCCCGAATGCAAGTGTCATGAAGCTGCAAGCAAACGCTAAAAATAATGCATGGTATTTTAGCATGTTATGTGTAGATTAGCTGTCTAGTTTTTGGGTTTGAGAGTCAATGAGTTCTGCATAGTATCTCTTGGCTTGGAGCAGCTCTTCGTGTGTGCCTACCTCTACGATTTGGCCTTGATGCATCACTACTATCTGATCTGCATTACGGATTGTACTTAAACGATGGGCTATAATGACCACAGTACGCTGTTCAAAAGCTTTGTTGAGTGCCGTGGTTATGCGTGCTTCGTTGATGGTGTCAAGTGCATTGGTAGCTTCATCTAGAAAGAGTATTTGAGGGTTGCGGTAGAGGGCGCGTGCAATGAGTAAGCGTTGTTTTTGGCCACCACTCAAACCACGTCCATTCTCTCCGATCTTAGTGTCAAATCCCTTGGGCAGAGCTAAGATTTCATCTTCGATTTGGGCTATTTGGCAGCAGCGGTGTAGCTGGTCGTAATCAATGTGTTCGTCTTCTAATACGATGTTTGTTAAGATACTTTCGCTAAATAGTTTGCCATCTTGCAGCACGACACCACATAGACTACGCCATTGGTGTAGATTGATACTTTGTGTATTCATCCCTCCCATTTTAATTTCTCCATAGGTTGGGTTATAAAGGCGTACCAAGAGTTTGAGTAATGTAGACTTACCACTCCCACTACCGCCCACGATGGCTGTCACTTTGTGTTGAGGGATTGTAAGGTAAATATGACGGAGTACAAAAGGAGCGTTGGGTGTGTATTGAAAGTGGACGTTTTCGAGTGTGATGTCGCGCTGTTCAGGCAAAATAGTGCTACTACCGATAGAAAGGAGTTTTTCTTCATCATCAAGCTGACGAATTTCATTCATACGCATAAATGATATTTTGGCATATTGTGCTGATACGACAAAATTGATGAATTGTACCAGTGGTCCATTGAGCATCCCTAAAATAAACTGTGTAGAGATCATTACCCCAAATGTGATTTCACCACGAATGACAGCTGTGGCACAAAAGAAAACAATGGTCATATTCTTAATGCTCTCAATGAATTGTGCTCCGAGGTTTTGCATGTTGGTTATCGTCATGACACGCTTATTGACATGATATAAACCTGCTTGTATGCCCTCCCATTTCCAGCGCCGTGTCTTGTCGTAGTTATAGATTTTGATATCTTGCATTGCCCCCACTGTTTCTACCCAATAGCTTTGGTCGCGCGCAAGTAGCTCAAAATATTGCCAATCTAGCTTTTTGCGTACGCTTAAAAAGAGTAGTACCCAACCCACATAAAGGGCTGAACCACCAAGGAAAATAAAAAAGATAGTGGTATTGTAAATGAGTAGGATAATAGAAAAGAGTATAAATGTAAAGGTAGAGAAGACGAGTGAGAGCGAATTGTTCATCACAAAATTGCGGATGCGTTCGTGGTCGTGTGCACGTTGTAAAATGTCTCCCAGCAATTTGTTTTCAAAGAAATTGATGGGTAGTTTCATTAGTTTGATAAGGTAATCGGATATGAGTGCTATATTGACACGCGCTGTAATGTGCATGAGTATCCAATCACGCAGCACATTAAAGACCATGACGCTAATTAAGATCGCGATGTTGCCCACTAGCACCATATTGATGAAATTCACGTCAGAGGTCTTTATACCTACATCTATCACTGCTTTAGATATAAAGGGTAAGATGCCTTGTAGGAGTGTCACAATGAGCATTACTACAAAGACCAGTGAGAAATTGCCCTTATAAGGGGCAAAGTATTTGAGGATAGAGAGAAAGCTATCTTTTTGCTGCTCACGTTCGGCCTTACTATCGGCAAAAGTTGCCGTTGGCTCGATGGCGAGCAATGCCCCATAGGGCTCGTCTTCGAATAGCCATCCTGCTGCAAACTCTTGGTGTGTGTACTTGACACGCCCTTTCATAGGGTCGGCTACGTAAATATAGCGCTTTGTGGTGTGGTAAACCACGACAAAGTGGCTTTGTTGCCAGAAAATGATGACGGGTAAAGGTATTTTCTCTACGAGTCCCTTCATGTCACACTTAGCCGATAGCGTACGTAAGCCGATACTCTCGGCACCTGTGCTAAGGTCAAGCAGAGACACACCGACTTTGGTAATGCCACACTTATCGCGCAGGTGTTGCAGTGAGTAATACTTACCATAGTGTTTTGCTATCATTTTTAGGCAAGTAGGCCCACAGTCTTGTGCATCCATTTGATAGTCTATCGGGAAGCGGTGGAAAAGGTTCATTTTGTGGTGCGTGCTTTGAGGTTGTCAAATAGGCGCTCTATCAGACGTTTGGGTTTTGTGATGATTTCGGCTGTGCCTTTGCGCTCGAAATTGAGTGGTAGCTCGTAGCCAAAGTTGGTTGTTAAGCCATTCGGAAAACTGAGCTCTACTAGATAGCTCTCTACGACCTGTTGTCCTGCTGTTGGTTTTTGTGTTAAACTTGAGATGGCAGCAACTTTGGCTTTGAGTAGGCCAAACTCATCGTAGGGGTAGTCGCTGAGTTTCACATTTACCTCTTGCCCTACGGTTATCTTGCCTGCTCCTTGTGAGGCTATATAGGCTTCTCCTATGATGGTATTGTGATATGGAAGTATGCTAAATACTTCTGTTCCAGCTGTTACTACCATATTGTCTCGCCAAAATCCTAGGTAGTCAAGTCTACCAGCCATAGTAGCCCGTATGAGGTATTTTTCCTCCCATAGTCGCAGTTCGTTGAGGAGTGCTTGGCGTTTAGCTTGCATGTCGCTCCATGCTTCTTCTAGGGTTTCTTCTTCTTCGATGTAGCTACGTGCAATTTCGAGCTGTGAGGTCTTTATCTCAGCTTGCTTCGTGAGTTGATTGACCTGCAAATGGGTCTCGCTCTCGAGTTGCTGGTAATAGAGGTTGCGTTTGGCTTCTAGTTCACTTAGTGTGCTCATGCCTCGGCTATGTAGCAAACTATCACGATAGACATCATGCGCTAGATTAGCACGGATTTTAGCTTTAATAGCTTGTGTATGTAAGAGTTGGCTGGCTACTTGGCTGTTAGCAGAGATTTGCTCTTGTAAACTACGACGTACAGCCGTGTAGCGTTTGGAGTGTTGTAGGCGTTGCAAGCGTTCTTTAGCTGTCGTGTAGGCATTATAAGCTGGGGAGAGTTCACCAAGCTCAAAGGTGTGCACAAGACTTGTGGTATCGCCTTGTGTGAGTGTGGTTTTAAGCTGTATAAAGTCTTCGTATTTAGCACCACTTTCCATATAGGCCACTACATCTCCAGGCTTCACCATAGCCCCTCGTGTGAGTAATGGATGGAGGCGCCCACTCTGCATCGCTACTAAACGTACTGGGGCTACTTTTCCTGTAATTGAGACATGACCATCTACAGTCTCAGGGTAGCGAATGAAGCAACTAAGTGCGATGAGGCAGCCCATGAGTAGTGCCACCAGCCCTGCTACCCACCAGCACCAGTGGGTAGGCATGCGGTCTATGATATCTTGAACTTCTTCTGAACGTTTCACAATGGCAAGATGTTTGATAATTGCAGCCGTACGATGCCACACATTGTACGGCTGCAATGCTGAATAGCGTGTCTGCGTTACATCATAATTTGATGCAAGTGCACATGTGTCCAAGTCACTTGACCTCTACAATTTGGTAGGTGCGCTTTTTAGGGGCTAAGCGCACTTTCCTCACGAGATACTGCATAGAGTCGCTAGGATTTATAGTAGCGATTTGAAACTTTACCTCATACCACTCTGTGTTAAGTGGCGTTACTTTTAGTGTGTTGAGGTTATGTGGTGTGCAGTCTTGTGCGTTTAGTAGAGGCATGTACTCACGCTCTCGGCGTACACGGCGATGTGTATACGCTTTGAGTAAGCGATTGGCCATTTCGGCAGATGGGGTGTACATCACACCATTCATGTAGGCAGCATAAAAGCCATATACAAATAAGGCCTTTTCTTTTTGTTGCCATTCAAGTCCATCGGGTATGACACCCTCTCCTCGAACTTGCGCTAGTCCAGAAAGTGACACTGAGGCAAGGAAGAGAAGACTGATTAATAACTTAATTTTCATAGGGATTTGTCGTTTAGTAACGATGAGAATAAAAGATATAGGTCTGCTACCAACCTTCTGCTAGAAGATGCAGGTAGCAGACGGAATGCTTTATCAGGCTAAGGTAACCGGAGCTTACACTCGGAAATTTGAGTTCTAATGTTGCTAGCTCTCTTAAACGCCATCGTTCGTGCCCTCTGAGAGCATAAGGCATTTATGCTCATTGATTTGTACGCGCGTATTCATTGCATATCCCTTTAATCCCTTTAAGGGTGGAACAAAGCCACTATCCCTACACCATTGTATTGTGGCGTAGCCAATGGCTTTGTCCTTTTGGACAAACACTATGGTAGCCTTATCCTCGCTCGAGGCATATGCATTGTGAGTAGCGACTTTTTTTATTTGCTTTGGACAATCAAATGCGGCAGAATCTAATCGCCCCGATACGTACGGAGTAACTACGTAAAAACTATCGCATGAGATGCTGAATAAATCAGTCATCGTGTATGCGCGATTCTCCTCAACTTTATGGAGATCAACTTTGACCTCATAGCCATTACAACTTACTAGCGTTAGCAATAGCATTAGAGCAATTTGTTTCATTTCATGATGTTTTTATTTGTTTGGGCTGTTAGATGGTTGAGTCAATACTCCTCTAATGTTTATTCCAATACACTTCTCTTTGTGTATTGATGATGTGCACTCACGATGGAGCTAATGAAAACTAAACCCATCAGGCAATGGACCATATACCAATTTTTTGCCTCGTGCTGCCTTATAGCTTATGAGTGTATCTACCTCTTCCACTGGGAAGCCTAGCGCATAATGGAGGTTCCAATTGTAAGCTACGTTGACGTATTTTGGAAACCGCTCATCGTGTTTGTAAACATTGAGTAGTGTTAGCCTTCTTAGTTTGTTGTGAGCGGCATTGAGATGTACTATTGTGCGTGTGATGTGTAGTCTATTTATTTCGTTATAGGAGCAGTTGAGTACTTTTAGGTTAGGCAGTAGCTCTGGTTCTAAGATGAGGTCTTCTTTTAGTTTGTTGTGGCTTACATTGAGTGTTTGTAAGCTTTGTGGGAGTTCTTGGGCATCTAGATAGGTCAGTTGGCAGTTTTCGAGTTTGAGGTGTATGATTTGGTAGTCTTTCAGCTGCTTTTGTAGCTGTGTAGGTATGGCTTGTCCTGACAAGTCGCACTGCTCAATGATGCTACCTTTGGGTAAGGCTTGTAGTTGCGCTACGCTATTGACTAAGCGGATTGTGTCGTTTGCAGGTATGTCTTGTGCGTGCGTTGTCTGAGCTACGCCATGGGGCGTTTGGCTACAATGTAAGCTCACTAAGGCAATGCCAAGTAGGCTGATAAAACGTATTTTGTGTAGCATGATGATCCAATGTTTGGGGTGTTAATAATTTGAGCTTCTTAAAAGCCTCCTCTATATTGCCCTTTGACGCGATCTAATACTTCGTGATTGTACTTTGAAATGTATGCATGCTCCCTTTCATCTATCTCATTATGATTTGCCTTGCGCCAAGCTCCATTTTCATAAGTGAAAAATATGTTTGCGAAATCAATACTATAACCTTTGCTCAGTAAGTATTCTCTCGCAACTGCTGGCATATGCTGGGTTGTTTCCATCGCTTCTGCATATACATGTACATGTTTTGCGTGAATAGCTTCATGCGCTATAGCAACAGCAAACGTACTTTTTATAGTACCATCATGTATATATCCTACGTTGTCTTTACTACCATTGGTATAGACTCCATGAAAACCATTAGCATCTACATGCGTTGGATTAATACTGATGATTAGGTCTCCGTTGCTCATTCTTGTGTCCATTAGTACGTTAGGGTTAGTTATATTCGGATCGATTTCAAACCTAAGCTTTCCTCCTCCTTTAATAAAAGGAGATAAAATTCCCCTTAGCTCTGGACTTTTATTGAGCAAATCTGTGATTTGATTTCCGAGTGCAGGATCTATGCTCTTATGATAACTGATGTTGCGGTATGGATTGCGGTTGAAAGGACGGGTTGGGCTTCCACCTCCTTTGCTAGGAGGGTTGTCATCTGGGAGCATATATTCCCCATCTGCATCTCCTCCTGTATAGCCAATGCTTCCTGAGTCTCCGAAATATCCTGAATCATCGCTTAAAAATCCCGATTCTTCGGGCGCGAGATAACCAGAAAAAACGATGTTGTGTCCACCTGTTCCTGGTGTATAGTGTTTTTGGTTGTCTTTATCTTTCGCCAGCGTTGTGAAGTCTGTGAGGCCTCCGACCATGTTTTGGTTTGTATCTCCTATTTGGGTAGAGAATACACTTTGTTCCAGCCCAGCGATTGCTTGGTTTTCTTGGTCTTTTTGTGCTGTTCCTAGGCTCGAATATGCGCTATGCGTTCCTCCTAGGCAACTTGCTTGCTCCATTTCTGTGAGTAGTGGTAGCTGTTGTGCCAACTCGTCCAGAGATGCTTTTGTGATTTTACCATAATAGTAGTGTTTTTGAAGTTGTTGTTTAAGCCACTATGTAGCGTATGCTAGGATGTTAGTGGCGATGTTAGCAGTGTTTGAAGGCGTCCCTTCTATGATTTGGTGCAATCCTATCCAACGTGTACTTTGCTGCTAGTCTTGCCAACAGTTCCATTCGAATGATTGTTTAAGGGTTTTCCATAGAGTTGTAGAAGATAGTTTATGTGGTTGTACCATCCTTCTTGAAGTACCTTTTGTTTTGAATTGTTCTCAATGATAGTATATTAGGAGTTCTATAGGTATTCTGTTTGAGATGTTTTGACTTTGGCTTTGTGCCATGTCTTGACACACTTGTATCGTGTCACGAAGCACATGTGTCACGACTTGGTATGTTTGTGCCATATCGTGGCACAAAGCCTCAGTCATATGAGATGAGTAGAGCTACTAAGTTAAGGCTCGCTTGCCTCTCGTGTTATTGAGGTAGTCTAAATAGGCGTTCAAACTTGTCGTATGCTCCATCAGGGCGTATTATTAGCGTTTTACCTGAAAAGCTCACGGTGTATTGGCGCTGTGATGGTGGCAAGCTATTGCTAGACACGTCTGCCCACGAAGGGTAGCCTAGCTGGGTGGCCTCTGCTTCATTTTTGACGTAGAGCGGTAGTTCACAGCCAAACTGCATGGTGTTGGCGATCGAAAAGGTAATCGTGCTGTCGTTAATTACTTTTATATCGTGTAGTGGAGCGACGATGTAGCCTGGGCGGTAGCCTTCACGAGCTGTTACGATTTCGTCTGTTGTGCCATTGAGTCGGCCGTTGAGTTTGCCACTTTCTTGCCAAAAGATAAAAAATGTTCTTTCGCCTATGTTTTTCAGGGGCTTATTGTCCCACGACACAGACTCGTAGGTGCGAGATTGTCCTTCTGGCACGAATGACTTCATTTGTGCTTGCATCATAGTAGCCAGCATAAGTGCTACTATGGATAGATAGGTCTTTTTCATAACAACCACATTAAAGTATGGATATATCTTGTTTGCCATTTCCCAATTGCCACTCTTGATGTTTTACGCAAAAGAATATTTATGCTAACAGTAACCTTGTAAATAAAACGGCGTGCCTAGCAAATTTTAAGACGATGGGGGTAGTGTTGGTACACTACTTATACACCATGTTAAACTACACTGCTATCATTGACAAGCTAATTTATGTATTTATTTTGAAATATCCAAATGCTTTTGGTCTTTTTTAAGAAGCACAATTTAAGTGTGTGTCTATTGTATCGCAAAAACTCAAAGCCTTGACGACCTTTGTGCTGATGGTATGGTGTGTGTTGTCAAGGTGGATTGCTAGATCTAGCTTAGTGTGTATCGATAAAAGGTAAAGTGTTGTTTAGCGGGCGTTAAACAATTGTCTAACGCCCATTGAGCAATTATCTAACGCCCGTTATACAGCTGTACAATGGGCATTAGATAGCAACTATTATAGAGGAGGTAAGAAGAGGATGAGATGCTAAGTGGGTGAGATGAGTTTGGCTGTATATTTGAAACCTTGTATAAGGGGTAAAGTGTGAGTTTATGAAAGAAGTGTATGTGAACAGCCACCAAGAACACGTATGTTAAGCCATACGTGCGAAGTAAAATTTGTTTAGCCTTTTCTGTATCAAGTAGTTGTAGGTATTCAAGTCGCTTCAGAAAATTTTGGTATAGTAAACTTTGCATAGCATGAGTAGGACAAGTTACGATACATGCTGTTCATAAGGCTGACCCTATGAGCGAAATACAATTGCTAATGCTGAGGTTGGCATTTATTTGCTCAATGTTCTCAATGCTTTTTTTACGATATACTTCGTTTCTTCGGTATTGCTTTCGCGCTCCCAACGCCTGCAAAGCTCTATGACGAAGTCTGGGCTTGTTTTACTTGCATCATTGAGCCAATTCGCGACACTATTTTGAACATACTTGGCAGGGTCAGACTTTAAGGGCTCTAAAATAGATATAGCTAATTCTGGTTGTTGCTTGAGCTGTTTTATGTGTTCACACCAAACGCCACGAGGTCTTGTTGCTTCTGTTGTAAATCTTCTGATGTTTTCATCTAGATGTATTGTCCACTTAGATAGTATTTCGATACTTTCGATAAGGTTGGTCGCAATCTTGCTTCTTACTGCCAGCCAGCATGTTTCTCTTACTCCAAAATGCCTGTCTGCTGCGAACCGTTGAATTTGTTCAAGTGTCTCTGCTATGCTTAAATGGTGGTTTTTTCCAATTATGTAAGTTGCCCAACCACGCACAACATCAGAAGTATGATGGGATATAATGTTTACGAAGTCTTTGTCATTGTGTTGTGTTACTAACTCTAAAAGCTCAGCTCCAATAGCTTCATTTATTGTATTCATTGTTTGCTTTTTCAATTGCTCTATTTTTGTCAAGATTGGAGCTAAATAGTTTACTCGTTCATTTTGTTCGAGTATATTAGTCAGTAAAAGTCGTTGGTCAATAGCCAAAGACTCAACAAGATTTGCAGTCTCAATCTTCCCAATGTTGAGTAGTTCTAGAATTTCTTGTGGCACTTCTTTGATAGAACGTGCCCCTTTTCTTTTAGTTGTTGTTGCATGCATCTTTCCTATACTTTTTAAGATAATCCCCCTCATGCTATCGTAGTGTACAGCATGAAGGGGAGAGGCGTGTGGTTTGCTTGTAGAGCTTAGTCTTTATAAGCGATACACTCAATTTCTACGCGTGCACCCTTAGGTAGTGTTTTGACGGCAACGGCCGAGCGCGCAGGGAAGGGGGCGGTGAAATATGAGGCGTAAACCTCGTTCATCTCGGCAAAGTCGGCCATATCGGCTAAAAATACAGTAGTTTTGATAACGTTGGCTAGTGTTAGGCCAGCTTCGGCTAAAATGGCCTGGGCATTTTTTAGGCTTTGGTGTGTAAGTTCTTTCACTCCGCCTGCTACAAACTCGCCCGTGGTAGGGTCAATGGGTAGCTGACCTGATACGTAAACCAAGGGGCCAGCCACAATGGCTTGGCTATAAGGGCCAATGGCTGCGGGGGCGTTAGAGGTATTGAGGGCTTGTTTCATAAACGCAGAAATTTTGTGTTATCAATAGGTGAGTATATATCAATGAAAAGCTAGGTGCTTAGGGCAACAAAGGTGTGTATGAGCATCTGTGCCACAATGACTCGGGCAAACATACACACGGGATAGACCGTAGCGTAGCTCACGGCTGCACGGTCGCCAGGGAGTGTAGAGTTGGTATAGTCTAGGGCTATGGGGTTGGCCATAGCACCACATAGCATGCCAGCCGTTGTTGCAAAGTCGTACTTGCCCCAATAGGCCGCAATAAAGGCTATGATAATGAGTGGTACGAGCGTGATGATAAAGCCAGAGCCCACCCATAAGAGTGCTTCGGGGCGTAGTGCTACACTCATAAAATCGGGCCCTGCCGATAGACCTAAGCAAGCTAGATAGAGCGTGATGCCTAAGGCACGCAGCATGCGGTTGGCACTATTCGTGGTAAAAGTAGCCATATGGAAGCGTGGCCCATAGGCACCGATGAGTATACCGATTAAGATGGGGCCACCTGCAATGCCTAGCCTTACGGGGTAGCTCATGCCAGGAATGGCTATGGGTAGCAAGCCAAGAGCTAGGCCCAATGCCATACCAATAAAGATGGATACGAGGTTGGGCTCATCAAGGTTTTTTACCTCATTGCCTAGTACTTCGGCCACACGGCTTAGCTCGTGTTCGTGGCCTACGGCTGTGAGGCGGTCTCCAAGCATGAGGGTGAGTTCGGGGGTTGCCACGAGCTGTATGCCTGAGCGCAGCACACGAGTGATGTTTACGCCATATTTATTGCGCAGTTGTAAGTCACCTAAGTGGCGGCCATTGATGGTGTGGTTAGTTACGATGATACGCATTGAGTGGAGCTTAGGGTCAATAGCATTCCAATCGAACTCATCGGCGTTCCAATCGCGTGCTTCCTTATGGCCAAAGAGGAGCTCAAGCTGCTCGGCAAAGGTTTGAGATGTGATGACTAGTACGCGGTCACCCTCTTGGAGCGTAGTGTTGGCATCGGGTATCTCGACTAAGCCATTGCGCCACAAACGTGACACTACGAAAGGCTCATTGCGCTTGTGTGGCAGTTCGCGCAGTCGCTTGCCAAAGATGGCTGGATTGACTACCTCGAATGAGGCGATATAGGCTTCGTCAGACGAGTGCACGTTGTGACTCACAGTATGTTTGAGCCATAGGCGTAGTAGGATAACAGCAAGTATCACGCCTACTAAACCCAAAGGGTAGGTTAGGGCGGTACTTAGGGCTGGCTCGTAGCTTTGGCTACCTAAGCCCATCTGCACCATCGTTTGCTGTGCTGCACCGAGGGCAGGTGTGTTGGTCACGGCACCACAGAGTACACCGACCATGGCTGGAAAACTAACAGGTAATATGAGGGCTAGCCCCACCATTAGAAGTGTTCCCAGTAGCACTACCCCTAGGGCTAGTAGTGATAAGCGTGCACCTCCGCGTCGAAAAGCCATCACAAAGCCTGGCCCTACTTGTAGGCCTAGGGCATAGACGAAAAGAATGAGACCAAAATTTTCGGCATACTCAGCCATGTGGCTATCTATTTTAAGCCCCCATGCTCCAGCTAAAATACCGACGAAAAACACAAAGGCTCCGCCTAGCTTGACACCGCGCAAGTTGATTTTTCCTAGCCAAAGTCCAAGCGCGCAGATAAGGCTAAGCACTACTACGGCCTGTACGGCCGAAGGAGTCGTAAAGAGCGAAGCAAACCAAGATGTATCTGCCATAATGGCGTGTGTTTAAGTGAGGGTTGTATTAAGGTTCGTGTGCGTGCTGGTGTAGGTAGTCTGTAAGAGCTTGCACGGCACGTGCGCGGTGGCTAATTTGGAATTTGATGCCATCGCCTAGCTCTGCAAACGTTTGCACACCTCCATACTCGTGAGGAGCAAAAACAGGGTCGTAGCCAAAGCCTCCTTTGCCACGTGCTTCGGGCATGATGTTGCCCATTACCTCGCCTGAAAAAAGGTGTTCTTTGCCGTCTTCAATAAGGGCTATGACTGTGCGAAAACGTGCCGATCGGTCGGTTTTATTAGCCAGCTCACATTGTAGTTTGGCCATGTTGGCTGCGTGATCGTTGCGGTCGGGGTGAGCGTAGCGTGCTGTGTGTACACCAGGGCGACCATCGAGTGCAGTGACTTCTAGGCCTGTGTCGTCGGCAAAGCAGTCGAGGCCATAACGCTCGTAGATGTAGCGCGCCTTAATGAGGGCATTGGCTTCGAGTGTGTCACCCGTTTCGGCAATCTCGTCGGTACAGCCGATATCGTTGAGCGAAAGTAGGGTGAAGTGGTTGCCCACCATTTGACGCACTTCGTCTAGTTTGTGGGCATTGTTGGTGGCAAAAACGAGTTGGCGTGCCATAAAACTAAGGAGAGTTGAAAAGTCGTAGCCTAGCTAGAAGTATAGGCTGTGAGGGAGGGTGTGTAGTCGTTAGCGTGAAATTTTCATTTTATCAAATCCTTCGCCAAAGACACCAATAACCTTGCTCTGCGATACGAAAGCGTTGGGGTCTACATCGTGGATAAGGCGGAAGATGGTGTTGCTTTCACGGCGCTTTGTCATTACTAAAAGTACACTTTGCTGATTGCCTGTGTACCACCCATGACCATGCAGTACAGTTACACCACGCTCTTGCTCGCTGATAGCTTTGGCTATCTCATCAAACTTTTTAGAGATGATAAAGAATTGCACCGATTGGCGATTGCGGTCTATCATATAGTCGAGCGTTATCCCTGCAACGATAAGGGTAATATAGCCGTAAATAGCTTTTTCCATATTGCCTGTGGGTGTGAGCAAAATGGTCGAAATAATGATTACATCGCAAGCCATTATAACTTGTCCTAGACTCACGTTGCGGTGTTTGTTGATGATGCTAGCTATAATGTCAGTTCCACCAGTACTGCCATTGCTGGCAAACACAAGGGCTAGCCCCATACCTTCAAAGATAGCCCCAATGATACAAGCCATAAAGGGCTCGTCAAGTATCATCGGTAGGCCTTGTAGTGAGAGTGGATAACCCATTGGCACAAGAAACTCTCGTACGCCTTGCTGCCAAAGCGTCATAATGAGTGTAAGCATGTTGAAGGCAAAGATGGTCTTGACACAATACTTCCACCCGAGTTGCCATAGTGCAAAGATGATGAGCACGAGGTTGATGAGGTAGTAGGTGTATTGTGGCTCAATGAGTCCTGTGGCATAGTAAATCACCAAGCCTACCCCCGTGGCACCCCCCGTGGTGATGTTGTAGGGCATTTGGAAGATAACGCACCCAGTGCCATAGAGTAGCAAGCCGAGTGTGATGAAGAAGTAATCGCGAAACTCTTGTCGCCAGTTGATAGCTTTGAGCATGAGGGGAGGGTTTTATGTTTGTTTTGAGAGTAAAATCTATGGGCAATAAAGCTCCCCCGCTACGGGTGTCGTAGCGGTGAGCTTTGTGAAGAGGTTATTTTTTGAGTACGATGTTTACAATCTTTTTGGGTACGACTATGACCTTAGCTACTTGAAAGCCCTCTGTGTATTTGGCCGTTTGCTCGTTAACCATCACAGCTGCTTCGATGTCAGCATTGCTAGCGTTGGTGGCAAAGTCCATTGTGAAGCGCGTTTTGCCATTAAACGATATGCTCATCGTTACGGTGTCTTCTACGAGGTAGCTCTCGTCGTATTGTGGCCATGGGCTATCGCACACTGTGGTTTGATGGCCAAGTTGCTCCCAAAGCTCTTCGGCTATGTGAGGTGCGAAGGGTGCGATGAGTTGTACGAGTGGTGTGAGTATAGCTATGCTGTGGCATTTTTGCTGTGCTAGCTCGCCCACAGCTATCATGAAAGCTGCTATGGTGGTATTATAGGCAAAGTCTTCCATATCTGCACTCACTTTCTTAATGAGCTTGTGGAGTGTTTTGAGGTTTTCTTTGCTGGCAGGTGTATCTGTTGCTAGCCATTGGCCATCGCGACTGTAAAATAGCCCCCAAAGCTTGCGTAAGAAGCGTGCGCAGCCATCAATACCATTACTATCCCAAGGCTTGCTTTGGTTGATGGGGCCTAGGAACATCTCGTAGAGGCGTAAGGTGTCGGCACCATAGCGTGCTACGATGAGGTCGGGGTTGACTACGTTGTACATGCTCTTAGACATTTTTTCGATGGCCCAGCCACATATGTATTTGCCGTCTTCGAGCTCGAATGTTGCTGTGGCAAATTCAGGTCGCCAAGTCTTGAAGGCTTCGATGTCAAGTACGTCGTTGGCAACGATGTTTACATCTACGTGTAGTGGTGTGACATCATATTGATCTTTGAGCCCGAGCGATACGAAGTGGTTGGTGTCTTTAACGCGGTAGACAAAGTTGCTACGCCCTTGTATCATACCTTGGTTTACGAGTTTCTTATAAGGCTCTTCGGTGCGGCTTACACCAAGGTCAAATAAGAACTTATTCCAAAAGCGGCTATAAATCAAATGCCCTGTGGCATGCTCTGCACCACCTACGTAGAGGTCTACGTTTTGCCAATAGTCTGCGGCTTGCTCGCTCAGTAGTGCGGTGTCGTTGTGTGCATCCATGTAGCGCAGGTAGTAGGCTGATGAGCCTGCAAAGCCTGGCATGGTGTTGAGCTCGATAGGGAATATCGTTTGGCCGTTAGCCAAATGTGTGTCTACGACCTTTTGGTTGGCTTCGTCCCAAGCCCATTGTGTGGCGCGGCCAAGTGGTGGCTCACCACTTTCTGTGGGCAAGAATTTATCGATAGCAGGGAGTTCGAGTGGTAGGGCACTATCGGGCAGCATCTGTGGCATGCCGTTCTTATAGTAAACAGGGAAAGGCTCCCCCCAATAACGCTGACGGCTAAAAATAGCATCGCGTAAGCGGTAGTTTACTTTTACACGTCCTAAGCCTTGCTCGCTTACGAAGTGTTTGGCAGCTGCAATGGCTTCTGGTACGCTGAGTCCATTGAGGGAAAAATTGTGGCGCGTTGGTACGCCTTCGCGTGGTGAGTTGATAACTGTACCCTCCTTAGCATCAAAGCTCTCTTCGCTCACGTCACAGCCTGCTACGAGCGGTATAATAGGTAGGTCGAAATGCTTGGCAAAGGCATAGTCGCGGCTGTCGTGTGCTGGTACAGCCATGATAGCTCCTGTGCCATAGCCTGCCAATACGTAGTCGCTAATCCAAACAGGTATAGCCTCGCCAGTGAGTGGGTGCTCGGCATAGCTACCAGAGAATACGCCCGTTACCTTGCGGTCGGTAATGCGTTCGCGCTCGGTACGTTTTTTGGTTGCAGCTACATAGGCCTCAACTTCGGCATGCTGTACCTCAGTAGTGAGCGTAGCCACGAGTTCGCTCTCGGGTGCAAGTACCATAAAAGTTACGCCAAATAGTGTGTCGGCACGTGTTGTAAATATGGTAAAACTTTGCTCGCTATCTTTGATGCGAAATGCCACTTCTGCCCCTTCTGAGCGTCCTATCCAGTTGCGTTGTGTTTCTTTTAGTGCATCGGTCCAGTCTACGTGGTTTAGGCCATCAAGCAGGCGCTGGCTGTATGCAGATACGCGCAAACACCATTGGCGCATTTTGCGCTGTACTACGGGGTATCCCCCTCGTACGCTCACACCATCTACGACTTCATCGTTGGCTAGCACGGTGCCAAGCTCTGCACACCAGTTTACCATTGTTTCGCCTAGATAGGCTATGCGATAGTTCATGAGCACCTCTTGTTGCTCTACGGTCGTCATGGCAGCCCAGGCTTCGGGGGTAATGCTGAGTGTTTCGCTTTCGGCAGCTGTGAGCCCTGCTGTGCCATGGGCTTCGAGGTGGGCTATGAGGTGAGCTATGGGTTTAGCTTTTTGCTCGGCTGTATCGTAGTAGTGTTCAAACATACGCTTAAAAGCCCACTGCGTCCAATGGTAGTAGTTGGGTTCGCAGGTGCGTACTTCGCGACTCCAATCAAACGAAAACCCAATCTTGTCTAGCTGCTCACGGTAGCGTGCTATGTTTTCGTTGGTAGTAATGGCGGGGTGTTGCCCTGTTTGTATGGCATATTGTTCAGCTGGAAGTCCATAAGCATCATAGCCCATAGGGTTGAGCACATTGAAGCCTTGCTGACGTTTATAGCGTGCGTAGATGTCACTCGCGATGTAGCCTAGTGGGTGGCCTACGTGTAGACCAGCTCCCGAGGGATAGGGAAACATGTTGAGTACGTAGTATTTAGGGCGTGTGGTGTCTTCTACCACATGATATGTGCCATCGGCTTGCCATCGGGCTTGCCA
>JAUMYJ010000001.1:0-137960 GCA_030528715.1 Bacteroidales bacterium | reverse complement strand
CTTCTCTATGTCGCTAAAATTATACTCCATCGCGTATGTATTCTCTATGATATGCTATTTTGCTGCAAAGGTAAACATTTACCTTGATTTGGACAAATCTATACGTCTTGTTTCAATCTTTTTTTACTTGCTGCTTTGTATGGCTGCCATATCCTCTCACAAGTGTATTTTAAGACACCCCCTTACTATGCTAATGCTAATTAAGCCTTGGATAGCATGGTAAGGGGATATGTTGTAAGGTAGCTTCGTGTTTAAGATTATCCTAAGAGGTGTCTCAGGGCGTCTTCTACGCGTTGTGCACCCGACACCTCTATGGTATAGCGGTCAAGGTCTAGCCCTATGATGCTGTGCTGTGGTACGACGATTTGGGCAAAACCCAGTTTCTGTGCCTCGGCTATACGTTGCTCAATGCGCATGATAGGGCGTATCTCTCCCGACAGCCCTATCTCTCCTGCCATACATACGTTACGCGCCAAGCCTACATCGACGTTGCTTGAAATTATGGCGGCTATTACAGCCAAGTCCATGGCAGGGTCGCTTACGCGTAGTCCACCGGCAATGTTGAGAAATACGTCTTTTTGACCAAGTTTAAAACCCACGCGCTTTTCGAGTACGGCCAAGAGCATGTTGAGGCGTCGGGCATCAAAGCCGATGGCCGACCGTTGTGGTGTGCCATAGGCGGCTGTACTTACCAAAGCTTGTGTCTCGATGAGAAAAGGCCGTGCCCCTTCAATAGCGCATGCAATGGCTACGCCACTAAGGCCTTCCGTATCGGTGATAAGAAACTCCGAAGGATTTTCTACCTGTCTTAAACCATCGCTACGCATCTCATAAATGCCAATTTCGGAGGTGTTGCCAAAGCGGTTTTTCATGCTGCGCAGTAAACGGTAGAGGTGCTGGCGGTCGCCCTCGAATTGCAGTACCGTGTCTACAATGTGTTCAAGTACTTTGGGGCCAGCTAAGCTGCCTTCTTTGGTGATATGCCCGATGAGAATAACGGGCACACCACTTTCTTTGGCATATTTGAGGATAGCGGCTGCACACTCTCGGATTTGACTTACACTGCCTGGTGCACTTTCGGTAGATTCGGTTTGTAGGGTTTGTATAGAGTCAAGCACGAGTAGCTGTGGCTGTACGCTGCCGATGTGCTCAAAGATACGCTCTAACACAGTTTCGCATACGACTTGCACGTGGGCTTGCTCGCCCCGAATGCGGTCGGCACGTAGCTTGATTTGACGCTCGCTCTCTTCGCCACTAACGTAGAGAATGCGTAGGTGCGATAGCTGCATCATGGTTTGCAGCAGTAGGGTGCTCTTGCCGATGCCAGGCTCACCGCCTAGTAGTGTGAGTGAGCCAGCCACGAGGCCACCGCCTAGCACACGATTAAGCTCTGTATCGTGCAGGTCAATACGTGCTTCTTGCAGTGCACTAATGTGGCTCAATATTTGTGGCTGTCTATGACTGGTATCTAGCCCTGCCAAGGCTTGCCGTGCTTGTGTGGCAGCTTGCTGTGGGCTAGGCTTGCCTATGGTAAACTCTTTGAACGTGTTCCATGCGCCACAGCTTGGGCAGCGTCCCTGCCATTTGACACTGTCGTAGCCACAATCGCTGCATACGTAAGCTGTACGGGTCTTTGCCATACGCGTGTGTTTTAATTGAGATAGTCTAGTAGCATGATGAGTGACGGCTCGTCTCCCCAGCTCCAATACTTTTCGTGCATGAGTAGGCGAAAGGCTTCCTTAAGACTAGGGTTGAGGTGCCTGCGAAATTGTGTCTGGTTGGCTGGGAAAATTACCTCTCCATGCTTGATGTAGTAGTTGTGCTTGATAGGATATTCGCGCGAAGCAGATTTGCTGCCGTCTGTCTCGATGAATAAACCAAGATCTTCGAGCTCAAAATAAGGCAGGTTATCTCCACCTGTGGTCTCCGATTTTAAGCGCTTTTGGTCGATGGTGGTGATGCAGAGTATCGCGTTAGTATCTCGTTCAGTCACGACTCGTGCCACTTGTAAACCTATGGGGATATAGCGTATGCTATCGGCAAAGACGATGCTCACTATGTTGTCAGTACTGGCTTCAAGTACCTTACCTTTGTGGCGATAGATAAGTCGGCCGTTTTTCAAAAATATGTTGGCCTCTACACGTGTGAAGCGGCGGTCTTTGAGGTTGATGCGTGTGGGCTGAAAGTCTTGATAAATAAAGGCCGTAGGGCTACGCAAGTCACGATCGGCTTGCTGTGCCGAGGCCGACAAACTAAGCGCAGAATAGGCTAAAAGAGTGACCAAAGCGCGTATAAATGTAATCATGAGTAAGCGAAGTGAGGGTAAAGGTAGCGTTGGAGAGTAGGCTTAGTAATCTGTGAGCTGCTGTACATGCTTTTGGAGCTGTTCGGCTGGTATATCGCGCGCTACGATACGTCCGTGCTTGTCGATGAGTAGGCATGTTGGCACTTGGCTTATACCAAAGTGCGCCACTATGGGTGAGGCTAGCCCTTTTCGGTCCATCACAATCGGAGCTGTGATGCTGTCTCGGGCGATAATGCCATGTGCCATGGCTGAGTCTACATCGAGTGACAGGTGTAGCTGTGCTAGCTGTGGGGCATAACGGCGTAACTCCAAGGTGTACGAGGGCTGCTTATTGTTCCACGAAGCCCATACAACGATAGCAAATGGCTTGCCAGTATAGTCGGCCTTGGTCACGGTGCGACCGCGGTGTGTTGTTAGCGTGAAGTTGGGCAAGGGCTCACCCTTACTATTACGCCATTGTGCTTCGAGCTGTTGTGTAAGTGTTGCTACCCAAGCATTGCTGGGGTGGGCAGCACGTAGCTCTTTGGCTACGCTCGTGGCTAGCTGTACACTCACATCTTTCCCTTCAGCAAAGTATTGCACAAAAGCTGCTACGCCAGCGGCCTGGTTGATGTGCTTTCGTATAAATTCGGCAGCAGCCATTTGTTGGTCGCGTAGGGTTTTGTCGGCTACAAAGAGGCGAAAGTCTGTCAAGCGTTGATTTTGCTCACTGCCTAGCACACGTAGACGTGCGAGCTGTGTGGCTTCTCCCTCTATACGCAGGCGTGTGTTGCTTTCGGCAATGGCGAGAAACGAGAAGTCAGTGCTCTGGAAACTGATGCGCACGATTTGTGGTTCATCGCCTGTGAGCCTTCCTGTGTAGTCAAGCCTACCATCAATGATATGCATCGTGTCGGGCTTTGTCCAGGAGCCATCAGCTGCGTAGATGAGTAGCTCGGCATGTTGTAGCTTTTTAATCTCAGAGGTTATTGTGAATTTTCCCTTGCCAGGGCCACAAGCTGAGCATAGAGCTATGAGGGAGGCAAGGAGCGCAAAGCGAAGCATGGCTTAAAACAAAATTTTAGAGTGAGTGATAAAGGCTAAGCGTACGCTAGGCTAATGATACCAGCATCTAGACCCTAGGCAATGTGCCACGTTGGGATACATGTGTACCCTGTCGTGATACGTGTGTATCGTGCCTTGGCACATTTGTGCCAAGGCGTGGCACAGCACTTTGATCGTAGGAGATTGTATGAGATAGCACAAGGGGCTGAACCACCGTGCGAGCACGATGGTGCAGCCCCCTGGCTTGTTGTGGCTTATTGTAGGCCAGCCATTTCATAGTCAAATATGTCAAGGCTTGGCAGGTGGCTTTGTGGTGCTAGCGCCTTGGCACGAGTAAAGGCAGCCTTGGCAGCAGTCGTGTTGCCTTGACGCTTGGCTACGATGGCAGTGAGCCACTGCGTCAGGTATGTTTCGGGCAGCTTGCTGAGCGTTTCTATAGCTGTGCTATACTCGTTGTTGAGGATTTGTGCCAGTACCTCGCTCGTGGTGTTGGTACCTTTGAGTGCCTTGGCAGCTTGGGCATACTTGCCTTGTAGTATGTACACATTGCCTAGTGCTTCTTGTTGCTCGGCAGCACCAGTACCTTGTGCGATGAGTGCTTCGGCCTCGTCAATGCGGCCTTCGGCTAGTGCGATGCGTCCGCGGTTTACAGCCACTTCTGGTAGTTTGCTGTTGGTGAGCTTGGCCAGTGTAGCTTTGGCCTCGGTCAAGCGACCTTGTTGGAGGTAGATGGCAGCAATGTTGTTGGTAGCACGATGGTCTGTTGGGAATAAGCGTGTCGTTTGCTCTAAAATAACCAAGCGTTGGTCGTCATCGTAGCCTAGGTTTTGGGCAGCATAGAGTAGCTCTTCGATGCTAAGAACATTGTAGCGGCGAGCATTGATTTCGGCCATGATTTCATCGTCTGTGCGGCCTACGACTTCGTAGTTTATGGCCAAGCGTGAGCGGCGTAGCTCGGGCAGGATTTGTGTTGTAAGTTCAGAGAAACCAGCTGAGATGTTACGGATTTGTTGTTCGCGCTGCTCAGGGTCTTCGTACATTGATAGTACACGTAAGATGACTTCTTTGTCTTGAATGTTGCTCGCTTGTAACAGCTGGCGGAAACCCTCCCAATCTTGTGCAGTGTAGCGTGTGTCGATGGGAGCATTGTTTTTGGTAGCTTTCAGTACGCCTTGTACGTAGCTGGTGGTGTTTTTTTCGCGCTGGGCAGAGAGTCGCTCGTTGAGCTTTACGCCACCATCGGGTGAGGCATAGGCAGCTACCTCTACGTTATTGAGTTGGTAGGTTTTTTGGTCGGCTTGTATCTCGTACAGCATCTTGACAAAGTCTTGTACGCTCTGTGTTTTGAGCTCGTTGGTGCGTACTTGTGCTTGCTGTATGAGGAAGCGAATGTGTGCCTCTTGACGCTTTTTGACCACATGCTGATAGGCATCGGGAGCATAGGCGGGGTGACCCTCATGCATGGTGAGGTGGGCTAGGGTGTAGGTGGCGATAACGCCTGGTGCTATAGCGACCTCGGGCACGTTTACTTTCTTCTTGCCTATGCGTGCATCAAAGCGCAGCGAGAGTGTGCTTTGGCGCATGTTGGGCGTATAGGGAAATGCGGCACGCATGGTGTAGTTGCCACCAATGCGGTAGTTAATAGCCGTATGATTGTCGCGTACTTTCTCGCCTTGAAAGGTGGCAGCTTGCTGTGCTAGTACTACCTGCTGGCCATCAATCTTAGACGTGAGTACGGGGATTACGCGCACTACGGCTTTCTTTTTCATATATTTCTCTGGAAACACACCGCTGATGGTCACTGGTACCTGATTGGCATGAGCCTCCATGGGCGATGGTGTTACCGTAAAGTTGTCGGCAGAGAGCGCACCCAGCTTGCCCGAGCATGAGGCCATGGCAGCTACGCCAAGTAGCAGGGCGGGAATGATAAATTTGTTGTTCATATAGAAAAAAATAGGAAGATGTAGAATGAGGGTTGCCAGCCAAAGGTAGCATAGGTGAGCCTACGATAGACCCAATGGCTTTATGGCAAATTTACAAAGAAATTTGCACATAGCCACCGCCATCACGTGCTTTTGCCCTATATGGAAAGCAAAAACAGCTTTGGGTGAGTCAATGATTAGCATGTTTGGCTAGCCTACATATAGCCCTTTATATAGGTTGCATTGTGAAATTTTGAAATGCCTCTCGTAATGCTGTTGGGGTCTATGGCTAATCTGAAAGTATTTCCTTTTTGACTATTTTCTTGTAGAAATTTCACTTGTTAGAAATTTTGTTTTATCTTTGCAGTGCATTAGCTCTATGGGCATGTTTTTCCGACAATTTACCTCATTATTATAATAAAGACTTCATGAAATATATCATTGTAGGCGGCGTCGCTGGTGGCGCTACGGCAGCAGCAAGACTTCGACGTAATGCCGAGGATAGCGAAATCATTCTTTTTGAAAAAGGCGAGCACATCTCGTATGCCAACTGTGGCTTGCCTTACTATATTGGTGGCACGATTGCTGAGCGCGATGCTCTTTTCTTACAAACGCCCGAGGCTTTTGAGCAACGTTTTCGTGTGTCAGTACGTGTGCAGACTGAGGTCACAGCCATTGATCGTAACCGTCAGGTCGTGACGGTGCGTACCGCTGATGGCCGTACGTATGACGAGAGTTACGACAAGCTCCTCTTGTCGCCTGGTGCGCTGCCTGTGGTGCCACCTTTGGCAGGGGCAGATGCTGAGGGCGTATTTACACTGCGCAACGTAGCCGATACTGATGCTATCGCAGCCTACCTTGATACGCACACAGTGCGCCACGCCATCGTCGTAGGAGGAGGTTTTATAGGCTTAGAAATGGCCGAAAACTTACACGAGCGTGGTATTGGTGTGAGCGTTGTAGAGATGGCCGAGCAGGTGATGGCGCCAGTAGATTACAGCATGGCAGCACCCGTGCATGCAGCTTTGCGTAGTAAAGGTGTGGGGCTCTATTTGGGCAAGGGTGTACAGGCCATTCAGCCAGCTAATGGTAATCTTCATGTGCAACTTAATAGTGGCGAGCAACTCGAAGCACAACTTGTGCTACTCTCTATCGGTGTACGCCCCAATACTGCACTAGCCAAAGCTGCTGGCTTAGAACTCACAGAGCGTGGTGCAATAGCTGTCAATGCACGTTTGCAAACCAATGATGCTAACATCTATGCTGTGGGTGATGCAATTGCTTATCCACACCCTATTAGTGGACAGCCTTGGATGAATTATCTTGCAGGTCCTGCCAATCGTCAAGCACGCCTCGCAGCAGACCACATGAGTGGCCTTACAGCGCCCGATTACGAAGGCAGTATCGGTACCGCCATAGCCAAGGTGTTTGACCTTACAGTAGCTACTACTGGGCTACCTGCCAAAGCCTTGAAGCAAGCAGGTATAGCCTATAAAAGCATCACGATTTTCCCCAATAGTCATGCTGGCTATTACCCTGGTGCTACGCCCATGCAGCTCAAACTTACATTCAGCCCCGAAGATGGTCGTCTCTATGGTGCACAAATCGTAGGCAATAATGGCGTCGATAAGCGTATTGATAGCATTGCCCAAATCATCAAGCAGGGTGGCTCGATAGCACACCTTATGCAGACCGAGCATGCCTATGCACCGCCATATTCATCGGCCAAGGACCCCGTAGCCATGGCTGGCTATGTGGCCGAAAATGTGCTGACAGGTCGTATGCCTACCATCACATGGCGTGAGATGCAGGCAGCCATAGATGGCAAAGAAGATGTGCAAATCGTTGATGTACGTACGAGTCAAGAGTATAGTCTTAATAGTATAGAGGGAGCTATCAATATCCCTCTCGACGACTTGCGCGAACGCCTTGGTGAGCTGGACCCAAGCAAACGCATTTATGTGCATTGTGCCGTAGGTTTGCGTGGCTATTTGGCTACACGTATTTTGGGTGAGCGTGGCTTTGCCCATGTCTATAACCTCTCGGGGGGATACCGCCTTTATGCCGTAGCCACGGCCGACTATAATGGTGTGGCCAAGCTACCAGAAGCACAAGTGCAGACTTGTACAGCAATGCCGACTGCCAGCCCTGCAACGGTATGTATTGATGCCTGCGGTTTGGCCTGCCCTGGCCCTATCCTTCGCCTTAAAGAAGGTATTGACCAACTCGCCATAGGCGAGACCCTACGCGTTGTTGCTACCGACCCAGGATTTGCTCGCGATGCTGAGGCGTGGTGTGCTACTACGGGACATAAACTCTTAGACCAAATGAGCGAAAATGGCAAATATGCTGTGCTTATTGAAAAGCAAGCTCCCCTCTCAGCTTGTGCAGCCGCAGCTATTGGTGGAGGGGCTAAGGGTAAAACGTTTATTTGCTTTAGCGACGATCTTGACAAGGTGTTGGCCACGTTTGTCCTTGCCAATGGTGCCGCCGCTACGGGCGAAAAAGTAAGCATCTTCTTTACCTTCTGGGGGCTAAATGCTATCAAGCGCAAGGGGATACCTGCTAAAAAAGACATTTGGGGCAAAATGTTTGGTTGGATGCTTCCTGCTGACAGCCGCGGACTGGGTCTCTCTAAAATGAATATGGGTGGTATGGGAGCATGGATGATGCGCCACATCATGCGAAAGCGTGGCGTAGATAGCCTCGAAAGCCTACGTGAACAAGCAGTCGCTGCTGGTGTAGAGTTTATTGCCTGCCAAATGTCAATGGACGTTATGGGTGTAGCCGAGGCCGAGCTTTTGCCCAATGTGACCATTGGTGGCGTGGCTACATATATGAACCGCGCTGAGCAAGCGAGCGTCAATCTCTTTATCTAAACAACACTTACTTTCATTGTGTCACAAACCGTCAGCACGCTGCATCTCGCACGCGCTGGCGGGCTTGTGTCCTTTAAATACGAAACCTCCCAAAATCATGGAACATATTGCTACGATCTGCGCCATGCGCGAACTCTTTGTAGGTCTCAATGCTGTTGAGGCCCAGCTCGAAGACAAGGCAGGCATTGACCTGCAACAAGCCTTGGTGCTATGTTGCATTTCAGGTCAAAAAATTGCATCTACCGAGATAGCTCGTGCGCTGAACATGCGCACGCCTATGGTGTCTAAAAACCTAGCCATTTTAGAGCAGCAAGCACTCGTCGTGCGCCATATAGGCGTGGAGGACAAACGCCGCATGTTTTTCACCCTCTCCGATAAGGGCGAGCAGACGATGGCTATCCTGCGCAACCTACAACTTGCTATTCCTACCGACCTACAACCCCTCTTTACATGTGTGGCGGAGCGCGAGCAGGTATAAGTATTACCTTATTTGTGCCACAACAACTTCTCCACGCTGCTTAGTTATAAGGCAGCGTGGAGAAGTTATTTTATAGAGGGTGTTTTTGATTAGTTTTTTGTTTCAATAATGGTATAGCCAGAGGCCGTAATGTCGCGCTGTATGGCCTTTATCTGAGCTTGATTGCGTGTTTCGAGGGTCACGCGGAGGTTGCATGAGGTCACTTCGCGATTTTCGCCACTACGCTCATGGTGTACCGAAATGATGTTGGCACCATGATCCATGATGACTTGGGTGAGGTCCAGCAGTGAGCCAGGGTGGTCGGCCATTTCGATGAGCATGTCGGTAATGCGGTAGCTTTTGAGCAAACCGCGAGTGATGACGCGGTTTAATATCGTCACGTCAATGTTGCCACCGCTTACGATAGCGCATACGGTCTTGCCTTGGAGTGGTACTTTGTTATACATGGCTGCGGCCACTGCCACTGCGCCTGCTCCCTCAGCGATGAGCTTGGGACGCTCGATGAGGGCAAGGATAGCAGCGCAAATTTCGTCTTCGCTCACGGTTACTATGCCATCAAGATATTGTTCGCAGAGTGCAAAGGTATGTATGCCAGGGCGTTTCACTGCAATGCCATCGGCCACAGTGTTTACTCTAGCCAGTTGGCAAATTTCGTGTGCTTCGAGGCTACGCTGCATAGAGGGTGCCCCTTCGGCCTGCACGCCATATACCTTTACGTTGGGATTGAGTGACTTTACGGCCAAGGCTACGCCAGCTGCCAACCCTCCCCCACCAATGGGCACTAATAGCACCTCTACCTCGGGCAGGTCTTCCATGATTTCTAAGCCTACGGTGCCTTGTCCTGCAATAACGGCTTCGTCATCGAAGGGGTGTATGAAGGTTAGGTCGTGTTCTTTTTGTTGGCGTAGGGCTTCGGCGTAGGCATCGTCATATACGCCTTGCACCATGCAAATCTTTGCACCATATTCACGTGTGGCTTCTACCTTGCTTACAGGAGCACCCGAAGGCAGGCAGATAACGCTCTTTACGCCAAACTGCTGTGCGGCTAGTGCTACGCCTTGTGCATGATTGCCAGCTGAGCAGGCAATTACACCTTTGGCTTTTTCCTCCTCGGTGAGTTGCGACATCTTGTAGGCCGAACCACGTACCTTAAACGAGCCTGTCAGTTGCAAGTTTTCTGCTTTGAGGTAGAGGTTGCAGGTGGGGTTGATGCCTTGGGCTGGTGAGATAGGAGTGCGACGTATGGTGTGTTGTAAAGTTGTTTTAGCTTTATAGATAGCATCGAGGGTGAGCATGGTATCAAGAGGGATTAGAGGTAAACGTTTTTGTTTGCGATAAATGTGCTTGTATAGGGCTGTTTATAGCAATGAAACATAGTGTGAGTATGACTTGCCCTATGATGTAGGTTGCAGTGCGTAGTTCCACCTCCACAATGTGTGGCATTAGGGCTTCGACCACGAGGTTGGCACAATAGGCTGCTAGTGTATAGTGGCCAAGAAGGCTAAGGGCGTTATAGCCCCTCTTAGGTAGTGCCTCAAGCAGCCATATTGCGAGGGGAAGTAACAACGGCACGAGGAGACTATGGCTCAAAAAGCGTGTGGGCTCAAAGAACATAGGCGATAGTATGGCGGCACCTAAGGCTATACAGCCATAGAGGCGTCTACTGGGCTGATGCCACGCTAGCACCATGCCCATCACAAAGATAGGCACACGCGCTACTGCACACTGATAACGCCAATGAAGTGGATTACCTGTATAGAGCCAGTAGCCTACGAGCAAGAGGGAACTGAGCGTAAAAGTCACTCCTAGTACATGCCACGGCTTGCGCCTCACACTGCCATAGAGCAGTGGCACAAGGAGATAAAAGAGTGGTAACGAAGATAGGTACCAATCTGTTGGTATGGCTGTGTTGGGGAAATAATAGGCTAGGGTTGTCATGCGCAAAACGACCGCTGTGAGCCATTCGCCCACACCATGAGGAGCGTCTGCCATCACAAGCAAGGCTATCACGCTTGTGATGCCAAACAAAGGCCAAATGCGCCATGCGCGTGTATGCCAATATTTAGGCCACGATACATATACCTGCGCATCGCCTTCGCGCTGTCGTAAGCTAGACACTAGCCCATAGGCACTCAGCAGCAAAAAAATATCTACGCCCATATACCCCACGTTGAGCCATGAGAGGTAATTGGCCACCCAAATGCTATAATGGTAGATTAGCACCATGAGCATAGCCAAGCCCATGAGAGCGGTGCGGTGTTGAGAAAGAGGCATGGGAGTGAAGGCCCTTATCGTGTAAGATGGTTGGGTGCTAACCAGCGTTGCATCTGTTCATTGGCCAAGAAGAATAATGCTACGAGTAAGCATTGCGCTACAACGTAAGTCAGTGCGCGTGAGCCGAGGGAGGCATCTGGTAGTCTGTTGAGGAGATGTAGAGTGAGTAGATTAGCACAATAAAGTGGCAAGGTGTGTCGTCCGATGATGGCAAAAAAACGATATACACGCCAAGGCATACGTGCTAAGCACCATCGTAAGATGAAGAGTAACAAAGGCATTGCAAACGTATAAATCTGTAAGTATGGGATGATAGCACATTTATATAACACTGGTGCCATGAGTGCCGCTATGAGTGCGCTAGACAAGAATAGCGGCCACCTAGGCTTACGAAATGCCAAGCAAAGCCCTAATACAAAACTAGGGGCACGAGCTAGCGCATAGGTGTACGCGCCATGCATTTCATTTCTTGTAAGGTACGTATAGCTCCACATGATTAGCATGACACTGACGAGTGTGAGGAACAATGTCCACCAAGCATGCTGCTTCATGTATGGCCACAGTAATGGCACGAGGAGGTAGAATAGTGGTAGCTGGCTCAAATACCAATCGGTTGGAGTAATGCTATGGGGCATCCACCAAGCTATTGTTGTAGCGCGTAATACCCAATCTTTTAGCATGTTAAAATACTCAAAATGAGGAGCAGCCATTACGATGGTTGTCAAGAGCGAAAAGAGGGCGAAGAGTGGCCAAACACGCCTCCATCGTTTGACCCAATACCTGCGCCAGTTGGGGGCAGTTCCAGATTGCTCACAATGCTTGTGCAATCCCTTGGCTAAACCATAGGCACTCAAAAACAAAAAGAGGTCTACACCCCAGCACCCGAGCGCGTCAGTGCCTGGGTAGCGCATTACCCAACCACCATAGTGTGAAGCGATAACCATGAGCATGGCTAAACCCATGAGGGCTGTGCGGTGCTGTGAAAGTGACATGAACTGTGTGAGTCTGTGCAATGTGTGCTTAGGTACAAGGTGTTATGATGACGATTTTAGCGCTTGTTGCGACTACGACTTTGCTTCTTGTGGCTGCCTTGGCTCTTGCTACTAGGTCTGCCTTTGGAGGGCTTAGACTGGTAAGCGATAGGAATGCTGTGTGGCGCGCTATGGCTTTTGATGGTGTTGCCACGCTCATCTACGAGAGCATAGTCTAAGATGCGGCGGTCGAGGTCGGCACGTGCGACTTCGACGCGCACGACATCGCCCAAGGCATAGCGACGCTTGAAGCGTCGGCCTACGAGGGCATAGTTTTTTTCGTCAAACTCGTAATAGTCGTCTTGTAAGTCGCGTAGTGGTATCATGCCTTCGCAGCGGCTCTCTAAGGTTTCAACGTAGAGGCCAAACTCGGTTACACCACTTACTTTGCCCTCAAACACTTGGCCAAGGCGGTCGGCCATGTATTCCACTTGCTTGTATTTGATACTGGCGCGCTCGGCTTGTGCAGCAATTTGCTCCATGTCACTTGAATGCTCGCATAGTGCTTCGCATTTTTCTTTATTAACGCTGCGACCACCATCGGCATAGCGTGTGAGTAGGCGATGAACAATGGTGTCGGGATAGCGGCGAATGGGTGAGGTGAAGTGTGTGTAGTAGTCGAACATAAGGCCGTAGTGCCCAATGTTGTCCGTGCTGTATTTGGCTTTTTGCATGGCACGTAGGGCTACCAGCTCTACGAGCTCCTGTTCGGGCTTGCCGTGTACATCGCTCAGCAGGCGATTGATGGAGCGGCTAATATCGGTTTTAGCTCCTTCGGTGCGTAGCTTATAGCCAAATTTAGCGATAAATCCTTGCAGCTTTTCGAGTTTTTCGGGCTGTGGCACGTCGTGTATGCGGTAGGGGAGCACTTTGGGCTTACGGCCACGACCAGGTTTGGCTATGAGTTCGGCCACGGAGCGATTGGCCAATAGCATAAACTCCTCTACGAGTTTATTGGCATCTTTGGCCACCTTGATATAGGTACGAATGGGTTTGCCGTTTTCGTCAATGTCGAAGCGCACTTCCTCGCGGTCGAAACCGATAGCACCATGCTTGAAACGCTGCTCTCGTAGTTGCTTGGCGAGTCGGTTGAGCATGATGATTTCTTGGGCATATTCGCCTACGGGTGTGCCTTCGGGTGTTTTTACTACGGCTGGGTGGTCGCCAGGTAGAGCAAGGTCTTGTGGTGATGCCTCACCATTGGCTTCGAGTATGTATTGTGCCTCTTCGTAGGTAAAGCGGCGGTCAGAGCGGATTACGGTATGTACCAAACGCCAATCTGTTACAGTGCCATCAGGGCGCATCTTGAAGATGGTAGAGTAGGCTAGCTTGTCTTCGTTGGGGCGTAGTGAGCAGATAAAGTTGCACAAGCGCTCGGGAAGCATAGGTATGGTGCGGTCTACGAGGTAAACGCTTGTAGCACGCTCACGTGCTTCGCGGTCTATGGTGTCGCCCTCACGCACATAGTGGCTTACGTCAGCAATGTGTACACCAACCTCCCACAATTCGGGTTCGCCCGCTTGGTGTAATGGGCGTATGCTTAGTGCGTCGTCAAAGTCTTTGGCGTCGTGTGGGTCGATGGTCATCGTGAGTACATGGCGCATGTCCTCACGGCGTGCAACTTCTTCAGGGGTGATAGTGGCGTCTAACTTTTCAGCAGCCTCTTCTACATGCTTTGGGTAGCGATAGGGCAGGCCATATTCGGCTAATATAGCGTGCATCTCGGCCGTATTGTCGCCTGCATTGCCTAGCACGTCAATGACTTCGCCTACGGCATTTTTGTGTGCTTGGGGCCACTCGGTAATGCGCACGAGTACTTTTTGGCCATTGAGTGCACCACGTAACTTGTTCTTGGGGACAAAAATATCGTTGGCCATGGCTCGGCCATCGGTAATGAGGAATGCATAGTTCTTTTGCACCTCAATAAGACCTACAAAGGTGTCTTGTGCGCGCTCTAAGATGGCTACTACTTCGGCCTCGCGTGCGTGGTTTTCACGGCGTGCCAACATGGTGATTTCTACACGGTCGCCATTGAATGCTCCCATGGCATTGCGCTCGAATACGAGTACGGGTAGCCCATCGTCTAGCAGCACTGTGTTACGTCCATTACGCTTGCGCTGAAATGTGCCAATGAGCGACTGGCTGCGGTGAGCTAGGCGGTATCTGCCACGCTCTAAGGCCAAAAAATCGTCGGCAACGAGGTCAGCCAAGATATCTACACAGAGTAGCTTGGTGGTGTGGTTGAGTGCGCCTACGGCTCGAAAGATGTGCTTGGCATCGCCTGTGTAGTTTGGGTCGGTCTCAAACAGCGCGATGATGCGCTTAATGAGGGTAGTTTTGGTTAGGCGAGTTTTTTTGTTGGTGGCGTCTGTGGAGCGCTTTGTATTGTGTGCCATAAGCTATGGGTGTGGTTAGTAACCTTAGAAACATAATGGGAAATGTACGAACAAAGGCGTATCAATAACCCTAGGATACACAAAGATAGGTAACATTAGCGACATATAAGCTATTTTTAGTAGCTTTTTTATAATCTAGCCCCGATGTATAGGCATTTTTTTAGCCTTAAAACAAAAAAAATAGGCCTAGCTCTTGGTGGGTTCAAAATCTTTTTGTAACTTTGCACCCAGTTACGGGTAAGTGCTGCACGACCAGCTCCCTTCGAACCCTCCAGGGCTTGATCGCAGCAAAGGTAGCAGGTTGTAGCGGTGCGATGTAGTTAGCTTACCCACCCGCCTCTTTAGCTCAGTTGGCCAGAGCACGTGATTTGTAATCTCGGGGTCGTTGGTTCGAATCCGACAAGAGGCTCAAAGAAAATCCACTTTTAAGCATATGCTTAAAGGTGGGTTTTTGTATTTGGTATTTTAAGTTGATGTAGGCTATTGAGATGTAGCACATGTTAAGCGTGAAAAAATAAGTAGCGGGTATAGCCATCTGCTAGTTTTGTAGTATATTTGCAACATCATTATCTAATTGCTCTATTTATTATGCAATCTTTCAAAACTAGCAAGCTGTATGCTTGGATTGTTGTAGGTCTCCTTTGGGTGGTGGCCTTGCTAAACTATATGGACCGCCAAATGCTCTCAACGATGAAAGAGGCCATGGCGGTTGATATTGTCGAATTGCAGTCGGCCGAGGCTTTTGGTGTGCTCATGGCCGCCTTTTTGTGGATTTATGGTTTTGCTAGCCCTTGGGCTGGTTTTGTGGCCGACCGCCTAAATCGTAAGTGGCTCATTGTGGTGAGTCTTTTTGTGTGGAGTGCTGTGACGCTTGCTATGGGGCTTACGCACGATTTTCATACGATTTATGTATTACGTATGGTGATGGGGGTAAGTGAGGCTATGTATATTCCTGCCGCCTTGGCATTGATTGCTGACTACCATAAAGGAGGCTCGCGCTCGCTAGCCATTGGTGTGCACATGACGGGGCTATACGTTGGTCAAGCATTGGGTGGCTATGGTGCAGTGTTTTCTAAACTATTTTCTTGGAACGATACGTTCTTTTACTTTGGCCTTATAGGTGCTATTTATGCGATTGTATTGGCCTTTTGTTTGTTTGAGACTGAGGAACACATTGCACGTATTAAGCAGCCTGTACAATCTGGTCAGGTTAAAGGCTTAGATTTTCGTGCGTTTGGCCATATCTTTACTACACCTGCATTTTGGATTATCATACTCTTCTTCACGATGTCTAGTATTCCAGGTTGGGCTACCAAAAACTGGCTGCCTACGCTTTTTGCAACTAATCTGGGTATTGGTATGGAGGAGGCAGGGCCACTCTCTACCATTACGATTGCTGCCAGCAGCTTTGCGGGTGTATTTATAGGTGGTGCTGTGAGTGATTGGTGGGTGCACCGCAACATTCGTGGCCGTGTATATACCTCGGCTTTGGGTTTTGGGCTTATGATACCCTCATTGTTGCTTTTAGCTTATGGGCATACGTTGTTAGAAGTTGTAGGTGGTGGTGTGCTCTTTGGTATCGGTCTTGGCTTGTTTGATACCAACAATATGCCTATCGTTTGTCAATACTTTGCTCCCCGCTACCGCTCTACGGCTTATGGCTTGATGAATATGGCTGGTGTGTTGGCTGGGGCTGCTATTACCGAGGTGTTGGGTAAACTCAAAGAAACAATGGGCGACCGCTTTGGTGAGAGTTTCGTATACATGGCTATTGGTGTAGCCGTGGTAGCACTTATCCAGCTCATAGGCTTGAAGCCTACTACCGATGATAAGCAAGACTAAAGGCAAGCTCTATTACTTAGTTTAAAGACTTTAAGATTAAAACTTTACAGATATGAAATTTGAAAAAATCATTGGCTTAATTGATGCACCATTTACGCCTTTCGATGCCGAAGGCAACGTTAATTTTGCTCCTATCGCAGATTACTGTGCTTTATTGGTACGCTCAGGTATGAAGGGTGTCTTTGTCAATGGCTCGTCGGGCGAGGGCTATATGCTTACTGAAGAAGAGCGTATGCAGCTGGCCGAGCGTTGGGTCGCCGTTGCTCCCAAGGGTTTCAAGGTGATTGTACATGTGGGTAGTACGAGTGTGGCGTCGAGCGTACGCTTGGCAGCTCATGCACAGCAGATAGGTGCGTGGGGAGTTGGTGCGATGGCCACTCCATTTCCTAAGTTAGGTAGTATTGAGCAGCTCGTGCAATACATTGAGCCAATGGCAGCTGCGGCTCCTCAATTGCCTTTCTATTACTACCATATTCCAGTGTTCAATAACGCTTATCTCTCAATGTATGAGTTACTCCAAGCAGTAGATGGCCGTATCTCCAATTTTGCTGGTATTAAATATACTTACGAGCACCTTTACGAATACAATAAATGTATGCGCTATGCCGATGGTAAGTACGACATGCTCCATGGTCAAGACGAGACGATACTCTCTTCGCTCGTGATGGGGGGTGCTAAGGGGGGCATCTGTGGTACGAGCAACTACAACGCCGTGTGCCTCAATGGTATTCTCGAAGCCTGGGCTGCTGGTGACATTGCTAAGGCACGCGAGCTACAAAACTATGCCCAAGACGTTATTGATGTGATTGCGCGCTACCGTGGCAATATCGTAGCAGGTAAGCGTATCATGAAGCTCATAGGCTTAGATCTAGGTCCCAACCGCACGCCTTTTATGAGCATCACGCCTGAGGAAGAAGCTAAAATCAAGGCAGAGCTCGAAGCCATCGACTTCTTTAATCGTTGTAATAAGTAAACTATGGCTATTGATACTAAGGCTTATATCGCCTATTGGGCCGATCGTTACCGTCGCGAGCTGACCGATAATGTGCTGCCCTTTTGGCTCAATAATGGCCTCGACCGCGTGCATGGTGGTATGTACACGTGTTTGACGCGCGAGGGTAAGTTGATGGATAGCACCAAGAGTGTGTGGTTTCAAGGCCGTGCAGCCTACACCTTTGCCTATGCTTACAATGCTATTGAGCCACGTGCAGAGTGGCTCGAAGCAGCTAAGTCGTGTATTGACTTCTCGCATGCACATTGTTATCGTCAGCACGATGGTCGCATGTATTTTGAGGTTGCTGCCGATGGTACACCCATACGCTTACGTCGCTACGTGTTTAGCGAGACGTTTGCTATCATTGCTATGGCCGAGTATGCCAAGGCTACGGGCGATAAGCAAATGGCCGAGCGTGCACTAGCACTCTTTAAGCAAGTGCGCGAGTGGATTGCTACGGGTGCCTTGCCCAATAAGTATGAAGGCACACCAGGCCGCTCACATAGTATTGTGATGATTTTGCTAAATGTGGCTGCCCGCTTACGTCAAGTGAGCGACGACCCTGTCTTAGACCAGCAGATAGCTGACTCAATAGCCGAGCTACGTACTTATTTTATGAAACCAGAGTATGGTGCTCTGCTAGAAAGTGTAGGCCCCGATGGTGAGTTTATAGATACGATTGGTGGGCGCACCATCAATCCTGGTCATTGCATCGAAACGGCATGGTTTTTATTAGACGAGGTCGTACGTCGTGGTGGCGATACAGCTTTGCAAGCCATGGCACTCACTATTTTGGATTGGTCGTGGGAGTGGGGCTGGGACAAGCTGTATGGAGGTATTATCAACTTCCGAGATTGTAAGGGCTATCCTCCACAAGACTACTCGCAAGACATGAAGTTTTGGTGGCCACAGACCGAGGCTATCATTGCCACACTCTATGCTTATAAATTGACGCGTGACGAGAAGTATCTCCGTTGGCACGAGCAGGTAAGCGACTGGGCCTTTGCTCACTTTGCCGATGCCGAGCATGGTGAGTGGTATGGCTATCTACATCGCGATGGCTCAGTGGCACAAGATGCTAAGGGCAATATCTTCAAAGGGCCTTTTCATTTACCACGTATGCTTACCAAAGGTTATGAGCTTTGCCAAGAGCTATTATCCGAATTAGACTAAGGTATGAGACTACGCACCAACATTAGACACTACACACGCAACCTCATGGGTGGCGTGTGTAGTATGCTTGCTATACTAATACTAGCAATGGTGTTTGTGGGCTGTGTTGGCACTCCCCCTGAGCCCACTACGGCGTTGCGCTTAGCCTTACCTACTACGGCTGTTGATACAGCCGCTACAGCAGGCTTTTTCAAAGGGGTGTCGGGTGCACATGTAGCGCGCCTAGGCGAATACCTTATCGTGGCTGGTGGCAGCAATTTCCCTCACCAAGCAGCTGCCGATGGTGGCCCCAAAGTCTATTACAGCGATATCTATGCTGCCAAGCTCGGAGGCGATAGCCTCGAATGGCACCTCATAGGGCACTTGCCTAAGCCCTTAGCCTATGGTATGACGGCCGTTTATGGTGACAAGCTCTACATCGCTGGTGGTCGTGCCATGCAGGTAGATACTTTTGGTGTGGGAAATAATGACGCGATGGAGTCTATGCCCTACACTGCACGTTCTGTGCAACATAGTCTTAGCATAGTAGGTAACAACGTTATGAATACCACTAGCAAACCTTGGGTAGACACGACTGACTTTTCTAAGGGCTGGTTTGACTATCGCGAATATGCTACCGATGCTGTGCTGTCGCTTACTTACGATGGCCACTCCCTCGCTATTGATACGAGCTATATGCCGCTACCTGCCCCTCGCTCGGGTGCTGCTGCCGTAGTGGCCGATAACTTATGGGTGCTGGTGGGTGGTATAGAAGAGGGTAGTTCTACCAATAGCACCATTTACCTTGACTTTACCAAGCCGCACGCCGACTGGCGTTATGGCAGCGACTATCCTGGTGCACCCTTGCTTAAAGTGACGGCCACGACACAACGCACAGACGACACAACCTATCTTTACATGGTAGGTAGCTTTGCTGGACACGACCACCCCGAAAACCTAGCGACACTCTCGCTCTCGGCTTTTCGCTACAATGTGCTCACACACACATGGAGTTCGTTTGCTGCACCCGTAGAGGCTGCAGCACAAGGCATGACCTTTGGCGGGGGTATGGCTTGGCCTGTGGGTGAGGACTACGTGGCCTTTACTGGGGGAGTAAACCATCAGATTTTTCTCAACGCTATCAACCGCGATAAAACCTTTGCTAAGCATCGCTTGACGTGGGAAAACTTCGAGCGTTACTATGCCACACTTAGTGTGCCCGATCGTCCCGAGTATCCCACAGCTATCATTGACTCTCTCATGCAGGGCATTACTTATCCAGGCGATGATGCCACCCCCGAAGAAATGGCACGCTACCAAGCAGCACAAGCTCAGGCCGACAAGTTATGGAAGGCTTACGATGCCAAATACCTGCAATGGCGTAAGCAATATGGTCGTGCATGGGATAAAGAGCAAGACGATAACTACAACCGCTTTGCCCAAATGCAGCAGGCACAAGAAGACTCTATGGCGCGTGTGAAATATCATTACCTGCGCCACAAGCCCGAATGGTATGGCTTTTGTGACATCATATGGCTCTACAATGTGCGCACGGCACAATGGTATCCCACCGCACACAATGCCGATGTGGCACGCGCTGACGCAGGTGTAGTGCTATTGCCTCGCAATGGGGTACTCCTTGTCGGAGGAGAAACGATGCCAGGTGTTCGCACGCCACAAATCACACAGCTTACGTGGTAGTGCTAAGTGGCTATTTGTTGTGCAGCGCGCGTTATACAGCTGTACAATGCGCGCTAGACAGCCATGCAGCGACCGCTATACAGCTGTGTAACGGCCGTTACACAACACCTTTTGCCTCTCATCATCTTATTTATTATTCATTCAAGACATAACTCTTATGCTATTTGGAACCCTAGCTCACAGTAGCCGTATCGAAGCACTTCACCCTGCCTTTGCCCAAGTGTTTGCTTATATCAAAGCCAACGACCTCCTACATGCGCCCTTGGGGCGTATAGAGCTTGATGGCGATCGTGTGTTTATAAACAACAGCTTGGTAGAGCAGCCACGCCAGCAAGCAGAGCAGGTACTGGAAGCCCACCGCCAATACCTTGATATTCACGTGCTACTCGAGGGCAAAGAGCGCATCGGTTGGAAGGCTATAGAAGCCTGTGGCGAGCCTTCATCGCCCTATAATGAGACCGACGACTACCTCCTCGTAGACGAGCCAGCTGATGCCTATGTAGACCTCCGTCCTGGCGATTTTGCTATCGTTTATCCCGAAGATGCACATGCTCCTATCATCAGCGATGCCCCTATTCGTAAGCTGGTCGTCAAGATCAAGCTCTAAGCCTATCGCTACCCTTGTAACGCTCCTGCCGTCTGTCTGTAAGCTGTGCTTCAAAGCGTGTCTTGCAGACAGACGGCAGGAGACCGTATGGGGGGAGCTGTGCTATGGCTAGGCCTGTGGCCACCATGCTGGCCGATGGCCTAAGGTAGCCATCATCTGCACGGCATAATGTGCGCGCTGTCGTAGGGGGAGTTTGGCCACTACGCAGTCGGCAGAGTGTCGCACGAGTTCGCGGGCTAAGTCGATGGTTACATCTTGCTCAAACCATAGTGAATTCCAATGGCGCTTGTTCATGTGGTAGCCTGGTGTGATGCCTTCATATTGCTCACGCAGGGCTATGGCACGCTCTGGGTCGCACTTGACGTTCATGCAGTTACTACCATCGGCATTGGGCACAAGCGATACTAGAGCTACCATCTTGCCATATAGCTTATAGACTAGGTAGTCTTCGCCAAAGGGCATTGTTTCTTCGATTTCAGGAATAGCGAGGCACAATTGGCGTGCCGCTTCGACGTTGAGAGGAGTTGGCATGATGTGGCTAGATTGAGGGGATTTTATGGCGTGTCTTGCCGTGCTATGGCGTGGGCTATGCCTAGGCGTACGTTTTCGATGAGTGCGTTGCTGGTGAGTGTGGCACCACTCACCGCATCTACATTGGCGTTGGCAGCCTCGCGTAGGTGCTTGCCCTCGAAGGCTGTCCAGTCAAGGTTGTCGGCAGCCTCTACGTAGTAGCTGTTGGTCTCGCCATGTAGGTCTTGCAAGAGTACGATGGCTGTGATGCGTCCTTGCTTGATATGGATTTCGAGTGGCGTAGTGCCAGAGTAGCCAATAACATCGGCTGCTAGCTTAGTGGTCGTAACCACTTGTGTGCTATCATCGAGCGTAGTGATGTGCTCGCTAGGGTGTAGTGGAGCAGAGTTGTTGATTGGTGAGGGTGTGTGGCTACAAGCTGCAACACTTGTGAATATTGCAATGCTAGTAGCTAATGAGCAAAACGTGCGTAAGGTCATGCTTGTGTGTTTTGGAGTTGAAAAGGAGTGAACGTTGATAAAATACAGGCAAGGATCACCTTAGCCACTAGGGCATGGGTGTCCTTGCTTGTTGCGGTGTGCTAAGAGTTGCTAGTGAAAGCAGTTGGGTTTGAGCTGCTTAAAGAAGTCGTTGCCTTTGTCGTCTACAAGAATGAATGCAGGGAAGTCTACTACCTCGATTTTCCAGATGGCCTCCATGCCAAGCTCGGGATATTCTACGCATTCGAGTTTCTTAATATTGTTTTCGGCTAAGATAGCAGCTGGCCCCCCGATAGAGCCTAGGTAAAATCCTCCGTGTTTAAGGCATGCATCGGTCACTTGCTGTGAGCGGTTGCCCTTGGCGAGCATGATGCGTGAGCCGCCATGGCTCTGAAAGAGATCGACGTAAGAGTCCATGCGCCCTGCTGTGGTGGGTCCCATTGAGCCCGAGGCGTAGCCTGCTGGTGTCTTGGCTGGGCCAGCATAGTACACGGGGTGATTTTTCATGTACTCAGGCATACCTTCACCACGGTCTAGGCGTTCTTTGAGCTTGGCGTGGGCTATGTCTCGCCCTACGATAATGGTGCCATTGAGCGATAAGCGTGTGGCTACGGGATATTGGCTAAGTTGAGCGCAAATTTCGTCCATTGGCCGGTTAAGGTCTACCGTTACGACCTCGCCTTCGCCAGCGTTGCGTAGGGCCTCAGGAATGAGGCTCATGGGGTTGTCGTCCAACTTTTCGAGCCAGATACCATCTTTGTTGATCTTGCCTTTGATGTTGCGGTCGGCAGAGCAACTCACACCTAACCCTACGGGACACGAAGCACCATGGCGTGGCAGGCGAATGATGCGGATGTCGTGAGCCAAGTATTTACCACCAAACTGTGCGCCTAGGCCAATGTTTTGGGCTTCGCGTAAGATGCGTTTCTCGAGCTCTACATCGCGAAAAGCACGCCCTGTTTCATCGCCTGTAGTGGGCAGCGTATCATAGAAGTGTGTAGATGCGAGCTTAACGGTTAGGAGGTTTTTTTCGGCCGATGTGCCTCCGATAACAAAAGCGATGTGGTAGGGTGGGCAAGCGGCTGTACCGAGGCTCTTAATTTTGTCTACCATGAAAGGTATAAGGGTGTCGGGGTTAAGCAGTGCCTTGGTTTCTTGATAGAGGTAGGTTTTGTTGGCCGATCCTCCGCCTTTGGTTACGAAGAGAAACTCGTACTCCATGCCATGTGTAGCCTCAATGTCAATTTGTGCAGGTAGGTTGCAGCGTGTGTTGACTTCATCGTACATTGTGAGTGGCGCATTTTGTGAGTAGCGTAGGTTGTCTTGTGTGTAGGTGTCGTACACGCCACGAGAGAGTGCCTCTTCATCGTCAATACCTGTCCATACTTGCTGTCCTTTCTCGCCGTGTATGATGGCTGTACCAGTGTCTTGGCATAGGGGCAGTAAACCTTTGCATGCTACCTCGGCATTGCGCAAGAAGGTGAGTGCCACGTAGCGGTCGTTGTCTGAGGCTTCGGGGTCGTGGAGGATTTTGGCCACCTGCTCGTTGTGTTCGCGACGTAAGAGGAAGTTGACGTCGTGAAATGCTTGGCGTGAGAGGGTGGTAAGGGCTTCGGCCGTGACTTTGAGGATAGGGGTGCCCTCAAACTCGCTCACTGACACGCCTTCGCGGCTTACGAGGTAGTATTCAGTGGTGTCTTTGCCACGCTGAAACATGGGGGCGTACTTAAATTCGGGTACTTGTGCCATGGTGGTTGTCGTCTATAGATTGCTATAATTGTTAGTCCAGTTCAATGGTGCAAATATACGCATAAAATCTGGAAGTGCAAGCATGTTGTGGATGTCGCTAAGGTATTCACCGCAGGCAAAGCCTATGGGCCTATGTCCATCGTTGGCAAATGCACAAAACGAAGTTGGCTCCGATAGTCTCACAGAGATTATCGGAGCCAATCAGTAAGCATGTCAACGAAGAGGTGCTGATGTTGTAGTACTCATAAGCGTCTTAATTTCACTTCATGACCTTATCATACAATGTTTTGTAGTCTTTTGCTACGCCATAGACGATGTTGCCGCCTTGGCTGATAGCTTCGAAGTGACGAGCGGCACACTCTAGCTTGGCGTCTTCGGCGCCACGAAGTTGAGAGCGTTGCCATTCGTTACCTTTTGTTTCGGCGATAAAATAGATGTGCTTTACTGTGCCCTCGTTAAAGGCTATGGCCCAGTCGGGGTTGTAGTGTCCCATAGGTGTATGGATGTAAAAGCCTTTGGGGAGCTTTGTGTACACGGCTACCTCTGCGTGGGTTTCTAGGGCTTCGGCAAATTGCTTTTCTACGCCTTCGCTATCTACCACTACCAAATCGTAGAGCGACTTAGTGCTTTCTATGGCGTTGATGCCTACTTTGCCTCGGATGGTGTTCTCTGTAAATATATCTACATCATAGGTATTGCCCGTGCGTTGGTAGCAAATCTTCTGCACCACTGCCATGGCTTTCTCGTCGTTGATGATGTTGGCTGTCTTACGAATAAACTCCTCGGGGTTCATTCTGAATTGATCGAACGTTTTTGGGCGAATGCCTTTAAGGATAGCCACCAGTGTCTTGCGGGTAAGGCCTGTTTCCATCACGAGTCGACCGATAAGGTCGTATTTCACGCCTGTGCCGAGAGTCTCTCGTACGTTGTACGTTTTAGCTTTAGTCTGCTTCATGGCTGTGCCAGCCTCAAGCTGCTCCTTATCTCGTATTTCTTCCATCACACCTTCTTCGACTACCATGCGTATCTCTGTAACACTAAGATGTTTGTCGATGGCATCAATGGATTTGCTGATGAGTTCTGCCGTCTCAAAGTCTACCTTATAATACGTCTTGACATTGATACGCTTCCATAGTTCTTGAAATTGCGCTTTCTTAAACTTCTCTTCATCAAAGTTGGCCTCTTTGGGCTTGCGAGAATCGTCGATGTGGATTTTCTTCGGGTCGAACACACTGTCGAGCGTCTGTACAATTCCCGATAGGAGGGGCTGAAACGCGTCTTTTAGCTGAATGTTATCATTTCTTTTGGCTTCGTGGTAGGCCTCTGTGAGTCGACCATCATCGTCAATATAGTCTTGTCGAATGAGGTTGTTATAAATCTTGCGTGCCATGTCTTCTGTGATTTTGACCTTGGCACCCTCTGCTGTTTCGTAAACATGGTCTATAAAAAGGGCTGGCGTAATGATCACAGGGCGACTGCTCACCAGCTCTGAAATCTCGTGCTGTAGTTGTCGCGAAAATTGCTCGTAGCTCTCGCTAGCAATCACGGTGAGGATATTGATGTCAAACACCGCACTGCCCAACACATCGGCATCTTGACGCTCGCCGTGCTTGTTCACGCACAGACGCATGCCACGCCCCACTTCTTGGCGTTTGCCTATCTCGTTGGCCGTGTTTTTGAGCGTACAGATTTGAAACACGTTAGGATTGTCCCACCCCTCTCGCAGTGCCGAGTGCGAGAAGATGAAGCGTGTCGGCTCGTCGAGGCTGAGTAAACGCTCTTTGTTTTTCATGATCAGCTCGTAGGCATTCTCGTCGTTACTGCCTTCTTTCGCCTCTTTTTGCGTCTTGGGGTCGACGAAGTTGCCCGTCTTTTTGTCTTGAGAGAAATAGCCATTGTGTGCTTTGCTCACCATTTGGCGCGACAAGTAGTGCCTATATGCCTCGTCCGTAAACGTGGGTTGCATCTCCTGGACCACACGGGCGTATTCTTCCTCAAACATTTCGGCAAACTTGCCATGGCGCGTTCCTCCTTGGCCGTAGACACGATAGCTCTCTACATGGTCAATAAAGAACAAGCTCAACACCTTGATACCTTTGGGATAGAGCTGTCGCTCGCGCGCTATGTGGCTCTTGATGGTTTCGCGTATCTGCATGCGGCGCATCGTGTCTTCGGTCACTTTGCCCACGGCATCGCCCTCGTGTAGTACTAAGCCGTTGAGGAAAGTCACCGTACCTGCGCGTCCATCTATCGCCTTGACCACGTAGTTTTGCTTGTATTCTGCCAACGCGCCACTTTGCTCGTAGAGGTCGAAACCCTCGCCAGCCAACTTTGTGAGCTGGCGCACTGCGCCAGTGCTGCTTAGCGTGTCGAAGCTTAGGCGGGCTTGTGGGTTCTTGCCTTTGTGCAGCACTATCTCGTTGAGGTAGATGTAGCCATTGGTAGCTGTGCTACCCACTTGACGGATGCCCTTGACCTCGATTTTTTTGACAAGTTTTTTGTTGTAGGCATCGATGGCATCGAGGCGATACACCATGTTCATCACCTCGCGGTGGGTAGCCGAATAGAGCAGCGTAAAGAGCGGATTGAAACGTTTCAATCCTGCGCGTGTGGCATTGCTAGCCGTCTTGCCTAGCACCGTTTGTGGCTCGTCGATGATCATGATGGGGTTGGTCTTGGCCAACACATCGATGGGGCGACGGCTGCCAAACTCATCGCGCTCATCGAAGATGATGCGTGCCGAGGCATCGCCTCCACGCCCCTCCTTGTTTTTCTTCTCGTTGAAAGAACTATTGAAAGCCTGCATGTTGATGATCATCACCTGCATGCTGTTGCCATCGGCAAAGGTGTCGATCTTGCCCAACTGCTTAGAGTTGTAGACAAAGCTCGTGATGCGCTTGCCATCATATTCTGCAGCAAAGTGGTCTGCCATGGTCGTGAAACTCTTGTACACACCCTCACGAATGGCTACGCTCGGCACCACGACAATGAATTTCGACCAACCATAGTGCTTGTTCAGCTCATACATGGTCTTGATGTAGGTGTAGGTTTTACCCGTACCCGTCTCCATCTCCACCGTGAGGTGTATGCCCTCGCCCTCAAGTGTTTCGATAGGCTTGAGTCCTTGCTCTATTTGCAGGGCACGCACATTTTCTGCGATGTGGCTGCGCTGGAGCGACAGCGGAGCATTGCCGAAACTATGCATCGCCTCTCCCTTAAACATTCCCTTGTCGTCTGGCTGTTTTCCTTGGTCTTTGATGTAGATCAGCCCCGTGTGAAACGCTTGTCCTTGAAACGCTCTCACCACATTGCGTGCTGCTTCAGCTTGGAAGCCTTGATGTTTGAATTTTAGTTTCATGCTTGTGGTGATTTTAGATGACACGGATATGGTCTAAGGCCTCCTTCTCGTCCCAATCGAGTGTTTGCTTGAATAGTTCGAAGAGGTTGATTTTTAGCTTGTCCTCGGCAAAGCAACTGTCGCGGAAGAGCACACGCTCGGGCTGCAGGGCTGCCATTGCCTGCACCACCGCCTCCGTGACCTCCTCGGCAAAGCACGCCACCAGTTCGCCATCGGTCACATTGTAGATTGTGCAACCGTCCACCACCTCCGTTTGTAGAGGTTGCGAGAGCGAGAGGGGCACACCCCACGAGAGCATCGCCCCGAAGAGAAGGTCCATCTCCGTGCGGTCGGTCTTGATGTTGTCGAGGAAGAGGTCAAGCTGCGCTTGGTCGTATTCATTGGGCGTCTTGCTCACCTCCTCAAAGTTGCTGCTGTCAAGTTTGAACACGCGAAAGCCCACGTCCAGCCCCTCAGCCACCTCGAGATTTTCCGCTTTGATCTTTTGTCCTGCTCGGCGGATACGCTCCTTGGCGATCTCGGGGATAGTCGTATAGCCTGCCTTTCGAGCTTCGCTGTCCTCGGGTGTGGTTTCTGCAAGCTGCACACAGATGTACTTACGCTTACTTTCACGTCCTGCTTTGAGGTCTTCGGCATTAAGCTGCATCACCGCATGGGCGGTTGTGGCAGAACCAGAGAAGAAGTCAAGGATAATCGCATCATCTGCCACAGGAAGAAAGTTTATTAGATACTTCAACAAAGATATCGGCTTAGGATAATCAAACACCTTATTCCCCATGATATTATCGAGATATGCACCAGCTTTTTCTGTGGTATCCACTCCCACTGAGGCGTCAATCAAATTAGGTGGAACCTCAGCACCATACTCTGCTTTTTTATAAGATATGACGAGTTGCTTTGACAATCTAACAGTTGTACCATTGCTTAGTTGTTCATCTAGTGTCTCTTGAGTCCAAATAAAACGATTTCTGAAAGATATTTCATTTTGATTTTTTCCTCCTTGTACTACTAAATCATTGAGCAACTCGTTGGGGAACTTCTCTGTTCCGTATATACCTTTTTTAATGATACCATTGGGGAGTTTACACTGTAAAGTGTTTGGAGCAAACGTCCACGTCTTAAAGCTATTTTGAGGTTTTGTAGAGGGATCATCGCTAGCACTTTCCTTCATTACTCCTCTGAATGTATCATTGTTATTCCCCTTTTGATATACCAATATGTACTCTAAGTTCTTTTTTATTTTTTTGATAGGTTCGGAGGTGTCGCAGATTTAAACCAAGACCATTGTCCTACAAAATTTCTCTCCCCAAACACCTCGTCGCAAATCTTGCGCAGGTTATGCACCTCGTTATCGTCGATAGAGATGAAAATGACGCCATCTTCCGCGAGCAAACTGTGCGCCACGAGGAGGCGGCTGAGCATCATAGAGCACCAGTCGGAGTGGAAGCGTCCGTTGCTGTCGGTGTTTCGGCGGTAGCGGATGCCCTCGGTGTCGATGGTGCCAGCGGCAAGCTCTTCCTCGGTGGTGGAGCGTGCGAAGTCGTCGTGGTAGACAAAGTCGTTGCCCGTGTTGTAGGGCGGGTCGATGTAGATCATCTTGACCTTGCCCAAATAGCTACGTTGCAGTAGCTTGAGCACACGGAGGTTGTCGCCCTCGATGTAGAGGTTTTCGGTCGTTTCCCAGTCTACAGAGTCTTCAGGCACAGGGCGGAGCGTTTCGGTGGTTTTGGTGGCAGCCTCGAGGCGTGCCGCTTGCTTGCCTGGCCAAGTGAATTGATACATCTCGTGGCTTGCCTCCACGGCATGATCGCCCAAGAGGGTGCGGAGGGTGTCGAAGTTTACCACGCGCTTTGTTTTGCCCGTTTGAGGGTCTTGCACCTCGGTAAAGCACGAGGGCGCGATGGCATAAAGTGTCTCCAAATTGAGCTGACTGCCCTCTGCTGACCTGTAGCTTAGTTTCTCGGGTGTCATCGTATCTTATTGTTTTAGGAGTTTCTATGGCTTCTTCGAGCTTTGTTAGCTCGGCTTGTCGTTATTGCAAGCTTCTATCTATTTTTGAGGTGGAGCTTGTTGCGCTAAGTGATGCGCTCTAAGGTCGTGGTAAGAAAGGCCTTGCGTGTTGTAGCACGTTGGTAGAATGCTTTGTCACAACTAAAAATAGATTGATTGCTACAAAGATACCACATTTCAGACGATTGAACAATAAAAACATGAATAAAGCTACGCTATAGAATGAAATTTGACTACGATCGTTCGCTTTGGTAGCACCCTCAAGGAAGTGGGGCTATCGCTTGCTGGTGAGAGCGAAATGTGCGCGAGAAACAACGTGCGTGAGGTCAATAGCCAACATCGTGTTGTACTAGTGCGTTGATGTTAGCCGTTGAGTTTTTGTTTGAGGCTTCGAACAAAAAACTCAACGGCTATATACGTCTGCATGGTGGGCAGCTGTGCATTTGTTAGCCTTATCGTTTAGCCGTATAGTCTTGTGGCATGGGTAATGCAAGTGTGACCCATCGCTATAAAATACTATGTCAGCCAAAGCGTGTGGGCACGGAGGGAATGGCGTGTTGCTTGGCCCTACACAGCTTATAACACAAGTACTTGCTTGTAGAAAAATAGCGTTTTAGGAGTGTTATGTGCGCAGAGTGTTGTATCTTTGCAAAATATTGTGGGCATTGGGCACGTAGTGGCTCATAATAAGCCTGCTACCTCGCGCATCATAGCGCACTAAGGGCTATCATTCATGACAACGACAAGGCAAGGAAAGGATTATAGTATGCGGTATTGCAGCATGTGGCACTTAATCGCCCTGCTGTGGCTGAACCTCTTGTCGGCTCATGCACAGCAAGTGCCCGCCTTTACACACTATTGGATGTTGCCTGCGGCTTATAATCCAGCAGCAGCTGGGCGCAGTGAGTTGCTTAATGTAGTTGTGGCCTATAATAGCCAGCTCACGGGCTATGAGCGCGCACCACGCACCATGCTCGGTGCGGTAGACGTGCAGTTGTCCACTGGAAGCCTTAGGCATGGTGTGGGGGCATATATGCTTAAAGATGCCTTGGGCTTATTTGACCATACGCGCCTTTCTGCACAGTATAACTATCAGCTACGGCTTTGGGGTGGCACGCTAGCCATTGGTGGGCAGCTCGACTTGCTGAACGAAACTTTTAAGGGTACGAAACTCGATGTAGAAGATGCTAGCGATCAAGCCTTGCCACGTACGGACGTGAATGGCTCAAAGCTCGATGCGTCGGCAGGCCTTTACTATACGGCTAAGGGCGGGCGTTGGTATGCTGCGCTCTCGGCTTTGCATCTTACAGCACCCACTATCACGCTGGGCGAGACTTATCACTATGGCCTCAAGCGCACTTTTTTTGCTATGGGAGGATACAATATTCCGACGCGTTGGGCGTTTTTAACATTGCACCCCTCTGTCTTTGGTGCATACGATGGTGCAGATTATATGGCTACAGCCACGCTGCGTGCCGACTACCGCCACGAGGGGCGTTACCTCTTTGGTGCAGCCTCGTATAGCGTAGACCGCTCTGTGGCCATCGCTATCGGGGGGCAATGGCGCGGCATCGTGCTGACCTATAGCTACGAAGCCTATACGGGAGGTGTGGGGCTAGGCCACGGCAGCCACGAGGTGGTGGTGGGCTATCAGATGCCCCTCTCACTGGGCAAGAAGCAAAAAAATCGCCACAAAAGCGTACGCCTACTATAATAGACAACGACAATAGCAACGTAGACGAGAACGACTGCAATGAAGATGATAATGAATCGAATTAAACCCTTGGTGCTGACACTGCTAACTATCACTCTGCTGACGGCCTGTTTTGGTGGTGGCCGTGGTAGTATGATGCGGGGAGGAGAAGTGATAGGTAGCCGAGGTACGACCTTTAATGAGCCTACGCCCTATGGTATGGTAAAGATAAACCGAGGCTTTCTCAAAGTGGGCATTGCCGAGGAAGATACGCTATGGGGGAGTGTAGTGCCTACGAAAGACATTTCGGTAGATGGCTTTTGGATGGACCAAAACGAAGTGACTAACTCACAATACCGCCAATTTGTAAACTACGTGAGAGACTCTATCATTCGTGAGCGTCTGGCCGACCCACTCTATGCTGGCGAAGAAGTCTACAAAATTACCGAAGACCGTGAAGGCAACCCTATTCGCCCAATGCTCAACTGGCGTGTACCTATCCCTTGGCGTAACCCTACCGAAGACCAAGAGCGTGCTATCAATAGCGTCTATACCACACACCCTATTACGGGCGTGCGCATGCTGGACTATCGCCAGATGAACTATCGCTATGAGGTCTTTGACTACGAGAAGGCCAATATGCGTCAATACCGCCTAGACCCTGCCGAGCGTAATCTTAACACCGATATCAAGCCTAACCCTGACGACGTTGTCATGATTTCAAAAGACACGGCTTACTTTGATGGTGATGGTAATATCGTGCGCGAAACGATTACGCGCCCACTCTCGTCGCTGTATGATTTTTTGAACACATATATCGTCAATATCTATCCCGACACCACAGTATGGATAAACGACTTTACAAATGCGCACAACGAGCTCTATACACGCCAGTATTTCTCCGATGCAGCCTACGACGACTACCCCGTGGTAGGAGTGTCTTGGGAGCAAGCTACAGCTTTTTGTGCCTGGCGTACCGACTACTTGCTACAAGGTCTTAGTGGAGCCGCCAAAAACATTCAACGCTACCGCCTACCTACCGAAATCGAATGGGAGTACGCTGCGCGTGGTAAAGATGGCCTAGCTTTCCCTTGGCGAGACCAAAACATCAAAGATGGTAAGGGGTGCTACTTTGCCAACTTTAAGCCTGACCAAGGTAATTACACCGAAGATGGCAACCTCATAACCTCACGTGTTGGCACTTATGGGGCTAATAGTAACGGCCTCTTTGATATGGCAGGCAATGTAGCCGAGTGGACTAGTACCGTCTACACAGCTTCGGGTGTAGCAGCGATGAGTGACCTGAACCCTCAATTGACTTACGATGCAGCCCTCGAAGACCCTTATGCGCTAAAAGTCAAGAGCGTGCGTGGTGGCTCGTGGAAAGACCCCGAACGCTTTATCCGCTCGGCATGGCGCACTTATGAATATCAAAATCAGCCACGTTCGTACATAGGTTTTCGCTGTGTGCGTTCATTGGCCAACCCTGGGCGCAGCACCACGACTTCAACCTCGGTAAAGCGTCTGCGTCGTAGATAGTTTACTCTCCCTTCTTAACAAGATAATCGAAAGCATACACATCATGCGTAAGATCAACCCTATACTTCGCTTGCAAGCCTGGATGGATAGCGTGCCAGGCCAAACGTTTCTAAACTATGCGTATAGCTGGGGAGCGGCTATTGTAATTCTTGCTGCTCTCTTTAAACTTACACACCTTCCTGGGGGCAATTTGATGCTTTTTGTAGGTATGGGTATGGAGGTATTTGTGTTTTTCTTGGCTGCCTTTGACCGCCCTTTTGATAAGACCGAAATAGGTAAAGAACTGCCCAAAGCCCTGCCAGAAGACGAAGATATCTTGCGTGATGATAGCTTGTGGAATGATGGCGGTGAAGTAACCTTGCCTACGTCTAGTGTTGCTGTACCCAAGGGGGCGTCTGTGCTCTCTACACCATCTGCTACCGACCTCCCTATACAGCCGAGTCTTGAAAGCGAGCATTTGGCAGCCCTCATTCGTACGGCTAACGATGAGTTATTGCAGCGTGCTCAAGCTGTACTCTCGCCAGATATGGAAGCTGCAACACAAGCCTATATTGAAAAGATGCAAACGCTCAATGCTACGCTTGCCCTTGTAGAAGAACAGAGTCGCCAAATGACACGAGATAATACTGAAATGGAAAATCTCAATCGTGCCCTTACAGGTATAAGCGTGATTTATGAGCATCAGCTAAAAAGTGTTAGTGCTCAGGTAGGGACTATTGATCGTATCAATGAGCAAACACGCCGTATGGCAGAGCAAATCGAAGAGCTTAATCATGTTTATGCTCGCATGATACAAGCGCTTACGGTAAATATGCGTGAAGTTACCCCCCAGCCTAACGCTCCACAATAGCACACCCATGGGATTTAAGAAAAGACCTGTTTCGCCACGCCAGAAGATGATAAACTTGATGTATATCGTCCTTTTGGCAATGCTGGCACTCAATGTGTCAAGCGATGTGCTCAAAGGTTTTAGCCTCATACAAGAAACACTGACTAAAAGCACACTTAACCTTACACGTCACAACGACGGCCTCTTTCAAAGTCTAGAAGCCCAAATGCAGGCCAACCCTACCAAAGCTAAGCAGTGGTACGAGCAGGCTATGGCAATACGTGCTGAAAGTCAAAAGCTCTATCAATTGGCCGAAGCACTTAAACTACGTATCGCTCAGCAAGCTGACGGAAGCAATGCCGACCCAAACAATCTCGAAAGCAAAGATGATATCGAGGCAGCCAACGTTGTAATGCTGAGTGTCGCAGATGGTCAAGGCCATAAACTAAAAGCAGCTATTGACCACTATCGTGCTTATATATTGCCATTGATTAGCGACTCGGTGCAGCGCAGTATTGTGGGCGATAACCTCAGTACGCAAGTTCCCAAAGATGCTGATGGCCTCCGCCGTGCTTGGCCTGACTATATGTTTGGCGATATGCCTGCTGCGGCTGCGTTAGCTTTGCTTACCAAGTTGCAGAGCGATGTGCGTCAAGCAGAGGGAGAGGCACTGCGACAAACGATACATAATATAGACGTTAAAGACTTGCGTGTTAATGCTCTTGAAGCGTTTGTGATACCGAGTGCACAAACCGTAGTGCAAGGGGGTAAGTTTTCTGCCCAAATAGTGTTAGCAGCTATTGATACAACGCAACGCCCTGAGGTGTTTGTCAATGGTATGCGCTTGACCAATAGCCGTGGGTTATACGAAGTGACTGCTTCTACGCAGGGTGAGCGCAGCATCAGTGGGTATATTCAGATGCGTAGTGGTACGGGTGAAATGCTACGTCGTGATTTTAAGTATAAATATCACGTGGTAGCCCCTAGCGCAACGGTAGCGGCCGATATGATGAATGTGCTTTATGCTGGCTATGACAACCCATTGAGCGTTTCTATCCCAGGCGTTGCGGTGCATCAAATCGTAGCTACTGCTTCGGGTGGTACACTCCGTCCAACGGCTCCTGGCAAGTATAGCATCAAGCCTGTAACGCCAGGTCAAATGGTTACAATTACGGTATCGGCTAAGACCGATGGCCGTATGCAAGAGATGGGTAAGTTTGCCTTTAAGGTGCGTCGTTTGCCCGACCCTATTGCCTTTATCCCGTATCAAAATGCTTCGGGTGTGCAAGCCTATCGTGGTGGTGGTCGTTCGCGTCTGCCTAAGGCTGCGCTGCTTGCTGCTACGGGTATTGATGCAGCGATTGATGATGGCTTGCTCAATATCCCTTTCCGTGTTACCAGCTTTGAAACAATCTTTTACGATAACTTAGGCAATGCTGTGGTACGTGCGAGTAACGGAGGCCAATTTAGTGATGAGCAACGCAACACCTTCCGTACTTTGGCCACAGGCAAGCGCTTCATCATTACGCGTATTAAGGCTACTGGTCCCGATGGTATCAGTCGTGATTTGCCACAAGCCATAGATGTTATCGTACAATAACGCTCACACATCAGCCATATATATACTGATATGAATATCCGCATTAGTTTAACCCTTATTGCCTGCTTCGTTTTTAGTACACTTACAGCGCAGCCACCTGCGCGTGTTCGTCAGCAAGCTACCAAGGCCACCACGCAGTCTGTTGCTAAGGTTACTACCACGCGTCAGTTTCCGGGGCAGCCTCGTATGCCCGAGGAGGTAAGTTGGCGTCGCGACCTCTATCGTACGCTTGACCTCACTACCGATGCCAATGCACCGCTCTACTACCCTACCGAGCCTCAGGGCAATAGTATGAGTCTATTTACCTATCTATTTAAGCTGTTGCTACGTGGGCAGGTCAAGGCCTATGCTTACAACCTCAATGGTGTCGAGAGCTTTACGGCAGCGCATCAGGTAAAGCTGAAAGACCTTATGGACGCCTATCACATCTACTACGAGACCAAAGATGGCCGTACTCGCGTGCTAGACACAGATTTACCCTCGGCTGAGGTTACGATGTACTTTGTGAAAGAAGCCACCTATTACGATGCTGGCACGGCACAGTTTCATACTAAAGTAGAAGCACTCTGCCCTGTCTTGATACGACAGGACGAGTTTGGCGGTGAGCCACAGCGCAATCCTTTATTTTGGGTGCGCTATGACGATGTAGCCGAGTATTTAGCACGCTTACCACTTATGGTCAGCAACATAAATAACGCTTCTACGATGTCTGCGGCCGATTATTTCGCCCTTGGTCGTTACGAGGGTAAGGTATATAAGACCAACAATATGCAGGGGCAAATCCTTGGTATTAATACCACAGATAGTGTGACACTTCAAAAACGAGCTACTATCGAAAAGCAAATGGCCGATGTGCGACAGCACGTCTTTGGTAGTGACACAGCGCGTACGGTAACTACGCTTACCGACACTACTGCTACACCTGCTAAGGTAGTGGCCGATAAGCCCACCAAGACCAAACAGCCGCGCCAGCGTGCTCAGCGCGATGCTGCAACTACTAAGGCTAGCAAAGTTTCTACTAAGGCTACCGCTACGACAAGCAATACACCACGCGTTACCGTTCGTCGCCAACGCCGTTGATATGGTTAGCTTCATCAAGCCCAATTGCTATAACCTACTAAGGTCGTAGCAATTGGGCTTTTTTTCTTATGCTAAGTTTTTATGCTGCTCTTTGTTTTACGAAGGGTGTGTAGTTTAGGGTGCCAAGAGACGATACGTATGGCTCTCTGCGTCATTGGTTACACGCACGATAAGCGCACCTTCATAATCGAGTCAAACTTCTCGTCGCCCTCAATCGTTAGCGTAGCCGTTCGGGTTGTAGCCGTAGGGTTAGCGTCAGCATACAGTGTAAAAGTTGTGGTGTTAAAGCCATTGTGCTTTGACGCTTTGAGCCATGGTGCACTACTTTTGATGAAGTAGAAGGTATTGGTCGTGAGCGTAATGTCTGTGCTGTGTGCCAAATGATCTATCTCCCATGTTGTACGGCTAAGTTGATAGCCTACTTCGCTAAGTGTGCTAAACTGGCTTACCTCAGCCAGTCGTTCATTGATTTTGCGTACGCAGTTTTCAGTTTCAGAGCCCATGACTACGCCTTGCCATACCGATGTCGGGCCAGAGAATATGGGATACGCTCTGTGAGTCCTTCTTGGTCACCAAAGCCCATGACTGTATAGTAGGGGGCACGTGTAGCACCTACGGCATATTCGTGTACACCCTTGTCAAAAGACTCTCTTGAATGCTGGCAACCAAAGATGTGTCCTATTTCGTGTGCTACGGTGTAGCTGGTATGGGCTGCCGAGGCGCGTACTGAGGCTACGGCTGTCGTGGCATCGGCCTCAGAAATCGCTATGCCATCGTGTCCGTTGTTGAGTGGCTCCGAACAGATAATAACGATGTCTGCTTGTGTCTCACGGCGCTTTTGCTCAATGGGCAGCGCGTTGAGTAGGTGTGTGATGCCGAGGTCTAGGCCTTGGTTTAGGCTTTCTATCTCTTGGGGCCAGTGATAGGTGCCTACACAGCGAAATTGAGCTTTGATACCCGAGTTGTTCATCACGCGATTGCTGCGTGTGATGATTTGCTCCACGTGTGGTGTTATACCACCTGCGGCTTCGGCTATGGCTTTGCCTTTATCATCGTAGACGATGAGCAGGTCGATGTATGTGTTTTCTTCGGCTTGTATCGTGTGTACCTTAGAGGCTACGCTCTTTGAGGTGTGGTGTTGTGGCCTATGTGGACTCGCCAGCATGTTTTCACACGTGCCACAGCGTAATTTTGGTGTGTGTTTGGGGGTGGCAGTCAGTGTCCCCCATGCTAGCAGGGCGAAGAATACGCATAAGTGGTGATACATAGCTCAATACGATTTGAATGTAAGTGCATAAATGGCTAGGCACATCTAGCCGTTTTTAATGTAAAGTGCTACACATAAGTGCTTTTGCACTTGTGTGTAGCATGGATTATTTTTTAGTACTGGGTACACTTATTTTTTAGCCGTCATCATTTCATTCACAGCATGCCAGCTGCGGTTGGCTTCAATCGTGCGTTGCATTTCTTGCTTAAATGGCGTGGCTAGGTCGGTCAGTGTTTTTCCTTCCTTAGCAGTTGCTGTGTTAGTGGCTTGCTCCCACACGTTATTTTTAGCAAAGAAGCGGTTGATAACACCTGGGCGTAGTGCTTCATTACTATTGGCTTGCCCTAGTATGGTGATTTCTACCGGAGCGATACCTGAAGCTAATGTGCCTAATTCTCGTGCTGCTGCACGCGATAAGTCAAGCACGGCGTGGCGGTTGTAAGGGCCACGATCGTTAACCGTTACTACAACCTCTTTGCCATTGCGTGGGTTGCGCACGAGTAGCTGTGTGCCAAAAGGAAGTTTGAGGTGAGCCGCAGTGTAGGCGTGTTTGTTATAGATTTCGCCGTTGCTCGTTTTGCGGCCGTGAAATTTGTCTGCATAGTAAGTCGCTTTGCCTACGATGTTTTGAGCCATGGTAGAGCCGAGCAATGCAAGACTTAAAAGGGTAATTGTAATTGTTTTTTTTGTCATTACATATAGCTTTCGAACCAACAGATGCACACGTGCACCGCACAGTCACACTTGTCTTACCAAGCCTTGTAACTGCTTAGGGGAGCGCGATACGTCAGCCACTGATGTGACTACATTGACGGGCGTGCTTGCCCTGGTTTGGTTCAGTTATAACAGCACAAAGTTCGTAAAAAATACACTAATGGCCAAATTATCTCTTTGGGAAATTCCCTAAAAGTGAGTTAGATACTTGTCTTTGTGTTGTTGCACTGTGGGAGTATAAGGCTATCCGTAGTCCACTGATGTAGCACCGATGCAGGGGCGATAGTATGTTTTACGCCTAGGTAATGGTCGGCTTACGCATTACTCTGTGCAGGGGCAGGCGGCACTGCGAAACTGTGCCATGAGCCACGCTTGCTGTGCCTCGCGTGTCATCTGGCTATTGTCTAGCACGCGGGCATCTTTGGCTTGGCGTAGGGGGCTTATTTCACGTGTGCTGTCGATGTGGTCGCGTTGGCGTACGTTTTCGAGAATGCTAGCGTAGTCTACACATGTTCCCTTAGCCATTAGCTCGTCATACCGACGTTGTGCGCGTACTTCGGCCGATGCTGTGACAAAGATTTTGAGCTCGGCTTGTGGAAAGACTGTCGTGCCTATATCGCGCCCGTCCATTACGATACCCTTAGCTTCTCCCATTTGCTGTTGTAGGGCAGTAAGTTTAGCACGTACGGCAGGCATTGCGGCTACGGGACTTACCCACTGCGATACTTCGAGTGTACGTATTGCCTCCTCTACATCTTCCCCATTGAGGCGCACTGTGGGTAGCTCGCTTTCGCTGCTGTGGGCAAAGTGAATGTTTATTTGGGGTAATGCAGCTTCGAGTGCGGTCTCGTCTAGGCGATTGTTGTGTACTAGGCCGTGGCGTAGGGCATACAAAGCTACTGCGCGATACATCGCTCCAGTATCTACGTAAATATATCCTACTGCACGTGCTAAGGCCTTGGCCATAGTACTTTTGCCACACGACGAATGCCCGTCAATGGCTACGATTATTTTGTTCATGTGATTTGAGTATGTATATTCAGATTTGCTTAAAACTTATAAGACACATTTATCAACACCGAGCTACTGCTAACATGGTATTTGGCATAGGCCACATCTACCGAGAAGCGTTGTGCTGTGAGGCCTGCCCCGAGCGAGAGACCAGCACCTTTTCCAGCACTAGCAGCTTTGAGTTCACGTCCGCGACGAAAATTATAGCCCGCGGCCACGTAGACGTTTTTGGTCGCTAGTAGGTCTACACCTAGCGTGAGGTGGTTGGTCAGTTTCTTCACAAAGCCGTCTGTTGCCGTAGAGTCTATACGGTAGTAGTAGTTGTTGCTCCACCGTGTGAGGTCGGTCAAAGTTATTGATAGGCGCAGTGGCGCACCTTGTAGTTTGTGGGTATAGCTGGCTTGTAGGTCGAAGGGTAGGTTGTCGTCTGTGGCCGTTTCGCTATATTTTTTGAGCTGTGTACCTACATTTTTTAGCACTACCGAAAACGAGTTGCCTGCTGCCTCATCGTAGTAGTTTAGCCCTACATCTACGGCCATGGCCATGGCCGAGTAGCTTCCTAAGCGGCTGTATAGTAAGTGGAGTGCTGCGCCCCCCACCCAGCGGTCGTTTAAGAGGTAGGCGTAGCGACCACCTAGCACAAAGTCTTTTGTCGTGAGTGTGCCTAGTGTATTGCCAGCGGCATCGGTGTGTGTTTGCTGGCCGTAGTCCATCAATTGTCCAGAGATGCCAAAGGTATGCCTGCGGCTTATGGGCTGCGAGTAAGCTATACTATAAGCACGGCTACTGCCCAAATAGGTCATAAAGCCTGCTGTTAGTGTGCGCCCACCTAAGGTGGCTAGTAGGGCAGGGTTGCCCATCGTAAGCGTAGCATCGTCGGCGATGAGCGATTGATGTGTGCCACCTAGCGCAGCGTTATGTGCTGAGGTTGGTAGTGATAGGTAGTGATAGGCTGCTGTGCGTACTTGTGCTTGCGCCAAGCCACTACCATGCCCTAGCAGCCCTGTGCAAAGGCTACCCCAAAGGCTTAGGGTGAGGACGAAAGATAGAATTTTCATTGAAATGCTTAAAAAGTAGACCAAAGATAGCACAATTTGCAGAATTGGGCGTATTTTTGTACTAGCAAAATTGATTTTAGCACAAGCAAGTGCCCTTTGAGTGAGCTCTACGCCTGTATCTCCATCTTATTAACCATAACGTGCAGTCCGACAGTTTATTTTCGCAAGCTTGGTGCGAACTCGTTTTTGAGGGGCGCAACAAGCAATATGGTGCCTATCGTCTAAGGCAGCGTGCAGGGCATCGCTATGCCTTTGTGCTAGCTGTGATTGTGGCTATCGGGGTCGCCATCGTAGCTAGCCTTGTTGGCTGGCAGTGGGCTAAATCTAAACTCATGGAAGAGGGCGAAATAAACCTAGAAGTCTTGGCCGACCTTGCCAGCCCTACCCAAGAGGGGCATGAGCTCCATGCTGTGGCTGCTGGCCGTCGCCGCACGGCCGTTGCTAAACTGCCGCCTAAGGCTGCCAGTACCACACCTACCATAAGCAACCAAGTGAGTCACTCTGACGTGCTAACGCTAGGCACACCCAGCATCGTAAAGCACCTACACGATGCGCTCATTTTTGCAGGGGCAGCAGCCGATGAAGACCCCCCCGAAGATCTTGGCCAAGATCTTGTAAATCCTACGCTCGTTGTGACAGACAAAGTCACCATACTTCCCGACTTTCCAGGCGGCCTGCAAGCCCTCATGAAGTGGCTAGACGAGCGCGTGGTCTACCCCTCGGCTTGGCGTGCAAAGAAAACCATGGGTGTCGTGCTTGTGGCCTTTGTTGTAGATACAGATGGCCAGGTCAAAGAAGCCCGTATTGAGCAATCTTCGGGCGACCGCATGCTAGACGCTTCTGCCCTAGGTGCCGTGAAGACACTGCCTCAATGGAGGCCTGGCCGCAATGCGGCTGGCCAAGCTGTGCCTGTGGCTGTCACACTGCCTGTGCATTTTATGCCCGAGCCCTAGGCCTAGGGCTTGTCGCTAGGAGTATAGGGCTAAACAAACCCTTGGCTAGCCAATATGTATAATGCCCGTTACACAGCAATATTAACGCCATTACCTCACACCTCATCTTTATCAATCGCTTCGAGCTATGATTTTTGAACAACTCATTCGTGACGTCAATACTGCACTTGCTAGCCAGCACTATCCCACCCAACCCGAAGGGCTCTATGAGCCTATCGCCTATGTGCTGTCGCTTGGTGGCAAGCGTATTCGCCCCGTATTCTTACTCTTGGCTTATCAAATGATGAGCGGCCGTACCGACCTCGTGCCGATGCCTGCCGCCTTGGGGCTCGAAACCTATCACAACTATACGCTCTTGCATGACGACCTTATGGATCGTGCCCTTGTGCGGCGTGGGCAGCCCACCGTACACCGTAAGTGGAACGATAATACGGCCATATTGTCGGGTGACTCTATGCTTGTTTTGGCCTATCAGCACCTCTTGGCTTGCCCTAACATCACGCCTGCCGCACTCGAATGCTTTACACGCACGGCACTCGAAATTGGCGAAGGCCAGCAGATGGATATGAATTTTGAGCTGCGCACCGATGTGTCTGAGGCCGAGTACCTCGAAATGATACGCCTCAAAACTTCCGTCCTCGTGGCGTGTGCCATGCAGCTAGGTGGCATGTTGGCAGGTGCCACACCCGAAGCGGCTCAATTGCTCTACCGCTTTGGAGAGGAAATCGGTATCGCTTTTCAGTTGCAAGACGACTACCTTGATTGTTTTGGCACAGCCGAGAGCTTTGGCAAACGCATTGGGGGCGATATCTTGTGCAATAAGAAAACCTACCTCGCCATTAACGCTTGGCAGTGTGCTACACCACAGCAGCGCGTACAGCTTGAACATTGGTGGGCTACCAACGACTCAGCCCAAGCCGATGCCAAAATCGCTGCCGTGCTAGCCCTTTACCGCCACGTAGGTGTAGACACCCTCTGTCAAACAGCTATTAATGCCTACTACACCAAGGCCAAAGCCTACCTCGATGCCATCGATGTACCTACTGAGCGCAAGCAGGCCATTTGGGACTTTGCTAACTCGCTCTTGGGACGTGAAGTGTAAAGTTTATAGGGTTAAATGCATGTTTTTTACATGATATTTTATGATCGCAGCTAACTGCTTTGTGTTTTTTTTGTACCTTTGTGAGTGCAAAGAAGTGCATAAAGAGTATATGCGAGTGCAAAGTAGTGTAGATATGGAAACACTAAGGATAGATATAAAGAAACTTGGGAGCATCGAAAACGCTCAAATTACATTGTCGCCCGTAATGCTCTTTTTGGGTGAGTCAGGCTTAGGAAAAAGCTATGTGGCCATGCTCTGTCACTATATCTATGAGTTTCTTTTGGATAGTCAGAGGCTCAATCGTTTTTTTGAAGAGCAAAATTACGATTTTAACCAAATGCAGCACATGTGGAAAGATGATGCAGGTGTTGCCATAGAAATAGACCAGCAAGAACTCGAAGAATGGCTCTCTAAAGATGATGCGATACGTTATCTTCGTGACATGCTCAATCATGAAGAATTTAGCGCTATATTACGGATTTTCTTGCCTCCGCAAAAGAATGGTACGTTTCGTATTGACTACACCGCTAGTCTCAAAGGTCTCGTCAATAAAGAAGATCTGTATTATAAGCTCACACTAGATGACTTGTCTTATAACATCAGTGCTACTGGACAAGTTGGTGAGGAGTCGCCTTTTGCGTTTCTCTTACGCCATGCGCTGATACAAAAGATTTTTGGTAGCTATGATGCGTTGAGACAAGCCTATATTTTACCACCTGCACGTGCCGTAGCATTGACAGAACAGGTCTATCCTCTCACAGGCTTATACAGACGCTATCAGCAATGGTTTAGAGGTTTGTCTTATTACCCAGATTTAGATGAACGTTATGAGCAATTAGATGCTACCATCGCGAACGTCATAGGAGGACGTATAGAGCGCAAAGATGGTGAGTTCTTTTATATTACGAGCGATGATGTGGAGATGCCCGTATCGGCCTCTGCGGCTTCTGTCAGAGAATTGGGGCCATTGGCTTTCCTCATCGGGAAACGAGATATGGGGACGACTGCGTTACTTTTTGAAGAACCTGAAGCACACCTTCACCCTTTGAAGCAGCGTAAAATGGCTGATGTCGTTGCACGCTTAAAAGCGGTGGGAACACACATGCAAATTACAACGCATAGCGACTACTTCTTGCGTAGGGTGAATGAGCTTATCATGCTTGGAAAACTTCGAGAGACGTTTGAAAGCGAGCATCATGAAGATACAAAACGTGCTTTTGAACAAGCCTGTCAAGCACGCGGTATAGACCCTAGCTGTACGTTTGCTACACAAGGTTTCTCTGCTTATTATTTCTGTCGCGAAGACGATGGTATAACGCGTATCGTGAGCGAAACAGATTTTTCATCGGGCATATCGTTTAAAACGTTTTTTGATGTGCTTAATGAAGATGTAGCCAACGGTGAGCGCATCAGTAACTGGTTGAGGGAACAAGCGTAGTTTGGACTATGATAACAGCATTTTATGCCAACTTTCCCAATGGCATTGCCGCACACGATAGTGTATGGGAGGTGTGTGAATCTAGCCCTAAGGCAAAACTTAAAGGCCTAATGCTACACCTCTCCAAGCGCTATTATAGCATCGCCCCAGCACTGTATAGCAACTGGCAAAGCATGCTAAAAGGCGCACAGATAGATAAAAAAGTAGCAGATTTTTGGTTTGAAGATGCCAATTGCGATGGTATTGCACTCTGTGATGAAGCGTCTCGTTGTCATGTCGTGTTGGTTGAGCTAAAATCTACATTTAGTTCTCAAGACATTTATAAGGCTGCAAAGCAAATCGTATTCTCTTGGCTCAAAATACACATGTGGCTGTCGCTTTGTCCCAAGTATACCCCAAAAAAGGTAAAGATAACGGCTATTATCGCATGTTTGCCCCCCAAAGATCCTGCTGGTTTTTTAGACAAGGTTAGACGTGATGAAATGCTAGGCAAGTTATCGCAAGACTTGACGTTTACGCAATCGCTCTACAAAACGCGCCAAAAAGTGTTTCAGTTGAGAGACTTTATTAAGCAGGAGGTACAACTGTCTGAAATGCTCGTAGATATACCCTTTAACGTGCATCTGCAATTGGCCGATACTGTCGAAAGTGAGAATTGTCTATTGTATTAGACTCGCTCTTGGGACGTGAAGTGTAATGGGTGTATTATTTCGCACCTAAATCACGTTGTTTTCGATAATTTTGTTTATCTTTGTCTTTGGCTAAGCTGGCGCATTGCTTTGCGCTGACAAGAAGGCTGAAAAACAAAATAACAACTCTATAAAAATCAACAAACTCATGGCAGAAAACGAAATCCAAGATGGCCAGCTCCAAATTGAGCTCACACCCGAAGTCGCAGAAGGTATCTATACCAACTTAGCACTCATTACGCATTCGAGTGCCGAAATGGTCTTTGACTTTATCCGCGTGCTCCCTGGCGTGCCAAAGGCTGGCGTGAAGAGCCGTATTGTGATGGCACCCGAACATGCCAAGCGCTTACTCCTTGCCCTACAAGAAAATGTAGCACGTTACGAAGCTGCTTTTGGCACCATCAATCTAGGCATGCCAGAAGACGCACCTGCTGGTGTGGGCAATACTGCTACGCCATTTGGTGTGCCTGGCGGACAAGCCTAAGGGTTTTCCTCAAATAAAAAATAAAGCTGCATCGGCTAACGTTTATGCGTTGCGATGCAGCTCTTTTTGTAGGTATGGCCTAGCATTGTGTCTGATAGTGCGTGGCTGCACCATCTCATAAGAGAGATGATGCAGCCACTGAATGTATGGTTTTACTGTAAACGCGTGGCTTACTCGTCTTCGATGCCAGCACTGAGGTCAGCATTGAAGTCCCACGTGTCGTGGAAGCGACGGCCAAGTGCTTGGCTTGGATCAACACGTATGGTTGATGTCTTGATGATATCCTCCATCAGCTGAGGATAGGCCACGCTAGTAGCCTTAGGAGCCATGTATTGTTTCATGCTATTGTCTGTTAAGTACGTTGCGTGTTATTTTATTATGACCTTTTTACCCTCACTAGTGATGTAGATACCACGTGTGGGCTGTGCTACGCGCTGGCCTTGTAGGTTGTAGTAGATAGTGGCTTGCGTTTGGGTCGTAGCTGTGTGAAGGCCTGTGGTGATGTCGCCAAAGAGTAGTGCTGCACCCGATGATGGGTTAGCATTAGCACCGCGCAAGATAGCTTTGTTGGGGCCAAACGTATCAATGGCACTAGATGTGCGGTAGAAGCCAGCAGCCTCTCCATCGGGCTTGGCGAAGATGTAGTCAGCCTCGGTCAGCGCGCCTGGTGCTGTGACACCATCGAGCAGGTTGTTTGATGGGGCTGATGTAGCATCGTCGTAGGCGATGGTCAGTGTGTAGATGCCTGGTGTACCTTGTAGCACTACGGGAGTGTTGGCAGGTACGACTTGGGTCGCTTCGGCCAAGGTCGTGAGTTGTGCATGCGTTGCATTGACGCTAGTGATGATCATGGCTTTGAGGCCAGTAGGTAGGGTCACGGCAAAGGGTAGTGTCATCGTGGCATAACCAGCATCGGTAATGGTCACGTCGTGAGTCGCTACCTCTTGGAGGTAGAATTGAGCATTGGGCACATTGATTGCAATGCTCTGTCCCAAAGAACTCGTTTCTTGATCAGGGTTGTTTAGGCCAATGAATGAGGTTCCTAGCTTCAATACACGCGCTACAGGGTCATTGCCTTGCATGAGTTCGTGTGTAGCAGCGGTGGCTTCATCCTTATTGTTCAGATACAAGCCCCCAGGGCTAAATGCGGTGTACTTGCCAGTGTTAGGGTTGCTTAATTTGATAGCAGTGCTCTCACCACTCAATTGCCATAGGGAGGCCACATCATTGTCTGTAGAAGTGTATGCGTTGATTTGGTCGTTACTATAAGCAACTTTGATACGTTTGTTTGTATTGTCTTTAAAGAGGATACGATAGAAGCGACCAGGATGGTAGGGCATTTGTTTTGCCTTGATCTCGTTATTCCAATGAATCAAGTCTTCTAGAGAGTTTAGGCTACCAATTTGGTTATTGAGTGCATTGTAGTCTGCCGTAGAGAGTGAGCCAATGTAGCCTGCGTCTTTGGTAGCTTCGTAAGGCGTGAGTGCTTCGGCAATGGTAGTCTTCGCATCGTTGATGAGTGTGGCTTGATTGGTAAAGAATACCATAGAGCCATCGTCTGCCGATTGCCAATAGCGCACTTTGCCTGCGCCACTAAAGTTGTTGAAATAGGCTTGTCCGTTAGGAGTCTTCTTGCGATAGACGACATAACCATTGCCGTGGTTGGCTATGAAGAATACACTGCTAGCATGTTCCGTAGCATCGCCCAACTTGACATATGTGCCATTGTTAGCATTGTCAGAATACAATACTTTGCCAGTGCCATGGAGCTTGTTGTAAATCTTAAAACCATCAACAAGGTTACCTGTTACGACCCATAGCGTGGGGTCTGTGATGCGCGAGGCAGCCGAAGCAGCAGAGTGGAGTTCTAGCTCTGTACCTGCTGCGTTGGCAGCAATTGTAAATTTATTGGTACGATGTAATTGCATGCCTTGCCATATAGGGTTGCTGATGTCTGTCGTGAGGTCGAAAGGCAGGTTGTAGGTCAGCTTGAACGTATTATCCTCAGAGCTACCAACGGCTGCGAAGGCTGTTACATCTTGTAGAATAGGATTGAAGAAAGCAGGAATAAGCGTTTGTCCAGAATAGAGGCTGGCGGTTGTTGTTCCTATACTGCTTGCACCATTAGTGCCGATACCTTCGTGCTGTACGGTTATGTTGACTGTGGGAGTTGCCGTAGGCTCTGCTGTTTGTATGGGGATTAATTGGTAGGCACTCTGTGAATTTCTGAATACTACGAAGCGGTTGCTCTTGTCATCATTTCTTGACCCAAAGCCGTGAAAAAACATCACATCGCTACCTATAGGGTCTTTACGTCGGATGGCTACGCGACTGTTGTCTATGACAACTTGCACTTTCATGGCTTGTTCGGCACTGGTCACGAGGTTTACGGGTAGTTCTCCTTGTGCTGTTACATCACCTACGAAGCGGTTCGTACCAACATTTTTAACGTTGAAAACGTCATCCTCTGCGGTAGCTACGAGCTCCCATGCGTAGTTGATGTGTGGGGGAAAGTTGAGTATAGGACGAGCTTGCTTGATTTGCACGGTACTGCGGTAGCCATCATCAAACATATAACCATCTACGCTGCCGAATGTTTCATGGAACATAAAGCGAGCCCCAGCTTTGATGTTTATGGCGAGATTAGCAGTCGTAAGTTGGCTATAGCTTGTGCGGATGGCTTGAGTGGGTGGTGTGGTGGCATTGACTGGGAATGACAAGAACGCTGAGCCTCCATCTGCACCCGACCAAAAGCTTAATTTACTGCCGTTGCGGTTCATGCGGTTGTTTGTGCCTTGCTCAGCAATGTAGACTGAGCCTTTTACAGAGTTATGTCCCATCAAGAAACGCCAGCGCTCGATGTCGGTTGCTGCAAGCGTTGAGAGGTCTTTAAGAATAGGCTTACCATTCAAGTTGCCCTTAGGCGATGATAACACTTTGCTAGGACCAGCCGCTTTGTTGTAGATGCGATATCCTTCGGCAGGCGTGCCAATGATAGCCCATAGGTGGTTGTCTGTGTAGGTCGATGTCATACCTGAGGTGAGCGGAATCTCTGATTGACTCGGCGTGTATTGCAGTGGGTAACGATTGTTGTGGATGGTCAGGTATTGCCATTTGACATCGGCAGGCCACTCTGTCTCTGTAGGTATGGTTTCCGAGGTTTGGACACGTGCTAAAGCATCTAGGTTACTTTGTCCATAGGCCATTAAGCTCGTAAACGCTGCCACAAGCAAGGTGCATGCGAGCTGTATGCTACGCTTGCACATCAATGTGTAGTAGATTTGCTTCATGGGTAGAAGATTTAGTGAAATTATGGTTTGTGTATTAAAATACTCTGCATTGGTATGTAACACAGATGTGATAATTGCAAATTTCTGAAAAACATACGATATAGCCAAATAAAAATGAGTTTTTCTTACAAAATCTTCCATTGTGTGGTGGCAAAGTGTCGTTTGGGTGTAGCAAAAAGCTATTGGTGTAAAGCGAGCTTGTGAAGCTGTGTAAGGGGGAGAGTATGCTACACATACACATGTGTATGCAGGCTGCCAGAGAGGTTAGCTAGGCATAAAAACATACACTCTGCCATGGTGCTAGTAGTAGGCTAGCACCATGGCAGAGTGTATGGGCAATGTCGGTTTAGGGCTGGCGTGTGAGGCTTACAAAGATGGGGTGATGGTCGCTCAGTTCGCAGCTTTGGTCAATGTGTGCATTATGGGCGCGAAAGTGTGCGCTGTGGTGTATGTGGTCTATACGCACTTGGATGGCACGCCGCCGATAGGTGTAGCCTGGGCCATAGCCTATGGCTACAAAGGCATCGTGGAGCGCACCACGCATGCGGCGGTAGGTGTAGCTTATGGGGGTGTCGTTGAAGTCGCCACACGAGATGATGGGCAATGTTTGCTGGGCAATGAAGTGGGCGATAGTATCTGCCTGCTTGGCACGTATCTTGGCAGGGCGTACGAGTTTGCGAAAGAGCTGTGGCAGGAGGCTTCGGGCGCGGTCGTGGTCGGTCACAGCCTGTTCTACGGCTTGCTGCTGCTGCGATAGAGCAAAGCTTTTGAGGTGGCTTACGATGACGATGATGGTGTCTTGCGGTGCTATACACAGCCAAAAGGCTGCTGAACCATTACCAAAGTCTTTCACCAAGCGTTGCTGCTTAACAATAGGGAAGCGCGAGAAAATGCCTACAGCTGGCTCAGCATAGCTAGCCCAATGTGGTAAGGCAGCTAACACGTGGCGGTTTTGAGCCTGCCAATAGGTGTCACTCATGGGGAGTGCTTCTTGCACGGCTACGATGTCGGGCTGTTGCCACGCGATGTATTGTGCCACAAAGTTTTCGTGTGTGACACTATCGCGCTGACCCTCGCCAAAGGCGCGTGTGTTGAAACTCATGAGCGTGATAGCGGTGTCGGGCTGATGTGTCGTAGGCAGATTGAGTGGGCAATAGAGCCGCACGCTACCCCAGCACAATACGATACCTGCAAGTGGCAAAGCTGCCCATCGCCATGAGGCCATGAGCCAAAAGAAAAGCCAAGCAAATGTGACACCAAGCCATAGTGGGAAAGTGAGCCCTAGTGTAGAGAGCCGTGGCCACTGTTGTGGGTGTAGCCATGGCACAGCTGCTGTTATCCACAAGCCCAAAATGGTGCAGGCCGTAGCTGCTAAAAGTACGGCCTTGCCATAGCGACGCCACCAAGGCCGTAGGCGGTGTGAAATATGAGGCATGGCGTTTGAGAAATCAAGTAAGGACAGAAGAGCCGTTTAGCGTTGCTTTTGACTAAACTCAAAGAGGCGTTGTTTTTCTTCTTTGGTCAAGCTGTCGTAGCCGTGTGCTTTGATTTTGTCTAAAAGGTGGTCTATGGCTTCGGCCTCGGTGTGACGCTGCGTGTTGAAAGCGTGGTCTGCTGAGTGAGGGGTGCGTGGTGCAGTGGCCTCATAAGCATTTGGAGGTGGTGGTGCTACATCGTCTGTAAGGCCTAGCCAGTGGCGTATGCGCTGTAATAGCCCTCCCCCAGAGCGTACATCGGACATTTTCCCATTGGGAAAAATAACACGCACACGCTCACGTTTAGCTTGACTACGCCAATAGCGCATGAGCAGCCAACCAAACAACATACCTCCGAGGTGGGCAAAGTGGGCCACGTTGCTATCAATGGTAAATGAACTCCATAGCTCAAGAGCGATGATGCCTGCTACGTAGTATTTGATTTTGAGTGGTATAGGGGGGATGAGTAGTAGAATGCGCTCGTTGGGGTAGAGCAAGGCTACGGCCATCAATACGCCATAGATACTGCCCGAAGCACCTACCATGCCCCATTGATTGAGGTAGACATCCATAGGCATAATCGTGCCAAAGGGAGTGGCTACGCCCTGAAATAAGTGTAGCCCTTGCATGTAGTATTGTGTTAGCTGAAAACCCTCTTGCACTAAGCCAGCACCAACGCCACAAATGAGGTAGTAGACTACAAAGCGCCGTGTACCAAAAACCTGCTCAACATGACGGCCAAACATCCAAAGGCCAAACATGTTCCAAAACAAGTGGCCAAACGAGCCGTGCATAAATTGGTAGCTGACGAATTGCCATGGTGCAAAGTCGGAGGCCTTAAAAAAGTGGAGCTGGCACATTTCTACCCAATGTGCGTTTGCAAACACTTGCTGTGCTAAGAATACGGCTAAGCAGATGAACATGATGTTGCGCACGCCAGGCGTGGGTAGTAGGGCGTTAGCCGAAGGCATGTTAGGAGTCATAGAGCGGTTGTGTTGGGAAGGTGGTAGCCACGCCATGCGATGCGTCCCTCGCGAATGAGATAGAGGGCAGGGCGCGTTTGTGTGTTGTAGAGGTGTTCGAGAGGAAGGGGTGAGCTCGGTGTAGCAATGCTCCATGTGGCAGGCATGTTGCCAATAGCTGCCACATAGCGTTCAGGGCTGTCACCAGTGTATAAGGCTACGATAGGGGGGAGGTCTGTGCGCTCTGCCAGTGTTTGTTGCATGGTGTGGCAGGTTTCGCACTCGGGGTCGAAGAGCCAAAGTAAGGCTTCTTGCCCCACGACAGCAGTCAGATGTGTCGTGTCGCCTTGACTCGTCACGATGCTCATGTCTAGCATGGGCATGCCAATGGCTTGCTCTGCTAAGCGTGTAGCCTCATTGCGCTCGTAATCGGTAGCATAGTTAGCACTGATGAGTGTGCGTAGGAAAGTCAAATAGGCATCTTCGTTGGCAAAAGGAGAATAAGGCGCAAAAAGGTATTTTAGTGCCAAGTGGCGGTAGTGTGTGAGTAGAGCTTCACGGCCATTGATATAATGTAGTAGGGCTGAAAAACTCGTGTGCCATTGGGCAGGTGTGAGCAATGGTAGCAGGTGGGCAAAATCAACAAAAGCCTGCTCACTTGACGAGTCGGCAACTAGGGCATCGGCATCGCTAAAATTAGTGTTGTCCCAGTAGTGTTTGGCAAGGTATTCTAGGCGTGCCTCCTTAGTGGTGAGTGAAGCTGGCAGCTGTTGCGGAGACCAAGGTACAGAAACCTGAGCTAGGCCAGTGAGCGTGCTTAATGCGAAGAGTAGGGCAAGCGCAAAACGCATAGTGATTAGTGTTTAGGGCAGGTCAATACACACCTCTACTGGGCAATGGTCTGAGCCTAAAATGTCGGTGTGGATGTGTGCCGAAGTGAGCTTGGATTGTAGGCGATTGCTTGCAAGAAAATAGTCAATACGCCAGCCTGCGTTTTTGGCACGCGCTTGAAATCGGTAGCTCCACCACGAGTAAACATCCTCGGTGTCGGGATAAAAGTAGCGGAAAGTGTCGGTAAAGCCAGCTTCGAGCAGTAGTGTAAATTTAGCCCGCTCTTCATCGGTAAAGCCTGCGTTCTTGCGATTGGTCTTGGGGTTTTTAAGGTCAATCTCTTGATGGGCTACATTGAGGTCGCCACATACTACTACGGGCTTATGGGCATCAAGAGCTTGCAGGTGTGCACGGAAGGCATCGTCCCACGTCATGCGATAATCTAAGCGACGCAAGCCATCTTGTGCGTTGGGCGTGTAAACGGTGACGAGATAGAAAGTGGGCATTTCTAGGGTTATAACACGCCCCTCGTGGTCGTGCTCCTCAATCCCCAAGCCATAGCGTACACTTAACGGCTCGTGCTTGGTGTAGATGGCAGTACCCGAATAACCTTTTTTTTCGGCATAGCACCAAAAAGAATGGTAGCCCTCAATGTCAGCATCAAGCTGCCCTGCTTGCATTTTGGTCTCTTGCAAGCAAAAGAAATCGGCATCAAGGCCTTTCATGATGTCTACAAATCCCTTGTCGTAACAAGCGCGTAGGCCATTGACGTTCCACGATATAAATTTCATGTTTATAGCTGTGAGAGGGTGTATATATAGATGAGTGCCGCAGGTGCTGCTAGCAAGAAACTATCGAATCGGTCGAGTGCGCCTCCATGTCCTGGCATGATGCGGCCACTATCTTTGACACCGAGCTGTCGTTTGAGTAAGCTCTCTACCAAGTCGCCCCATGTGCCAAAAGTGGCGACTACCGCTGCAAAACCCATCCATTGCCAAAGGCCAAAGGTGCCGTGGGCTGGGCATACGCTGATAAGGGCACCAGCACCCACAGCTGTGGCTATACCACCCACAGTACCTATCCAAGACTTATTGGGCGAGATGCGTGGAAACAACTTGGCAGGTATAAATCGACTCAATGATGAGCCAAAGAGGTAAGCACCTGTATCACTTAACCATAAGAATATAAAAATGGCTAGTGGCAAGGTGTGGTTGAAGTAAGGGTGTCCGTCTTCATTCGTTTGTATGGCTAAAATAGTCAGTAGGGCAAACGGCAGAGCGATGTAGAGCTGTGCAGCAAAGGCATACGCCCAATTTTTGAGTGGGTTAGCATGCGCTAGGTAAAGCTCGCTGATGAGCAAGTAGAGCAGTGTGGCCAAGTAGGGCACAAAGATAACTGCTGTCGTAAAGCCTAGTGTATAAACAAAGAATGCTAGAAAGAGATAAACGGCTGCAACGGCACTGATGAAGCGGTTAATCTGGCTGCCAGCATGTCGGTTGAGTAATGTTCCAAACTCCCATACACACAATGCAGAGAATGCTGCAAAGATAGGTACAAAAGCACTGATGCCTCCATAGAGTGGAGCCACTACGAGGGCTACGTAGACAAGACCCGAGAAAGTGCGGACAAGAATGTTAGGCATGAGGGGTAGATTCGTTTGTGTTATTGTCCTCAGTGGCAGTGGGGCTTTGCTCAGGCACGCTGTCTGTTGATGGCTCTACGGCCTGAGGCTCATGTTCTGCAATGATTTGAGCAACTTCTTTGGCCTTACGCTGTGTTTCTTCTTCGATGAGCACATCGGTGCGACTTTTCCAAGGGCGTGCACCAAAGATGGCCTCCATGTCAGCGGTGAAAATAACCTCGCGCTCCATTAAGAGTTGTGTCAGTTTAGCGTGTCCCTCACTATGTTCGCGAAGAATGGCCATAGCGCGCTCGTACTCCTTAGTAATGATGTTTTTTACTTCGGTGTCAATGAGCTCGGCTGTGCGCTCTGAATAGGGCTTGGCGAATTGTGCTTCTTGGTTGTAGAAGCTCATATTGTAGAGTTGAGGACTCATACCCAAGAAGGCCACCATGCTATATACGCGTTTGGTCACACGTTCTAAGTCGTTGAGTGCACCTGACGATACTTTGCCTAGGAACACCTCTTCGGCGGCACGACCACCCAGCGTGGCGCATATTTCGTGTAACATTTGTTCTTCGGTCGTGATGTTGCGTTCTTCGGGCATATACCATGCTGCGCCTAGTGCTTGGCCACGAGGCACGATAGTAACCTTTACTAGTGGATTGGCATATTCTAAGAACCACGACACGACGGCATGGCCAGCTTCGTGCAAGGCGATGGTGCGCTTTTCAGCTTCGGTCATCACTTTGCTCTTCTTTTCGAGGCCACCGATAATGCGGTCTACCGCATCGAGAAACTCTTGGTGCCCCACGCTTGCTTTATTCTTACGTGCAGCGATGAGTGCAGCCTCGTTGCATACGTTGGCTATATCTGCTCCTGAAAAGCCTGGTGTTTGTCGGGCAAGTGTTTCCACGTCAAGCGATTGGTCTACCTTCAATGGGCGCAAGTGTACGCCAAAGATAGCCACACGCTCTTTCAATTCAGGTAGCTCTACGTGAATTTGTCGGTCGAAACGTCCAGCACGTAGCAATGCTTTGTCGAGGATATCTACGCGGTTGGTTGCGGCTAGTATGATAACACCGCTATTTGTGCCGAAGCCGTCCATTTCCGTCAGTAGCTGGTTGAGCGTGTTTTCGCGCTCCTCATTGCCGCCAATTACGCCCTTACCACTTCGAGCGCGACCGATGGCGTCAATTTCGTCTATAAAGATGATACAGGGTGCTTTGGCCTTAGCTTTTTCAAATAAGTCGCGCACACGGCTCGCACCTACGCCCACAAACATTTCTACAAAGTCGCTCCCCGACATGGAGAAGAAAGGCACATGTGCTTCGCCTGCTACGGCTTTTGCTAATAGGGTTTTACCCGTGCCAGGAGGACCTACTAGGAGCGCACCCTTAGGGATTTTGCCGCCGAGGTCTGTATAGCGGTTAGGATTTTTCAAAAAGTCTACAATCTCTTGCACTTCTTCCTTAGCACCTTCTTGTCCAGCTACGTCTTTGAAGGTAATGTTTACGCCTGCCTCTTTGTCAAAGAGCTTGGCCTTACTTTTGCCTACGCCAAAAATGCCATTGGCTCCACCACGCATACCACGGTAAGAGAAGTAGATGAGCAGGCCAAAGAGCAATAGGGGTAAGAAGTTGATAAGCATGCTAAGCCAACGTGAGCTGCCTACGGTATATTCCACCTTACCCTTAAATTGCCCGCTATTAGTGGCGTTCTCGACAAAGTCTTCGAGTTTGCTTACGTTGGGAATACTCACGCTAACGCGTACAGGTAGGGTGTCGTTTGGAGCAAGGTTGGTTTTGAGCTTATGGCGCGCTTCCTTGGTGGCAATGAGGGTTACCTTCTCATCGGCTTTATTGACAATGAGACGTTCAGCATAGCCTTGCCGCACATAGTTCTTAAACGAGGTATAGTTGCTGTCAAGGTAGTGTGCTTGGCCATCATTGCCTTGATAGAGCATGAAGGCTAAGGCAGCGATGATGGCAAGATAAAGCCAAGTAAGGTTGAATTTGGGCATCTTTGTGCCGCCCTTTTCGTCTTGTTCGTTTTTATTATTGGCCATAGTCTGTCGTTAGGCAGTGGTCAGTATGGGGTGAGTTAGTTTTCTTCGGGTAGCCAGGTAATGTCGGCATCTTCCCACAGGTTCTCGATGTCGTAGAATTCTCGTAGCTCAGGTAAAAAGATGTGTACGAGCACCGTGCCAAAGTCCATTGCTACCCATTGTGAGGCTTGTGTGCCTATGGTAGCAGCAGCTTTTTCGCCTGCTTGCTCAATAGCGGTATTACCTATCGAGCGTGTGAGGGCTTGTACCTGCTGTGGTGTATTGGCCTCGCATACTACGAAGTATTTAGCAGGTGCTGTGATGATGCGGTTGAGGTCTACTACAGCTATGCGGCGGCCTTTTTTCTCGAGAATACCTTCAATGATAGCTTCTACTAATTGGGGCTGTTGGCTCATATTCGTGTGGCTTGTATTTTTATGCGTATTGTCTGTTATTAGTAAGCAAAGATACAAAGTTTATTTGGGATAGCCGTACTTTTTTACGTTGTTTAAGTCTCGCATGAGGTGAATGTGGTGTAAAGTGCCCTTTTTGCTCCACGTTGACAAGCATTTGTCTGCACTGCTAAGGGGCTTTGTGGCTAATATCTTACGTGATATAATATCGCCTTATTGGGAATGTATCTGTTGTTTATTTGTGCTAAGAGGTGGTGGGGCTACTACTTTGGCATAAATTACTCTATAAATTTCCACCCACAAAAAAACACATAACATGGCTTTAATGCTAAAAAAATTGTATATTTGCACGTTATTCCGCTCTTACACCCCTTTTGTGGTAGTGGTGAGCACCGATTTGTTGCTGTTGCATAGGAGCTTTTGAACTTCTTGTAAGGTGCAGGTTTTAGCACATTGTGTAGCTTTGATGTGTAGCTTTACACATATAGCCATAACGCGAATAAATAACTATAATCAATATGCAAAACAAAGGATTCGTAAAAGTAGTGGGCATATTGCTCACTGTTGCTTGCCTTTTCTACCTGTCGTTTTCGTGGGTGACCTATCACCACGAGAATAAGGCAGCCGCCATGGGCGAAGAAGCGGGCAAAGCCTATTTAGACTCTATTAAAAACGAGAAGATTTGGCTCTTTCAATACACCTATGCCGATGCGCAAAATATGCAGGTGTCGCTTGGCCTTGACCTCAAAGGTGGCATGAACGTGATCGTAGAGGTTTCTGTGGGTGATGTGTTGCAAGCGCTTGCTGGTCATAGCAAAGATGCCGACTTCCTCGCAGCTATTCAAGCTGCTAATGAAAAAACAGCCGTACGTGGTGGTGACTTTGTAGGTGAGTTTATAAAAGAATACAAAGCTAAAAAGGGAGCTGAACGTCTTAAAGACGTATTTGCCACCCAAGCTCTTCAAGGTAAGGTAAGCACTACGAGTTCTGACCGTGAAATCGAAAACGTGTTGCGCGAAGAGGTAGATGCAGCCATAGGCAATGCCTACAATGTACTTCGTGCGCGTATTGACCGCTTTGGTGTAGCTCAGCCCAACATTCAGCGTCTCGAAGGTCAAACTGGCCGTGTGATGGTAGAAATGCCTGGTGTGAAAGAGCCTGAGCGTGTGCGTAAGATGCTTCAAGGAAGTGCCAATCTCGAATTTTGGGAGACTTACACTGGAGAGACCATAGCACCATTGCTTACACAACTCAACACACAGCTGGCTATTGTGACCACACAAACGGCTAAGGACACCGCTGCTACAAGCAAGGCAGACAGCACGGCCGATGCTGCGGCAGCCCTTGCACAACTCAATGCTGGCGATGCAGCTAAGGCTAAGCCTGCCACCATGGATAGTACGCAATACCTCCAAAATCCTTTGGCTTCGCGCCTTATGATTATCCCCAATGGTAATGCCATCGTAGGTATTGCTGCTGCCAAAGATACTGCTGCTATCAATGCACTTTTTGCTACACCCGAGGCGCAAAGCCTTTTCATGCCAGACTTGCGCTTGAAATGGGGAGTTAAACCTTCGGAATACTACAAGGGAGACTTCTTTGAGCTCTATGCCCTACGTGCTAGCAATGCTAATGGCGACGCTGCACTTGCAGGCGATGTTATAGCCTCGGCCAAAGCCGACTTTGACCCTAATACAGGCCGACCATCTGTGAGTATGCAGATGAATTCATTTGGCACACGCGAATGGGCACGCATTTCAGAGGCTAATAAAAAACGTGAGGTGGCCGTAGTGCTAGACGGCTATGTGTATAGTGCGCCAACGATTCGAGATAAGATACCTAATGGGGCATCGCTCATCACTGGTAACTTTACAATCAATGATACGAAGGACTTGGCCGATGTGCTTAGTTCAGGTAAGATGCCTGCCCCTACTAAGATCGTGCAAGAAGAAATGGTGGGTCCCTCACTCGGTGCAGAGTCTATCCAAGCTGGTATGATTTCGTGTATCGTAGCCTTTGTAGTACTCATGATTTTCATGTGCCTCTACTATGGCTTCATTCCTGGTATGGTAGCCAATGTAGCACTATTGCTTAACTTCTTCTTTACTTTTGGTATCCTTACTTCATTCCAAGCAGCACTCACACTTTCGGGTATCGCCGGTATGGTGCTTACACTTGGTATGGCCGTAGACGCCAACGTACTGATTTTTGAACGTACCAAAGAAGAGTTGCGTGCGGGTAAGTCTATTCGTCAAGCTATCGCTGATGGCTATGGCAATGCTTTCTCAGCCATTTTTGACTCTAACCTCACGTCAATTATCACAGCTATCATTCTCTTTAATTTTGGTACAGGGCCTATCCGTGGCTTTGCCACTACGTTGGGTATCGGTATTGCCGTATCGTTCTTTACGGCTGTATGGATTACACGTATGATTTTTGAGAGTCGTCTTAACAAAGATAAGTGGCTCGGTCTTACCTTTACCACCAATCTTTCTCGCAAACTTTTCCAAGGCTTGTCAATAGATTTCTTACGAAAGGCTAAGACCTCTTACGTAGCCTTTGGTGTATTTGTTGCCATATGTTTGGCTTCACTTGGCTTACGTGGTTTGAGTGAAGGTATTGATTTTACGGGCGGTCGTAACTTTGTGATACAGTTTGAGCAGCCTATTTCGTCTGAGGCCGTAGCCGATGCACTCAAAGCCAAGGTGGGCGATGCCAACGTGGCTGCACAAGCGCTTGGTACAGATGGTAAAACCATACGTCTTACTACCAACTATAAGATTACCTCTACGGACACCAATGTTGATGAGGAGGTAGAACAATTCATTCACGAAGCACTACAAGAAAAGGGCTTGATTAAGGCCGATTTAGCTACCTTTATCAATCGCGACAACCACTCAGGTGGCTCTATCGTATCGTCGCAAAAGGTAGGGCCATCGGTAGCGAGCGATATGACGACCAACGCTATCATTAGCGTTATCCTTTCGCTAGCAGCTATCTTTGTCTATATTCTTATTCGTTTCCGAAACGTAGCATTCTCTGTGGGTAGTGTGGGTGCGCTGGTGGTAGACACCACGCTCATCATTGGTATGTTCTCACTCTGTTGGGGTTGGCTACCTATATCGCTCGAAGTAGACCAAACCTTTATCGGTGCTGTACTTACGGCTATTGGCTATTCGATTAACGACAAGGTGGTAGTGTTTGACCGTATTCGTGAAAACTTAAAGCTCCACCCAATGCGTGACTCTCAACAGGTATTCAACGAATCGCTTAATGCTACGCTTACGCGTACGATTATGACCTCGTTTACGACGTTGTTGGTGTTGTTCATCATTTTCTTCTTGGGTGGAGAGAGCATTCGTGCCTTTGCCTTTGCCATGATTTTGGGGGTTATCTTTGGTACACTCTCATCAATCTTCTTGGCCGCTCCAATTGCAAGTCTCATCTTCAAGAAGCGCGCAGCCAAGGCATTAGCCTAAGCCTAGCATACACCTTGGTGTAGCAAGTAATGGATAGTCAAGGCAGCTGAATTTAATCAGCTGCCTTGACTATCCATTATAGGTCGTGTTTGTTCAAAGCTTAATCGTAGTCTTTGAGGTAAAGGAGGTGGGCTACCTTATGCCTCTAATAAGTACGATATATACCTAGGCACTTGTCCGTAGTCTGCAAGCGTTTGTCTGTAAGCTACGGACATTTGTCTGAGGTCTGCGAACACATGTGTGCAGTCTACGGACAAATAGATGGCTGGGTGTTGTGTTTGCCTTGGGTATAGATGCTGGCCTTTTGGCAGAAATGTTGTAACTTTGTGTCTCATATACCACTACCTTATGCCAAGCCTTTATAGCGATATTCGTAAGCTAGCTATACCAGCCATTATAAGCAACATTACTGTGCCATTGTTAGCTTTGGTCGATACAGCCATTGTGGGACACCTCGGTGATGCCGCCTATATTGGTGCTGTGGCCGTGGGTAGTTTGCTGTTGAATGTGTTGGCATGGCTTTTTGGTTTTTTGCGTATGGGTACAGGTGGTCTCACAGCGCAGGCTTATGGCCGTAAAGATGCTGTGGCAGCTGAGCATATCTTGCTGCGCAGCTTGCTCTTAGGCCTCTTGTTAGCTGCACTTATGCTGGTGTTGCGTCCATGGGTTATGGCTGCTGCATTGGCCTTGATGCAACCTTCGCCCGCAGTAGCCATGCACGCTGGGCACTATTTTGGTATTGCGCTATGGGGCTTGCCAGCTACTTTGGCACTCTATGTTTTTACGGGGTGGTTTGTAGGGCTACAAAATGGCCGTTTCCCAATGTATGTAGCCTTAGTGCAGAATGTGGCCAACATAGCTCTAAGTTTTGCATTCGTTTATGGTGCAGGGTGGGGTATGTTGGGTGTAGCTTGGGGTACTGTGGTAGCACAATACATAGGCCTAGGGCTAGCTGTTGGCCTCTACATACGCTATCTGCGCTATGCTGCTGCCTACACTGCGGTATATGAGGCTTTACGTCAAGGTAAGGCTTGGCGTGAGCTCTTCGGTGTAAATCGCGACATCTTTCTTCGTACGCTTTGCTTGATGGCTGTAACCATGAGCTTTACTGCTATGGGTACGCGTCAAGGCGATGTGGTGCTGGCAGCTAATGCATTGTTGTTGCAGTTCTTCATGCTTTTCTCGTATGTAATGGATGGCTACGCCTATGCTGGCGAGGCATTGGCGGGGCGTTTTCTTGGTGCGCAAGATGCCAAACACTTCGTGTTATTGGTACGTGTGCTCTTTCGTATAGGTGTGTGGACTGCTGTGTGTTTCACCTTGCTCTATGTGCTAGGAGGCAGCCTGCTGCTACAAGTGTTGACTAGCGAAATACAGGTACGAGCACTAGCCGAAACGTATTTACCTTGGGTATATGCGATTCCGATGGTGTCATTTGCCGCTTTTCTATACGATGGTATTTATATTGGCACCACGCGTACGCGTGGCATGCTACAAAGTATGCTGGTGGCCATGTTGGCTTTTTTTGCTACGTTGGTGCTGCTTTACCCCTTGCTAGAGAATCATGCACTATGGGCGGCTCAACTTATTTATTTAGGTACACGTGGCTTGATGCAGCGTCTACTTTTCGTAAAAGTGCAGAGATTATGGCCTGAAATAACACAAAATTAAATACTCTTAGTCTTAGAGGTTTATGTACTTATCCCTACGAATAGGTATCTATTATGTTTTTGTATTAACTCTCTTGTAATTAGTGTTATACGATTTGTTTTTCCTCTATTTTGAGCGTTTATAATGGCTGAAAACGCTGATATACTCTTTTAGGGGGCTTAAAAATACCTACAAATAGGTATTGCATGATAAGGCAAAAGGGCGTAACTTTGCAAACGATTACAGACCGAGACTCTTAGGTGTAAAAGATAGCACCAAGTCTCCAAAGGTACTTACCGTCGGGACGATGTTTAGATGTGCCTAAAAATGAAAATTAAATTGTTATGTCCATGTTCATACACCGTAGTGCTAAGCGCTGCGGTGTATTGCGTTTGAATACTTAGAGCATAAACTAAATGCTACGCCCCTGCACTAATCAGCACTTAGCGGTGTGAGTCTGTGCAGGGGCGTAGCGATGGGTATGTGTTGCGTTGTATTAAAAAAGCTTAGCAGGGTATTCGCCTTGATCTACGAGGGCTTGGATTTTGTCTACCACGGCTTGGCGGTCTTCGGGATAGGTCACACCAAACCATTTGCTAGCGGTGTCGAGTACTTTAACAGTGGCTGTACCATTGTTGATAAGCTCGTCTACCATCAATGGAATGAAAAATTCGCTTTTGAGGTTGCTGATATTTTTCTCGTTTGAGAGAAATTGCTTGAAGAACGCTTGACTATATTCAAAATAGTCTGGTGTGAAACCCCAAAAATTCATTGACACAGGTGTTGTATCATCAATACTTACCCATTGGTCTTGCTCATCGAGGAATTGTACTTGGCCATTGTTGCGAACAATCTTAGTGCGCTCTACAACAGTAGTCAAGTAGCCTTCAGCATTGGTGTCGCATACACCACGGCTCACTGTGCCACTCTCGCTTAGCGTGTTGCCCACGCGGAAACCTACCATGGCATAAGTATTTTTGCTACCTTCGGGTAGGTTGGCTAGGAAATCGCCCATGACTTTGTATGAGTCTGAGCCATAGAAATCGTCACAATTGATTACGGCAAAGGGCTCTTTGATAGCCTCTGCCCCCATCATTACAGCATGGTTGGTACCCCATGGTTTTTCACGTCCTTCGGGTACGTTGAAACCTTTGGGTAGGGCATCTAGCGCTTGGAATACGAGTTCACAAGGTACGTGACCTTCGTATTTGCTCAAAATCTTGTCGCGAAAGTCTTGTTCAAAGTCCTTACGAATGACAAAGACCAGCTTACCAAAGCCTGCCTTAATGGCATCGTGGATAGAATAGTCCATAATCGTCTCGCCATTAGGGCCTAGACCATCAAGTTGTTTTAGGCCGCCATAACGGCTGCCCATACCTGCTGCGAGGAGAAAAAGCGTAGGTTTCATACGGAGTGCGTATTTTTTGATTGTGTGAGAGAGAATAACAGTGTGTGGTGCAAAGGTACGAAAAAGTTTACTTTTGACCTTTATTGCTCGGTGATATTACTTGCGCAGACGCTTGGTAATGTGGCGCATGAAGCCACCTAAGCTTTCTTTTTGCTTATCGTGAGTATCACCATAGCCATAGCCATAACCATAGCCGTATCCATAGCCATATTCACCGCTACATGCATTGAGTATAATGCGTACATGGCTACCCAAGTGCCCATCGTCTACTAGGCGTTGGAATTCTGGCAAGAACACGCGCTCCTGCTTGCCGATACGCATCACGTAGAGTGTGGCATCAACCATTTGCGCTAAGATACCAGCATCGGCTACTGATACAGAGGGCGTGCTATCTATAATAATATGGTCGTAGTGTTGGCGTAGGCTAGTCAAGAGCATTTCCATACGTCCATTCATCAAGAGCTCAGCTGGGTTGGGGGGGAGCATTCCAGCAGGAAGGAAGTCTACCCCTTGTGTTGGCTCATCTTTGATGATGAGTGTATCTATATTGTCTTCGTCTTCGTTGAGGTAAGAAGTAAGGCCTATGCTATTAGCAATGAGCTTGCTCTGCGTCATCTTGCGTAAGTCGGCATCAATGAGCAGTACGCGCTTGTTGTTCATAGCCAGCACGACGGCTAAGTTGCGCGAGAGGAACGATTTACCTTGTGCTGGGGTAGCCGAGGTAAAGAGTAATACCTGCGAATGCTTTTTCATAAAGCCAAGGTTATAGCGAAGCATGCGGAATGCCTCTGCGATAGGTGAGGCATTATTAGCTGCATCAATGATAGCCTTGTCTTCGGCTTTTGTCCATAGTGGTATCTCGCCAATGATAGGTACTGAGCTGTAATTTTCAATATCGCGTCGTGAGCGCACTTTATTGTCAAAGAGCTGACGTAGGATAAAGTAGATGGCAGGAAGTACGAAGCCTATAAGTAGCCCCACGAGTAATATTACAGAGCTGCGTGGAGCAATGGGTTTAGCTATGCCATAGGGTGTTTCTACTAAGCGCATGTTGGCCTCGTTTACTGCTAATTGCAAGGCCACTTGTTCGCGTTTGTTAAGTAGGTAGGTATAAAGTGTATTTTTAATGGCTTGTTGACGCTCAATATCAAGAGCATCTTTCTCCTTGCTTGGTACGCTTGATATGAGCCCAGTCATGCTATTTTCGATAGCAATCGCTTTGTTTAGCTCTATTTCTTTGGCGTGTACAGCATTTTGTACAGAGCTAATGATGGTTTTGCGCATGCTGGCCAATGTCTTATCGTAGTCTACGATAAGTGGTGACGTTTCGCTTGAATTGTCAGCGAGGTTGTTGCGCTGTGTCATCAAGTCGTTGTAACGGCTGATTTGGTTGGTAGCACCTGCTGAGAATTCACCAATCGTAGGGATAAGTTCGTTGCCATTGCTGGCTTTACGCAAAAAGTCTAGCACCATATGTGCCACACTTACCTCAGCTTGTAGCTTGTTGGTAAGGCTGCGCGCATTGGCTGCTTCGTTGATAAATGTTGAGGCATTAGTCTTGAAGTCTACGACTTTATGGCTCTCTTTAAAGCGTGCTAATTGACTCTCTACGGCATTGAGGTCATCACCCACAATTTTGATGCGCTGCTCAATGAAGTTGAGTGTGTTTTCGGCCATACGATTTTTGCTGCCAATGATGTCTTTCTTGTACTCGTCTACGAGCGTGAGCAATAGACTGTCGGCACGATTGGCCTGTGTATCTACGCATGAGAGTGAGATGAGTGTACCCTCTTCGGATTGCTGGCTAGCCGATATGCTAGCCTTGTAGCGAATAGCAGCTGCTGCCGTAGGCATGTAAGACACTGTGATGTCGTCACCCACGAAGTGTGCCAAACGACCTGCCTCTGGAGTTAAAACAAACTTTCCTGCGGGGGTCTTGATGGTCTCGCCAAAGCGTGCACGATGCTTAAAATCGTAGCTATGGCCATTGACCCAAAAGCGACTCACCTCATATTCTGTTTGAGATAAGATGGCTACATTAAACGTACAGCGTAAGTCGTTTGCAGCTAAAAAAACAGCTGTAAAAGGACGTTCGGTGTAGAGCGAAGTGGGGCGCATGTTTTTCTTCATGTCGTAGCTTGTATTGAGCTGTAAACGCTCTACGACACGCTCCATTAAGCGGTGTGACTGAATGATAAATACCTCATTGGTTAAGGCATTGCCGATAGTCACACCATTAAGTTCGAGCAGGGCATTCATGCTATTGCTGCCTTTATAGCTACCATAGCCAGGACTCTCTGTCTCTATGAGTACAGTGGCGGCACGACGAAAAACATAAGGCTGCATTTTGATGTATATTTGAGCCACAATGCCTCCTATAATCATAGATGCTAAGAACCATCGCCAGTGGCGTTTGATGATACGCCAAAACTGTGCAAGGAGATGTAGCAGGTTTTCTTCGTCGGCAATCGGTTTGAGTGGAGCTTGACTCCGAGGGGTAGTTGGGTTGACGTCCATAATATCCTTATGTGGGTGGTCGTAAATCTTAGCGTGTGAGGGTAATGACAAGTGCAGTAATAGAGCTAGCTAAGCCAACTAAGGTGGCAGCAATACCCATATAGGCGTAGCTAGTGCTACCCTTGACTTTAACGGACTTGTTGCTCTCTACATAGACTAGGTCGTTTTGTTGTAAGTAATAGGCTGGTGACTCAAAGACAGCATTAGTGTTTGTTAAATCTACTTTATAGGCCACACGTTTACCTTCTTCTTCGCGCATGACGATAACGTTGGTACGAATAGCAGAGTTGTTTAAGTCGCCAGCACGGCCAAGTGCTTCTAGGATAGTTAGGCGCTGGCCAGTATGGCTCTGAGTGCCAGGGTTGCGTACATCACCCAATACGGTAACTTTAAAGCTCATGATGCGCGTTTTTACTGAGGCATCGTTGATATAATTGCCACGTACCATGCGTTCTTGAATGTCGGCAGATAAGTCGCTAGGTGTACGGCCAGCGGCTTGTATACGTCCAAAAATGGGGAATGTAATTGTACCATCTTTGTCTACGAGGAAGTAGGCTAGGCTTTCGTTGGGGTTGTGCTGTATCATGCCTCCACCAGCACCACGACCAATTTGTATCTGTGTATCAAAGATACCTATTAGCTCTTTGTTTTTACTCGTTACGGTAATGGCTAGCTCATCATCTGGCTGAATAGTTAGGGCAAAACTCTGAGTAATGGGTTGTGGACGATGATATGTAGTATCTACGCCTTGGATATAGACCATCTCCTTGTTAGATACGCAAGAGGTGGCTATGGCCAATAATGCAAATAGGCCAATTTTGATAAATACATTCATTTAGCTCTGACGGATTAGTGCCGAGGTGCTGAGAGACAAACACCCTATTATGGCTTTATGTTACGTTAAATAGTGCTATGTTATTGATGCTGCAAAGATACGCAAAAAAACGTTATACTAGCGACCTAATGCTATGTTTTTGTAAGGTTAACATGTGCTTTTACTTTACCAAAGCTCACACAATACATCAAGACTTTTAGTCTGTGGAAGTGTAGGGATATGTAGCTGATAATAGCGTAAGAGGTAGCTAAGGCATTGTTCGCGTTGTTGACGATTGAAGCGAAAGTGTGCCATGTTGGTAAAAGACATGCGCATGAGTAATGGCATATAGTATGCTTCTGCTGCCGTGATGAACTGGCCGTGTGCTGGGGAATGTGTTGTAAAGTGTCCTGCAAGCAAATCAAAACATGCACCTTGCTGGTAGTCATCTGTATAAGGTAAAAAGCCTAAGAAGCGTGTGAGGCGTATGAGAAATACGAGATGGAAGTTGGCTATGCCTTTATGAGCGGCATCTAGCCATGCAAAGGCATGGCATACAAAGTCAAAGAGCGGTGTATTGGGCTGTTCGCGGCGTAACACATGCAGTAGGTGTTCACTTAGGAATAAGGCAATAGCCATTTTTTTGGCGTCAAAAGTAAGGTCAGTATAAGCCATTAAGAGCTCTGCTGCCTTGGGGCGTACTAAGCCTTTACCACGTGCTGGCCACGTTAGGCGTAGCTGTGTGAGTGGTCTAAAAAGTGTGCTGTGGAGGGTAGCACGCTTACTGCGTGTAGCTTTGACTAAGAGCGACACGCGTCCATAGTGCCGCGTATATACTTCGGCGATATGATGTGTGTCGTTATAGCGCATTAAATGTAGTACGATAGCCTCATCTACTAGGTATGTCGCTTTTGTACAGCTCGCTATCGTATCCACGCCGAAGGGTTGAGTTTAGTCGTTTCTTTACGTAGCTGAAAGTGGAGCGTATAGCTGCCTTGTCCATCACTGCTTACATGGCCCAAAGTTTGGCGTGTGCTTACTTTTTGTCCTTGACGTACGGTTACCGAGGAGAGGTTACAATAGACAGAGATGTAGCTACCATGGCGTACGAGTACATTCATTTGCCCACCGATGGAGAAGATGGCTGAGACTTCTCCATCAAATACAGCGCGTGCTTGTGCTGGTGTGCTTGCGGTTAGGTTTATGCCTTTATTATCTAGTGTTACTCCGCTGAGTCCTTGCACGGCGTTGGCACCAAAATGGCTTGTGATGCGGTAGCTGCTTGTGATAGGTGCTGGTAAGCTACCTTTATTGGCTGCAAAGTTGCTACTTAGCTTTACATCAGCATCAGCTGCATACACTTTGCTTGTTGCGATATCTTTATTATGAGTGGGTTTGGGTGCATTGCTACCCATTTGTTTCTTGTTGTTAGAGGTTTTGGTAGCTTTGCTGTGTACTTTGGCTGCTTGTTTTTGCCGTGCAGCTTCGGCAGCTTTTCGTGCTCGTTCGGCAGCGGCTATCTGAGCAGCTACGAGTTGGTCTATGCGTGTGTTGAGTTGATTGTATTTTTTGCGGTCTGTATCAAGTACGCTTTGTAGGGTCTTTTGTTGACTTTGAAGTTTAGCTACGATGCCCTGGCGCTCGGTTTGTTGTTTTTGTAGGGCTGCCTTAGCGTGTTGTTCTTGATTGAGTAGGCTTTGTTTCGTTTGTTGAGTTTCTTGTAGCCGCTGTTGTACTCCTCGTAGCTCTTCTTCTTTGCGGCGCACCATTTCTCCTTGTGCCTGTTGGTAGCGCGCATAGAGGTTCATATACTTCATGCGGCGATACATTTGTGAGAAGTCTTTGGCCGAGAATACAAAGAGTAGCTTGTTGACTGCCGTGCGGTGGCGTGTCATGTAGAGTAGTGAGCGCTGATAGCGTAGCTTGATGGCATTGAGCTCATCTTGTAGCTGTATGCGCGAGCTATCTAGCATGGTTACTTGCTTGTTTACCATGCTCACTTCGTTGGCCACCTGTTTTATAACGGCATCTTGCTTGTTGATTTCGCTGTCAAGTTGTTTTAGGTTATGCAGCTGTGTGCGCACTTGCTGCTGTGTGTGTTTGAGCTGTTTCTCGTTGGTAGCAATACGTTTGTTTAGAGCTTGCTGTTCTTTTTTTAGTGTGCTGATTTGCTCAGTGCTACCAGTACTCTTTTTGTTGGTGGGTTTAGTGTTTTTTCTCTGTGGTTTAGTAGCCTTGGGTTGTGTTTTAGTTGGCTTAGCTTTTTGTTTGGTCTGTGCGTGTGTTGGTGGCTCTCCTAGTGTTAAGAGAGCAGCTATACAGAGTAGGCTTAGGCTTAGCCTGCCGTTACAAAGGCATTTATACATGGTCGTGTGAGTTACAGCGAGAAATTGGCTAAGCGTCCCAATACTTCATCGGCCGTACGCTGTGTGTATTTGCTACTTACGGTAGTACGTGTTTTCCAGCCCATTTTAGTGTCTAGGCGTGAGAGTGCTAGGTTGAGGTTAAGGCCATTACCCATACCATCAAGGTCTAGCTTAATGGCTGTTGGGAATAAGCCTCCAGCCAATGGCTTAAAGTTGGCGTAAGTGCAGCTCATCGTGGCCTCTTGCTGTACACCTTTGCTACGCACAGAGGTACGCTCAATTTTTTGTGTCTGTACTGAGGTCAAGAAGCTGTATTCTAGCTGTGGTGTGTCACTGAGATTGAGTTGGCGGTATTCGCCTGCTGCTGATAGGCGAAAGCGATCATACGCTTTGCCCGAGAGTGGATAGGTACCAGGAATAAATAGCTCATTCCAAAATAACGCTTGTAGGGCATAAAAGTCTAGCCCTGATTTCGTTAAGAAACTCACTTCGCTATAAGGTACGCGCATGTATTCCTTTTGTAGGCGGTTTATGATGAGCACTTCCGCTTTGGTAAACTCCATGAGCCCAATTTCCATACCCAAGAAGGTGATAGAGAGTTGCACCACATCATCGCGCAGCATGCGGAGTGCTCCACTTGCACTAAACTGCTTGCTTCCCATGCCTAGCGTTACGTCTACCTTAGCTGTAATGGCTTTTGCCTTGCTATGCTCATGTTCTACGGCTTGGGCGTAGTGTGCCGCAGTAGTGGCTGTTGTCGTTTTTGTAGTAAGTACCTTTTTACTAGCACAGCTACTCATGCTCAAAGTGGCTATAAAGGCCGTGGCGATAGCAAGGTGTTGCAAAGTCGGTTTCATGTCGTTTGGCTTTGTCTGTGTTGATATTGTGCAAGCGATTAATGGCTCAGAGCCTCTTTCTTACGTTGAGGGAAATAGCGTTGTTTGTTGATTTTTTTTTGTAGCAAAGGGCTACTTTCGCCAAGGCGTTGTGCTTCGTGCCAATAGTGTAGTGCTTCTTGCTTTTGACCATTTTGGTAGGCAAGGTCTCCAGCTAGCTCCCATATGTGTTGGCTACCTTCGGCCTCGGGGGTAGCTAGTTGTAGCGTGCGCTCAATGAGTATTTGTGCTTCGGCTGTCTCGCCTGCGCGCTGCAAGAGTTTGGCATAGGTGTCAATGTAGTAAAGGTTGTCTGGCTCTAAGGCTACAGCTTTTTGACTCATTTGCTTGGCTTTTTCAGTCTGCTGTTGGTTGAGGTAGAGGTAGAAGGCATAATTGTTGAGCACCAGGGCGTTACTGCCGTTGTACACGAGTGCAGAGTCTAGTGCTATCCAGGCTGCCTTAGTCTTTCCTTGTCGATAGAGCAGGTCGCCCATGATGCCATAGTAGTTGCTCACGAGCGAGGTGTGTAGCTTTGGGTCGGTGAGATAAGCTTGGCCTTGCCGTAGTGTGGTGAGGGCTGTGAGGTGCTGGCCTATCTGGCTCTGAAATAGTGCTTTGTAATAGTAATATATAGGGTTTTGTGGCGTATAGAGTATACCTTCGTCACATAGTGTAGTAGCCTCGGCAAATGCTGTGTCACGCAAAAATTCGCGTAGTAATATCAGGCGTGCCTGTGTGTAGTCTGGCACAGTTTTGACGATGTGTCGCAAATGCTTGCGCAGTGTCGTGCTATCGTTTACACGTGCTTCGAGGTAGCTGGTATATACATCGGCCATCGCGTGCTTGTCTTCTGTATGCGGTAACCGCTCGTAGAGTACGCGTAAGGCCACAGTGGCTGTTCCTTCATTTTCTTGCTCAATGCTATGGCGCAATAGCGGTATGATGAGGCTTAATACACGCTCGTGTGGTAGCATTAGGTAGTCGAAGAGGGCTTCGTTTGCACGGATAGTATCGTGGAGCTCAAGGTAAGCCGCCGAGCGTACCCTATGTAGTAGTGCGTTGGTGCTATCTTTATTGAGTCCTAGGGCTGTCGTATGCAGAGCATCTTTTGGGCGCTGTGTCTCGATATAATAGAGTGCTTTGTACCCTAGATAGTCCACACGATCGGGTTGGCTGGCAATGAGGCTATCCATCATTTGCTCTACGCGTGAGGCATCGCCCATGGCACGATAGAGCTTGATACGCTGCATCATGAACTCCTCGCTACTACCATTGATGCGTTCCAACTTGTCAAGCGTAGCCAAAGCAGCATCGTAGGCCTCATTGTTGGCATGTAGGCTGTATAAGCGTTCGAGGTAGGGCTGTGTGTGTCCGCCAAAGGCTATGAGTTGCTCATAGAGAGGCAGAGCCTTGTCGTAGGCGTTGACAGCTGTATAGTGCTCAGCCAAGGCAGCCAAAAAGTCTTTGGTGTGAGGGGCTAGTGCCACAGCTCGTTCTAGCAGTTGCGTTATGCGCTCGGGAGCATTGGGGTAGAGGCGTTGTGTGGGTGGTGCCAAGAGGACATAGGCGGCCGCGAGATGTGGGTCAAGCTGTATGGCACGCGTGAGTAGCTCATACATGGCATCTTCGTGGCCTTGTATGCGCTGTACCACGGCTTCAAGGTAGAGGGCATAGGCTTTTGCACGAGCTTCGGCTGGTGTGGGGCGCAGTGTTGCTACCCATTGTGCGGCTGTTGATGGTGCTATGCTCGCTGTTGTTTTTATCGAGCGTTCGGTCGTTACTTTTCGTCCGCGCTGTGCCCAAGTGGGCTGTGCTAATAGTGCTAGCCACATTACTACTAGTACGCGCCAATAGTTACAATAAGTTTGTGTCATGAGTAATAAAAAACAGCCTCTATTTAACGCCCAGTATGGCCAAAACCACCAGTACCTCGCAGCGTGTCATCAAGTATTTCTACGGCTTGCCATTCCACCACTTCATGGCGTGCTACCACGAGCTGAGCGATACGTTCACCATCAATAATCTCAAAAGGCGCCTGCCCTAGATTGATGAGGATAACACCAATCTCGCCACGATAGTCGGCGTCAATCGTGCCAGGGGTATTAAGGCATGTAATGCCATGTTTGAGTGCCAACCCTGAGCGTGGGCGTATTTGTGCCTCATAGCCTGCTGGTAGGGCTATGCTAAGCCCCGTAGGTATGAGTGCGCGCTCGCCCACATCTAGTGTGAGGGGCTGATCAAGGTGAGCGCGTAAGTCCATGCCCGCGCTAAGCGGTGTGGCATAGCTGGGAAGTGCGTGTCGTGAACGGTTGATGATGGCTATCTCCATAGTGCTATATCACCTGTGTACTATATGTTATAAAAGGCAATTCGGAACAATTAAGATGAGACAAAAAGCCTTGTCTCGAGGCATAACAATGGCTAATGCATAGGTGTCAAGTACCTACAATGCACCATAATAAGCAAAGTTACACATTTCTGGCCAATAGTCACCACCCTTATGGTCAAAAAACAACCTTAATATATCGTACTAAACGCTAGTTTTTCTACACTAGCGTTTAGCCAAAGTATTTCCCAGTGCAATCGCACTAGCTTCCAACGCCCATAATGCTTGTTTGTATAGATTTCGCTATCTTTGTAGCCATAATCCTAGTTACTGCATCAATTAAGGTATGGAAACAAAGTTACTTTTCGTCTGTCTCGGCAATATTTGTCGCTCTCCCATGGCAGAGGGTGTTATGCGTCACTTAGTCGCTCAAGCTGATCTGTCTGATGTGTTCAGTATAGACTCGGCTGGCACTTATGGTGGTCACGCTGGCGAGCTGCCTGACCCTCGTATGCGCCAGGCAGCTCACAGCCGTGGTTATACGCTTACACATCGCTCGCGCCAAGTGTGTGTAGACGATTTTGAAAACTTCGATTTACTCATCGCTATGGACGATAGCAACTACGACAACCTGCGTCGCCTGGCACCTACGCTCGAAGCCCAAGGGCGTATTCACCGCATGGCCGATTACCTCACGCACCATAAGGCTGATCACATTCCCGACCCTTATTATGGTGGAACCGAGGGTTTTGCACATGTGATAGACCTTTTAGAGGAGGCTTGTGCGAACTTGCTTGAAACACTCAGACGACAGCGCGAGTAGCATAGCGTTGATAGATGTATAATGTTAAGATATAGCAAAGGCACTCAACCATGAAGATTGAGTGCCTTAATTGTTGTACCCAGAGCCGGGGTCGAACCGGCACAGGTTTCCCTACTGGTGTTTGAGACCAGCGCGTCTACCGATTCCGCCATCTGGGCTTGAATTATAGCGGCTTTCGCTGTTATTCGGTGCAAAGTTAGTAATAAGTTTTGGATTAACCAAGGCGAAAGACCGCTTTTTCATATTTTTTCGTACTATCGTCTATTTCGCAGAGCGGTTTTAGGTATGTCGTGGCTATTCACCTATTTTTTTAGTCTAGGTGGGGATTTGTAGCTTATTTTAGTGCTCGTTTTTACACGCGTTATCGTTTTCTTCGTGCATCTATCTGTGCCTTTACACGCATCACATCGCTAGGTGCTAGGCCTAGATGTAGCTGTTGTTTCATATAGTCCATATAGGGTGCTACGTGGTCGTAAAAGCGGTAATACCCTTCGCACAGGTAGTTGTGATGGGGCTCGCCTGTATGGCTGTTGATAAAGCGGTTGCGAGGGCATTCGCCCCAGCATGCAAACAGGTAGCGACACTCGCGGCATTGTTGTGTGAGGCGTGCATGCTTGTCACGGCCAAATTGCTGCTGTCGTGCATCGTACATCATGTTAGTGATGGTGCGTGTGTGGATATTGCCTAGCTTGTATTGTGGAAAGACATAGTGGTCGCATGCATACACATCGCCATTATATTCCATTACGGCCGCGTGGCCACACGTACGTGCCATGGTGCAGAGGCCAGGCTGCTCGCCTACCCAATTGGCCAGTACGGCATCAAAGAGTTGTACAAAAATGCGTCCCACGTCTTCGCGTATCCATGCGTCCCATACACCACACAAGAAATGCCCCCATTGCTCTGGCAGTACGCTAAATGGTGCTAGCTTTACGGCCTCACCACTATCTTCTACGGCAGCCAAGTGCCGGCCATCGCTATGCTGGGTTAAGCGTTCTACTACGGGCGAAAATTGTAGGTATTCGCAGCCTAAGTCCTTAAAATAGTGATAAAACTCGGCAGGATGCTCGGCATTGATACGATTGACGGTAGCCATGGCGTTCCAAGCTACACCATGGCGTTTGAGTAGGTCTAAGCCACGCATTACACCAGCGTGCGAGCCTTTGCCACTCGTACGTGGGCGATAGGCGTCGTGCCATTTAGCTGGGCCGTCTATTGATAGCCCTACGAGCCAGTTGTGTTCGGCTAAAAAGGCTGCCCAGTGTTCGGTGATGAGTGTACCATTGGTTTGAATACAGTTTTCTACCACACGCCCCTGTGCATAACGTTGCTGTAAGGCTACGGCTTTTTTATAAAAGCTCAGTGGGCGCAACATGGGTTCGCCACCATGCCATGTGAAGAGTACGGTGGGTGTTGTTTGCGCCTCGAGGTATTGCTTGATATAGGCTTCTAGTGTTTGCTCGTCCATAGCCTGCCGTGGCTGGTGCTGGTAGAGTTTGGCTTTTTCGAGGTAGTAGCAGTAGTCGCAGGCAAGGTTGCACTGTGCACCACCTGCTTTGGCCATGAGGTAAAGCGGGTGGGCAAAGGGGGCAAGAGTAGGCTTAGCCTTAGTCATAGGCAGAGTTATGTCGTTTGTGTTCGTGCTGCAAAGATACGCTTTTGCATGCAATGTGCCAAGCCGTCAAGTCGGCTTTTGAAAGCTCGTCTAGTGCCAATACTTACCCACAAGTGGCAAGCGTGCGATGGGAAAATCTTTTTTGAGAATATATGCAACAAAGGCTATGGCTAGTAGCGTGTTGATGGCTAAACGCGTCCAAAGTGGCCACGTGTGAGGTAGATGTAGCATCACGAGCGTAAAGGCTAGCGTCATAAATGCATAGATGGCCATGCTGCGTACGTCGTAGGGTATGGGGTAAAATCGCTGACTGAGTAGATAGCTAGCCAAGGTGCTGATGGTGTAGGCTGCCACAGCTGCCCAAGCACAAGCCATATAGCCGTAGATGGGAATAAAGAGTATGTTGAGTGTGATGAGTACCACTGCGGCTAATAGGCTTAGCCAAAAGCCATAGATCGTGCGGTCGGTAAGTTTATACCATAGTGAGAGGTTAAAGAATACACCCAGCAAGACCCCCGAAGCCATAACAATAGGTACAACGCGTAGCCCCTCGTGGTAAGAGGGCGATACGATGTATTTCAAAATGTCTAAATAAGCCACAACGCCTACAAAAGCTAAGCACGAGAAAATGAAAAAATACTTCATTGCGGCCGCATAGGTCGTAGGGCTATTGCGGTCTTGGCTTTGGCCAAAGACAAATGGCTCGTAGGCATAGCGAAAAGCCTGTGTGATGAGTGGCATCACCATAGCAATCTTGGCGCATGCACCATAGATACCTAGCTGCACTTGAGCCTCGGCTGTACCCCCCGAGGCCAAGAAAGGAAAGAGGATTTTGTCTACCGTGACGTTGAGCTCACCCACAAGCCCTAAGGCTAAGATAGGCCAAGCGTAGGCTAGCATCTGGCGTGCTAGTGCCTTATCAAAGGCAAAGCCTTGTCCGAAAAACTCTTGCCTAAAAAAGAAGGTAATCGTGGCCGTACAAGCTAGGTTGAGGTAGAACACAAAGCCAACGTCAAACGTACCATCGAAGAAGCCACTTACCCACTCGCGTGTGTCACTCCGTGTGTATAGCCATGGCACGAGGACAAAATAGCCTAAGTTGAGCCCAAGGTTAAGCCCTATAAATAAGAGTTTGAGTGCAGCAAATTTGAGCGGACGATTTTGGTAACGCAGGAGCGCAAAGGGTAGGGCTTGAATGGCATCGAGCGTTACGCAGGTAAACATGACGGCCACAAAGTGCGGCGTGGTAGTATAGTGTAGTGCGCTGGCAATGTGCGGCAAAAAGCCATATAGTAGCGTTAAGAAAGCGATGCCAACACCTACAACAAGCCAAAGTGCCGTAGAGTACACACGGCGTGGGTCAACTCCGGGCTTATTGGCAAAGCGAAAGAAAGTTGTTTCCATGCCAAACGTGAGTAGCACGAGGAAGAGTGCCGTATAGCTATAAAGGTTAGTCACGATGCCATAGTCACCCGTAGCAGCAGCCATGGCATTGGTGTAGAGTGGCACGAGCAGGTAGTTTAGAAAACGCCCAATGATGCTGCTTAGCCCGTAGATGGCAGTTTCCTTTGCTAGTGATTTGAGGTTGGCCATAAGTGAGAAAATATGTACGGAATAAGAAAACAAAATGTTGTATAACACGCACGATACAGCTGTATAATGGCCGTTACACAGCCTTTGTGTAGTACAAAACTACGCCTTTGCTCTAAGGCTATCGTAGCTGTGTTTAGCCAAAAAAGAGGTAGGCAATGCAGATGGCCGACACGATACCAACGGTGTCGGCTATGAGCCCACAGGTCAGTGCATGGCGCGTGTGGCGTATACCCACAGCTCCAAAGTACACGGCTAAGATGTAAAACGTAGTGTCCGTAGTACCTTGAAAAACACACGAGAGCCGCCCTACAAACGAGTCGGCACCATAGGTGGTCATGGCGTCAACCATCATACCGCGCGCACCACTGCCACTTAGTGGCTTCATCAGTGCAGTGGGTAGTGCTCCCACCCACTCGCTCGGTGCTCCTAGTGTGGTCACTAGCCATGCGATGCCATCGGTGAGCCAGGTCATGGCACCCGAAGCACGAAATACGCCAATGGCTACCAATATGGCTACAAGGTAGGGAATGATGCGTACGGCCGTAGTAAATCCTTCTTTGGCACCTTCGATAAAAGCATCGTAGACGTTGATGCGCTTGTGCATACCAGCCAAGATAAAGGCGGTAATGATGGTCAATAGTGCAACGTTGGCCACTGTTGTTGCCACGGTGTCTATTTGCTCACGTGGTAGCTGCATAAAAGCCCATATTAGCCCTGCCACAGCGAGCGACATGCCACCTAGGGCAAGCAATAGCACACGATTGAAGAGGTTGATACGCTGGTAGATAGCGGTAGCTACAACACCTGCTAGTGTGGAAAAAAACGTAGTCATTAAGATAGGCAAGAATACGTCTGTGGGTTGTGCAGCACCGAGCTGTGCGCGGTAGACTAGTATGCTGATGGGTATAAGTGTGAGTCCAGAGGTGTTGAGTACCAAGAACATGATCATGGCGTTGCTCGCTCGGCTTTTGTCCGTATTGAGCGTTTGTAGTCCCTCCATGGCTTTTAGACCTAGCGGGGTGGCTGCATTGTCTAGACCGAGCATATTGGCAGCCAAGTTCATGAAAATATTGCCCACCACGGGGTGGCCTTGTGGCACGTCAGGAAATAGCTTGGCAAACACTGGCCCTAGCCAGCGTGCTAAGGCTTGCACTACGCCACCTTGCTCGCCCACCTTCATGATGCCCATCCATAGCGATAATACCCCCGTAAGGCCGAGTGAAATCTCAAAGGCAGTTTTGGCTGAGGCAAAGGTGCTATCTATCACGGCTGGAAACACCTCAACATCGCCCCACAGCAGTAAGCGTAGCATGGCAATGATAAAGGCCAGTAGAAAGAAAGCTATCCAAATGTAATTGAGTGCCATAAAGCGTATGTGTTTAGGTACTTACCACGATTTGACTTGCACCATTGCGGTTGGTGCGTAGCACTTCGATGCGTGGGTGCACCTGCTGGCGAATGGCCTCGGCGTGGCTGATAATGCCTACCTGGCGATTTTGTGTGCTGTGTAGGCGGTCGAGGGTTTGCATCACGAGGGCTAGGCTTGTGTTGTCGAGCGTGCCAAAGCCTTCGTCAATAAATAGGCTCTCAATGCGGTGTGTGCCTGTTGAAAGGTCAGTAAGTGCTAAGGCTAAGGCCAGGCTTACAATAAAGGTTTCGCCCCCTGATAGTGAGGCTGCTGGGCGACGTTCGCCTCCAAGGTCTATGTCTTCTACTTGCAGTGAAAGTGGCTGATCGGCATCGGCCAATAGGCGGTAGCGACGGCTAATTTGTGCCAGCTGTATGTTGGCACGTGCTATTAAGAATTGGAACGTGTAAGCCTGCACTTGATTGCTAAATCGTGTGCCTTCGTGCCCACCAATGAGGGCATCAAGGGCACGCCAGTGATCGGCATTTTGCTTTAAGTGATTGTATTGCTCGGTGTGCTGACTTAGCTTAGCCACGGTTTCATCGTGTCTGCGGAGGGCGTAGGTACTGTTTTGTATCTCGTCATTGAGGGCGGTGAGTGTTGAAGCAAGTTCGGTATCTCGGGCGTTGAGAGCTTGGGGTGTCTCGTCTTCGCCTTCGGGTCGGTCAGTAGCTGTTAGCAAGGCATTGAGTGTCGTGGCTGCATCGTCGCGTGTATGTTTAGCCTCGTCACATGCTTTGTCTAGTGTGGCGATGGTGGTGCGTAGTGTTTGCCAGTGTATGGGGTCGTCAAAGAGGTTGCGTAGCTCGTCTGTTTGTAGCATTGTGTGATGCTGGTTAAAGTCATTGATACCACGCAGGAGGCGTGTTTCGGCCTCGGTGTATTCTTGCTCGTAGACAGTAAGGGTACGCTCTTTTTCATTGTGTTGCCCTAGGGCTACTTGCAAGGCATTGTCTATTTTTTTGAGGGCTTGGTCGGCCATTTCAAACTGTGTGCGGCATTGTTGCTCGGTGGCAGTAAGATGTTTTTGCTCTTCGCTTGGTGTGCGGTTGGGAAAGTCTGCCATAAGCTGCTGTTGGAGCGTGAAAATCTCCTTACGATAGAGCTCTATTTGTTCGGCTAAGCCAGCTGCTTGCGTTTCGTCTGCCTTGGTTTGTGTTTGTGCCTTGGCTAGCTGTGCAGTGGCCTCAGCCTGCTGTGTGTGAAGCTGTGCTTGCTCCTTGGCTTTGCTTTGCCACTCGCGATGAATGTTTTTGAGTAGCGTTATCGTGCGCTCAATGTTGGCTTGCCAATCGTCAATACTTAGCTCATCATCGATGGTACGTGCTAGCTGCGTAGCCTTGTCATAAGCTACTTGGTGTGTGGCGGTGTTGCGATCTTGTGCCGCTCGATTTTCTATGGTCTGCTGCTCTATTTTTTGTAGTGCTTCCTTGGCTAGCTGTGTGTCGTTTCGTAGGGTTTCTAGGGCGCGCTGCTTGCTGTGTATGGCGGTCTGTGTAGCATTGTATTGAGTTACGGCTTGCTGGGCGATTTTAGCGGCTTCGGTCTGTTGGTCGTGGAGTTGCTGTAAGCGTAGTCGTACCTCGTGGTCGTTGCCTACATCATATTTGGTTTCTAAGCCTAGTACTTGTGTGCCTTTGGTGTGCCAAGTGTCCCAATCGGTGTCAAGGAGTGTGCGGAGGGCTTTTGCCGCGTTTTGATAGTTGTTGAGGCTAGTCTCTGCTTTGGTTTTGTCGCTGTTGAGGCGGTCGTAGTGTTGTTGAGCATTGTTAGCCTCCTGATCCGCTGCTTCTACTTCGCTACGTAGCCCCTCGGTAAGCAAGCCCATCTTTTGTGCCAGCTGTGCTTGCTCGGTGTGCCATGGGTGATGCCCACTACCACATACGGGGCATGGCTTGCCACTTTCGAGTGTGTGACGTAGCTTTTCTACATCAATGTTTTTGCTAGTATAGTAGAGCTCTTGTAGACGCGTGGCATTTTTGTTACATGTATCTCGCTGTTGCTTAGCGAGTGGTAGGTCAAGGTTTATTTGTGCAAGCTCTTTGCGCGTGCGATCAATGTTGAGCGTATATTCGGCATACTTATGGCTTTGGGCAACAATACGCTCCCATAGAGGTTGCAAATCGGCTAAGAGTACTACTTGCGTATGTAGCGTTTGCTGCTTGGCCAGTAGGGCATCTGCCTGCTGCCCAGCGATACGTTGTTGCTCGTGGTGTAGCTCAGCTTCGGCAGCAGCCACACGCTGTAGAGTAGCGTTGTGATGCTCAGTAGCTGCTTTGTGCTGCTGTGCTATGGTGGCTTGCTGTGCAAGAAGTTCGCTGCGTTTATTGGCACAAGTGGCTACTTCTTCGTTGTAGTGCATCAGCTGTTCGAGCTGTTGCTCTAATCGGTCGAAGCGTATCACCATGCGTTGGTGACGGTTGTTATGATCGAAGTATTGGTCAATCGCTGTGAGGGCTGTCTGTATCTCATGTAGCTCGTCTTGGCGTGCTTTGAGTGTGATGTGGTTGGCAGCACACTGCTTTTGTAGCTTGTCAGCCTTGATTTGGGTGTCGTGTAGTGTGGTGTTGAGTGTGTCTATTTTGCTTTGTAAGCGTAAACCTTGCTCTATGGCTGGTGTGCGCTGTTGGCGTAGCTGTGTTGCATTGTGTAGGTCGGCCATAGCTTTGTGTCTATGGTCGGTAGCGTCTTTGTGGCTGGCTGTGAGCTGGTCAATGCTAGCTTGTGTGTTGGCAAATGCTGTGCGCCATGTCGCTACGTCGGCTTTAAGTCGTTCGGCTGCTCGGTAGTCGTCGCGCAAGTGTTGTACGCTGTCGTAACGTGCTAGGCGTGCTGCTTCGGTTGCTTTTTGGTTGCGCTGTTGTACGGCTGTATGGTAGTGTGCCTCGGCTGTATTTAAGGCTTGCTCGTAGGTGTTGCGGTCGGTATACCAGCGTAGTAGCTTCTCGACGCGCTGACGCTGTGTGGTAGTGTCGGCTTGCTGTGTGCGTAGCTTGAGTAGATTGGTGCGTAGTGCGTCGGCGGTTTGAGCATCTAGGAGTGTATCTTTGGCTACACCTGCCATCATGCTTTCATGATTTTTGACGGCCAAATTGGCTTCTTGTAGTCGCTGGTGTGTTTCGAGGGATAATGCCTTATAAATTTCTGTTCCTGTGATTTTTTCGAGGAGTTGTGCCTTGTCGCTAGCCTTGGCTTTAAGAAAGGTAGCAAAGCTATTTTGTGCAAGTAGGACGGTACGTGTGAATTGGTCGTAAGTTAGGCCAGTGAGGCTTACGATGAGGTCATTGGTCGTTTTTCCTTCTTTTTCGTAGAGTACTTCGTGCGTAGGTACGAGCTGTTCAATGCGTTGTAAGGGTGTAGAGAGTTTGCCTGTACGCTTGCGGTAGACGGTCCATGTGCTACGGTAGTGTTTGCCACCTATGGCAAAAGTAACGCGTGCGTAGCAGGCTGTGCTGCCACGCCGCATGATGTGTGTGGTTTCACCTTGTTCCTTGTCGTAGCCTTTGGCCTCTACTAAGCGCGGTGTTTGGCCATAGAGTGCTAGGCATATGGCATCGAGTAGTGTGCTTTTGCCTGCTCCAGTATCGCCAGTGATGGCATAGAGATTGGCCTCGCGTAAAGGCGATTGGGTAAAGTCTATCACTTGCTCGCCTGCTAGTGAAGCGAGGTTTTGAGTTTCGATTTTAAGAATGCGCATAGGGACAAACTTAGGCGTTTGAGGTGTCGGTAGGTTCTTGCTTGGCAATGGCAGCTTCTACCTCGGCAAAGCGTGTGGCTAGTGCTTCGGGCAAGTCGTCTTGGTGTTTGTTGCGGTAGATGCGTTCGAGCATCTCGCGTGGTGTGGCCTGAACAAAGTGGGCTAAACTCTCCACGCCAGTATCGGCTGTGGCCTCTGGAAGTGGTGTGTCAAGGCGTGTAAACTTACAAAACACAACGGCACGTGTAGCTAAGAGCTCTCGTAGCTCGCGCAACTGTTCATAATCGTGTGCATCACTGCGTAGGCATACTTCGAGGTAAGGCCACGTTGTGGCATCGGGGTGCTCCTCGGCAGCTGGCAAACGATTGGCTAGTTTGAATAGCTCGTCTACACTCACGGCTCCGCGTTCTGGCAGACGCTGCAACCTGCGCAGTGGTGTGTGTACGAGCCGTTCAACGTGGGCTTGTCCCTTGTCGTCAAGTGTTACCAAATTGACACCATGGGTATAGCCTAGCTCTGCAAACGATAATGGAATAGGGCTGCCAGCATACCATGCTTGACTTTGCTGTATGCGCATAGCTTTGTGTATATGCCCTAGGGCAGTATAGGCTGTGTGTCCTAGGGTTTCGGCTGGTAGCTCGGCTTGGCCACCTACGACATAGCGTTCTGCTTCGTCCGTAGCACTTAAATCTGTGCCAGAAGTATAAAGGTGTGCTACGAGTATACGTGGCAATGTGCCCCAGCGAGAGCCATCGGCAGCGTGGTGTAGCTGTTTGAAGAATTGCTGTATGGCTTCGGTATCGTAGCCACCAACATCGTTGGGGCGTAGGAAAGGCACGAGCAAGGCCAGGGCTTCGGCCTGCTCTGTCGTGCGACTGCGTAATGGTAGTAATAGGTGGTCGTATGCGGGTTGGCCAAGCGTGTTGTCTTGGCTCGAAATACGCTGTACTGTACCACGTAAAAATATACGCTGACGAGCAGCCAAACTAGCCGTAGCTTCGAGCCTGCCACCACCATCGTGATTGCCAGCCGTAATGAGGATTTGTAGCCCCTCAACGGTATCAATAGCACGCTCTAAGAAATCAAAAAAAAGGCGTTCGCTATCGCCCGATGGGTTAACACCATCGTATACATCGCCAGCTACGATGAGCACATCGGGCTGTGTGTGTGCAAGCTGTGTGATGAGCCAATTTAAGAAATGGCGATGCTCGGTCACGCGGCTGTTGTCATAGAAGCGTTGCCCGAGGTGCCAGTCGGCAGTATGCAAGATTTTAAGAGCCATAAGCGTGTTTAACGATGTGTGGGCGATAAGTCATGTGCCAATGTGGGCGTGGTTTGTAGATGTGGGGCGCAGTTGTCTAGTATTATAGCAGGCGGTTGGTTAGGTAGCGTACAGGATACCATACGCTCACAATACCTACGATGATCACGGTAGCCAAGATGGTGGCTACATCGCCTACTTCAATACTTACGGGGTAGTGGTCTATGATAAAGTTGCCGCTTGACGACCCAAGTTTTAGCCAGCCAAAATGCTGCTGGCCAAGGCTAAGCAACACACCACCAAGTGTGCCAAAGACGGCACCAAGTGTACTGATGAGTATACCCTCACTCATGAAAATGTGTCGAATTTGGCTATCGGTAGCACCTAGGTTGCGTAGGGTCTGCACATCGTTACGCTTGTCGATGATGAGCATCGAGAGTGAGCCTATGATATTAAATGTAGCGATGAGTACGATGAGCACTAAGAAAAAGTAGGCCATGAGCTTTTCTATTTCCATCGTGCGGTAGCTTTCTTCGTGTAGCTCGTAGCGGTCTGTTACTTTGTAGTCTGTGCCGAGTTGTGCTTGTAAGCGTGCTTTGGTGCGTGCCTCGTTGGCCGTAGTGGTAAGGCGTAACTCTATGGCCGTGACTTGTTGAGGGCGGTCGTAGAGTGTTTGCATGAATTTGAGTGACGTAATCAGATAGTGGCTATCGTATTTGCTTTGACGTACGTTAAACACCACTCCAGGAGAGTAGAGTTCGCCATGGTTGAAACTCTCGGCGGGGTTGGCAGCGTTAATGCGCTGTCCGCTGCGTGGGGCATACACTTGTAAGGCATCGGGATAGTAGTAGCCAAGTCCTAGCTCTCCTGCGAGTTGAATGCCCATGATGCCAAAGTGGCTTACATCTGTATGCAGCTCGTATTTGCCCGTACCTTCAAGTAATGTAGCAATATGGCTTACTGCTCTAAAATTATCGTCTACGCCTTTGAGTGTGGCCATGACTTGCTTGCCACCATAGGCGATGAGTGCCTGCTGTGTAAACGTGTGGCTTACGGCAGCGATGTCTTCATCGTGTGCTAGGGTATGTAGTGGGTCGGCAGTGGCAGAGAAGTATTTGCCTTTGGTGGGTGTAATGACAAGCTGCGCGTCAAACTCTGTGAAGAGCGATGACACGAGCTGACGAAAGCCGCTAAACACAGCCATTGTACATACTAAGGCCATCGTGGCAAGTGTCACACCACAAACACCAATGGTCGAAATGATATTGATAGCGTTGTGACTCTTTTTTGAAAATAGGTAACGCCGTGCGATGTAGAAGGGGAAGTTCATATGCCTGCCGTAGTGCTTAGATTGATGCTACGAATGGCTCTTGCGTTGCGCCTCTCCTGCGCTTTTGGGCATACCAGGGTTACCTAGTAGCTGGTCAATGTGGTCAATGTAGTCTAGCGAGTCATCGCGAAAGAATTTTAGCTCGGGAATGATGCGTAGCTGGTGGCGCACACGCTTGCCCAGCTCACCGCGTAGTGCCTTGGCGTTGGCATTAATGTTGGCAATAAGCTCTTCTGAACGCTCCGATGGAAACACGCTTAGGTAAGCACGGCAAATGCTCAAATCGGGGCTGATGCGACAGGTGCTGACACTTACCATCACGCCAGGCATGTGTTTTGTTTGTGCTTGAAATATGCCACTTAGCTCTTTTTGCAGTAAGCGGGCTATTTTGCTTTGTCTTGTCGTTTCCATTAGGTCTAAAAATGAGTGTTAGTGTAGCTTGCGAATGATGCTTAGCCCATCGCGCAGAGGTAGGATAACTTGCTCTACGTCTGCATCTGTGGCTACAAGGTCGTTAAAGGCCATGATACCTTGTGTCTGTGCATCGTGTTGGTGCTCGGGGTGCACCACGTGGCCGTCCCACAATGTGTTGTCGGCCACAAGCCAGCCCCCAGGACGTAGCAGTGGTTTGAGCAAAAGGTAGTAGTCGGAGTAGTGTCGTTTGTTAGCATCTACAAAGACTAGGTCTACCTGCCCTCTCCACCCTCGTTCGTCGGCCATGGTGGGCAAGGTTTGCATCACATCGCCTACGTGTAAGTGTACGTGCTTTGCCCATGGCGAGGCCTCAAAAATAGGTTCGGTAAAGGCGGCTTGCTCGTCTTCTAGCTCAAAGGTGTGCAGCTCAGCGTCGCCCATTAAAGCCGAGGCCATGCTCAGTGCTGAGTAGCCCGAATAGGTACCTAGCTCTAACACAAGTTTGGGCTGTATCATTTGTACTAGCATGCGTAGCAACTGACCCTGCAAGTGTCCCGATGCCATGCGTGGGCGTAGCAGTTTGAGGTGTGTTTGGCGATAGAGGTGGTGTAGATAGGGGTGCTCTGGCGAGATATGTGCCAGTATGTATTGCTCTAAGGCCGTTGGCTCTTCCACGGTATGGCAGGTTTTAGTGAGTAGGGAGAAAAAATAAAAGGCAGAGGGGCTGTAAGCCGAGTTCTGTGTGCCACGTGTGTGGCCCTGCGTCATTTGTCTGGGGCATAGCCCCGTTATCGTTCTACCCTCTGGCGGAGGTGTGTTATACACCCTTGGGCAGGCTACCCTCAGCCGCCAGTTTACATGAACTTTCAACGCCCGATGTGCACAGCACGCATGTCGCCATACGTCTGGTGGGCTCTTACCCCACCTTCTCACCCTTACCTCGCAACGCGTGCGAGGCGGTTGTTTTCTTCTGCACTGATATAGCCCTCACGAGCTACTCTCCGTTAGAGAGCGAGCTGCCTTGTGTTGCTCGGACTTTCCTCGGCAGGCCTGCCCAAGAGGCTACCTGCCGCGACGCATTGCCCCTCTGCCTCTATATGTCGTGTGAATAGGGAGGCATACGCCTTAGTATAGGCTACAAAGTTACGGTTTTTTTGTGACAATTCACTGCTCATTATTGACGAAATAGCACTGCGTGCCATGCACTCGCCAAAAAATGCGTAAATTTGCACTATTCTAGCCACCCAATAGATTTGAGCCTATGAGTATCTCGACCCACCAGCGGCCACAGCGTGTGTATGCTTTTTTTGACGAAGACCGTATTGATTTTGCCAGTTTTGGTATGCCCGAACGTGAGCAAAGTACACACTTGGCCTATCACCCACATACCATTGCGCCCGACCAACTGCTTACCGAGGCTTTACACGAGGCTATGCAGCAATGCCCATTGCTGCATGGTGAGCAAACGGATCTCTGCGTGGTAGCCAATAGTCGTACGCTGCTTCTACCGCTCAACTCATGTGGAGAGGCCGAGGCGCAAACGCTCTACTATTTTAACTACCCTCACCTACAAGGTGCGCGTGTACTTGAAGACCATTTACCTTGTCTTGGTGCAGCTTTGCTCTTCTCTGTCGCACCAGTGGCCGACAAGGTGATAAGCACCTATGTGCCTTCGCCCTATTATGTATCGGCGGCTACCCCACTTTTAGCACACTTTGCTGCTAAACCTAACTATCGTGAGACTGCCACGGTGTACATCAGTATGCATCGCCACGATATAGAGGTCATGGTGTTTGTTGGAGCACGTTTCTGGGCACACAATAAGTTTGCCGTCAATACACCCGAAGATGTGGCCTATTATGCAATGGCTATGCTTGGCGATACGGGTGTTGCTACCGATAAGGCAAGCTATCAGTTATGTGGTGAGAGCGCGTTGCTCGATGATGTAATGCACTTCTTGTTGCGCATCACCGATAAGGTGCAGCACCTTACGGCCAGTGCCGAGTTTGACCACCCTGCTTTACGTCAATATCCTGACCTGCCTTATGCCCTTGCGGTGCAGATATTTGCTTCTACATCACATTAATAAGCTCTCGTCATCATGCGTGTCATTACAGGTAAATACAAAGGTAAATACATCGGTGTGCCTTCGGGTTTCAAGGCACGCCCTACGACTGACTTTGCTAAAGAAAATCTCTTTAACGTCCTTCGTCAGTACCTTGACTTTGAGCAAACCGAAGCTATTGACCTCTTTGCAGGTACGGGGAGCATATCTCTCGAACTCGTGTCACGTGGCTGCCCGCGTGTGGTGAGTATAGAGATAGACCCACAGCACTTTCAATTCATCAAAGGCGTGCAGCGTACGTTGGGCGAGCGACATTGGCATGTAGTACGCCAAGATGCGCTACGCATTGCGCAGAAAGGCTCGCAAACGTTCGACCTTATCTTTGCCGACCCACCTTATGCGCTCCACGCACTTAAAGATTTGCCTCGCCTACTGCTAGACGGCCCACTGTTGCGCCCTCATACGCTCGTGGTGGTAGAGCATGGTAGTGGCCACAACTTTGACCATCTGCCCGAGTTTATAGAGATGCGTAGCTATGGCAGTGTCAATTTTTCATTTTTCAAGCGGTAACACTCCCCACCATAGCGCAGGTGTAACGTAAAGATACATGATGCTTCGTGCAAAGCATCGTTTCGTGTCTTGATACACTTGTTCCGTGTCACGGCACAAGTGTATCAAGACACGAAACACATGTGCCATGGCTCGGTACAACTATTTAGTCTTTCATGCCTGTGACTTACCATCTACCTTGAATGTATGGCTCTACGTTTGGATAAATGTGTAACATAAATGGTTTAATCTCAACAATAACTTATTTTAGAATTATGGTAAAACAACCGATGTATTGGCTACTAGCCTTGATGTGCTGGTGTGGTAGCCAGATGGCGCATGCGCAGAGTGTGAAGAAACTTTGGCGCCTATATTCCGAAGCCAACACGACCCTTACGCTGTATTATGGCGAGGCAGCTCCTGCCGAGATTGGTGGCCAGCCTGTCACGCTGAGCCAAGTTTATGATAGCAATGAAGCACCTGCTGCGATGCAAGCCGCTACGGTGGCCGTAGTAGATGCTACGGTGGAGGGAGATTATACTCCCACGAGCTTACATAGGCTGTTTAGTGCGCTCAGTAGCTTAGAACGCATTGAGGGCCAAGATTTATTGCGCCCCCTCATCACTCGTGTTAAGGATATTAGCTACATGTTTTATGGCTGTAATAAGCTCGCAAGCATTGATGTGTCGGGTTGGAATACGGCCAATGTGGAGAAGATGGAGCATCTCTTTACCAATTGCCAAGCACTGACCACACTAGCCGTAGCTGGCTGGGACGTGAGCAAGGCTAAAAGTATGCAGTCTGTGTTTCAGGGGTGCAATAAATTAACCTCATTAGACCTATCTGCTTGGCGTCCAGTAGAGGCTACGTCAATGCACCGCATGTTCTTGGGTTGTGAAGGCCTTACGACGCTCAATGTGTCGGGCTGGAATACGGCTAAGGTCACAACGATGGAAGACATGTTTCGCAATTGTGTCAATGTGCAAGCACTTGATTTCACGGGCTGGAATACGGCCAAGGTTACTTCGATGAAAAACATGTTTCGTCGGTGTCGCTCGCTTATTGCACTTGACATGAAGCAATTTAGTGGTGCTAGCTTGGCAGCCGAAGATTCTATCTTTGACATGTTTAACCAAACACTGAGTCTGCAATATGTAGACTGGCGACAAGCCACGAACTTCACTGTTGAGCAGCTTCAACAAATGCACCTCGAAGGTGGCACACCTTTTACGCTTTACTATGCACCTATTGGCCTATCGGGTGTAGAAGATGGTCGTAGCAACATCATTACAACGGCCGACGGTGTTACCTATACGTGTAGAAAATATTATGTGCTAGATGAGGCTAAGGTTTATAACCTCCTATTGGGTGATGATGCTAAGTACTATCGTCCGCAATATGTAATTAATATTCCACAAGCCTTTACGGCCGACCTTGTGATAAATATGCGCCTTGACCCCTTTGCTACTCAGGCAGGCGAAGCCTATACGTGGTATATGCCTTACGATGCGCCTATGCCAGAGGGTGTGAAGGCTTATGAGTTTGTGAGCAACTCGGTGAGTGGTACGACAGCTACGTTTAGACGTACGGCAGATGTGCGCTTGCAGGCACAAAAGCCCTATATCGTAGTGCCTGCTGATGGCCCAATACTCGCAGGTGTTGAGGGGCCTTGTGAAGTACCAGCTTATACGCCAGGTGCTGATGCTATCGTGGCAGGTGATGGCTGGGATTTTGTAGGTACGTTTAAGCGTCGCACCGCTGTCGAAGCTGCTGCTGAGGGTTTTTATGCTTTGCAGCCAGCTAATCGCTGGAAGACTTACGAAGGTGCTACCATAAGCCCCGCATCAATCCGTGCTTATCTTAAAAACAAAGGTACTATGGGAGCTGCCACACTAATCTCTATGGTGTTTGACAATGGTATTACAAGTATTGCTCGTCCAGCTACTAGCGATGTTAATGGTGACACTTCTATCTATGACTTAAGCGGTCGCTATGTGGGTAAGGACAAAGCACAGCTATCAAAAGGTGTCTACATCGTAGGTGGCCATAAGGTAACAATACACTAATCTTACGCAAATTACAGGAAGAACATATGAAACAACTATATATAAAACCACAAGTGGAACGTATCGTTGGCTCTGAGTTGATGTTCGAGGGACATCTAACCACTATAAGTGGTGACAAAGTAACTCAGCCTGCTCAAGGACGTGAGTTCTCATCGTCGTGGAACTTTATGCCAAGTGAAGCTGCCGACGAAGAACCGTTACAATAATAGCATTTTTGATATAACTTTTACATAAGCCTCCTCTGCTGGCACTTGTTTTGTGTGCTGGCAGAGGAGATGTTTTGTTTGTAAAGATGGGATAAGCTGGGTGCTTATACTATATTTGCTGTGTGGGCTGAGGTACTAATACTTAGTGAGGTTGTAGCTATAATAAGGCAGATAGGAGAGTTTAGACTTGCTTAGCTTAGTATCTTCTCTTCCTATGATTAAAAGCAACTCACGCGAGTAACAATATGTTTACTCGCGTGAGTTTGCCTATCGTATGCTACGTGTAGCGTGTGTTTACTGGGTGATGAGTTCAAGTGTGTCGGTAGCAATCATGAGCTCCTCGTCTGTCGGTATAACGGCAATTTGCACCTTGCTCTCTGGCATAGAGATGAGTTCTTCTTCGCCAAAGTTTTTGAGGTTTTTTTCCCAGTCGAGTACGATGCCTAGTCCTTCAAGCCCTTGCACAGCACCGCTGCGGATATCCCATTGGTGCTCGGCTACGCCTGCCGTAAAGGTGATGAGGTCTACTCCGCCCATAGCTGCCATGTAGGCACCAATGTATTTCTTGATGCGGTAGCAATAGACGTCTTGTGCCAAAATACAGCGTGCATCGCCCTTGCGTACGCCATTTTCAATATCGCGCATGTCTGACGAAAACTCTGTAAGGCCGAGCATACCGCTCTTTTTGTTGAGGAAGTCGTTGGCTTCTTGTACGCTGAGGCCTTCTTTCTCCATGATGTAGAGTATGGCCGAGGCATCAATGTCACCTGTACGTGTACCCATCACGAGGCCTTCTAACGGTGTCAACCCCATTGAGGTATCTACTACCTTGCCACCATCAATAGCAGCTACCGAAGCTCCATTGCCAATGTGGCACGAGATGATTTTTTTATCTTCGATATTGAAGCCCAAGACCTGTGCTGCACGCTGTGCTACGTAGCGGTGTGATGTGCCGTGGAAACCATAGCGACGAATGTGGTATTTCTTGTAGATACTATAAGGAATGGCATAGAGGTAAGCGTGCTCGGGCATAGTTTGATGGAAGGCTGTATCAAACACGAAGACGTTTTTCTTGCTAGGCAGCATTTCTTTTACAGCATTGTAGCCATTGAGGTGTCCCCAGCTGTGCAGTGGTGCTAAGCCCATGTAGGGCTCCCATTCCTTGATGACGTTGTCGTCTACGAGCATACTCTTGGTAAACAGACCACCATGCACGATGCGATGTCCGATGGCTTCTATCTCATCTAGTGACTTCAATGCGCCATATTCAGGGTGTGTTAAGTGGTCGAATACAAGTTTCATGCCCTCGGTGTGTGTAGGCAGTTCGGCTTCAATGGTTACCTTTTCGCCATTGGGCTTTTTGTATTTGATAAAGCCTGGTTCGCTGGCTGTCACGCCTACGCGCTCTACGCCACCCATGGCGAGCACTTCTTGCGTGTCCATTTCGTAGAGTTTGTACTTGATAGACGAGCTACCACAGTTTACTACAAGGATTTTCATATCGTGTGTGTTTTAATGATTTTCGTTATCGTCCTGCGGCTTCTTCGGCTTGTTTGGCAGCGATGGCTTGTACAGCCGTCACGGCTATCATGGTATAGACGTCGTCTACTGAGCAGCCACGGCTTAGGTCGTTTACAGGGCGAGCAATGCCTTGTAGTAGTGGGCCAATGGCTTCGGCACCACCTAAGCGTTGTACAAGCTTGTAACCAATGTTTCCCACAGAGAGGTTGGGCACGATGAGAATGTTTGCACGTCCAGCCACCGTGCTTGTGGGAGCCTTGGTTAGGCCTACCTCTGGGGCGAGTGCAGCATCGCTTTGCAGCTCACCATCAATGGCTAGCTCGGGTGCCATCTCGCGGGCTAGACGTGTGGCTTCAACGACCTTGTCTACTTGCTCGTGTTTAGCCGATCCATGTGTAGAGAAGCTCAGCATGGCCACACGTGGCTCTTCAAAGCCACCCACGGCTTGTGCCGTTTGTGCGGTGGTAATGGCAAACTGCGCTAGCTGTTCGGCCGTAGGCTCGGGGGTCACGGCAATGTCGCTCATGAAGAGTACGCCATTCTCGCCAAATTGCTTTTCTTTACACACCATCATCATCGCGCCAGATACGGTGTTGATACCAGGCTGTGTTTTGATGATTTGTAATGCAGGGCGTAGCACATTGCCCGTGGTATTCTCGGCTCCCGCTAGCTCGCCGTCGGCATCACCAGCTTTGATAATAAGGCAGCCGAGGTACAATGGGTCTTTGACCATTTCGCGAGCTTTTTCGAGTGTCATGCCCTTGTTTTTACGCAGGCCGAGTAGTAGGGTGGCATAACGCTCTTGACGAGGGTGGTTGTTGGGGTTAATCAGTAGGGCCTTTTCGATGTGCTTTAAGCCGAGGCGCTCGGCTTTCTCGCGGATTTCGGTAGGGTTGCCGATGAGTGTGAGGTTGGCAACCTCATCTGCTAAGATGCGGTCGGCCGCTTGTAGTGTGCGCTCCTCGGTGCCTTCGGGCAATACGATGTGTTGCTTAGAGGCCTTTGCACGGGCCACAATCTGACTAATGATGTCCATGTTCTTTTATCTTCTTCTTTTTAAGCGGATAGGGAGAGGGTAGTGTATTTAAGCGTCTCCAAAGAGCTTAGCAGCAATAGGTAGCTGTGTTTGTAATGTGGAGATAGCACAAAGTTACGAAAACTTCTATGATTAGCCATTGTTTTGATGGTCTTTTTTCGCACAAAACAATGACTATTTTTTGAGCAATCAAGCGAATTGCCCAAAGTTTTATGAACTGTGCATATTGGCTTGGTGTAAATCGCTCAACTTTTCTTTTGTTGTGCAAAACTTAGCGGCTTAAAACTATTGTGTTGGCTTGCCTTTATGCCATGCGTCAAGTGGGTAAAAAGAGCCATCAACCTATCCTGCATTATAGTGTAGGTTGATGGCTTAGGTGTGTTAAAAGATAGCTTGTATGGCTAAAAGTAGAATTCGCTTTGTGCAAGCTGTACCTTTACTTGGTTGCCTTGCTCAATGAAGTGTACCTTGTTTTCACGTGCGAGCCAGCCAAGTGCTAAGTGGAAGTCGCGGTCTTTGAGTCCTATGGCTGTTTTGAGTGCTGAGAGGCTAATAGGCTCTCGCTGTGTGCTGAGGCTTACCCAGATGGTGCCTGCATTCAGACCGATTTGTTCTCCAAAGGTTTTCATGGTTTGCAGCGTTTGATAAGGTTTGTATTGATAGGGAATTCCCCATGAGGGGTATGTTGCAAATTTAGCAATTTCTTTCTAATGTGTGAAATACAGATAAGGAAAATCGGACAATGTTACCTGTTTTTAGCCAAAATGTAATGATTTATAGCTAAATGTAGTGTATTGATATGCGTAAGCCACCTACGTACAGTTGTTGGTGTGTCGTAGGTGGCTTGCGTAGTAGAGTAGTAAGATGTGTGTTGCCCCAGCTATATACTTATATGCTTGTTAGAGACTGGTGCGTTGCTAAAAAAGCATTGACATTTTGCTCGATGCGCATTTTAAGGTCATTGATGTTGGCCTTTTCAAACGTTTCACCCACGATATGCTGGTAGAGTTCGATGTAGCGTTCGCTTACCGAGGCTACGTAGGTATCGGTCATTTCTGGCACTTGTTGGCCAGCCTCTCCCATGAAGCCATTTTCGATGAGCCATTGGCGCACAAACTCCTTAGAGAGTTGGCGCTGAGGTTCGCCTTTGGCAAACTTTTCTTCGTAGCCCTCGGCATAGAAATAGCGGCTCGAGTCTGGTGTGTGTATTTCGTCGATTAAATAAATTTTGCCATCGCGCTTGCCAAATTCATATTTTGTATCTACGAGGATTAGCCCCTTTTCGGCTGCTATCTCTGTGCCACGTGCAAAGAGTGCTTGTGTGTAGCGTTCGAGTTCAGTATAGTCTGCCTCGCTCACGAGTCCTTGGGCTATGATTTCCTCGCGTGAGATATTTTCGTCGTGTCCTTCATCAGCTTTGGTCGTGGGCGTGATGATGGGGGTGGGGAATTTTTCGTTTTCGCGCATGCCATCGGGTAGTGTAACGCCACAGATGGTGCGATTGCCTTTTTCGTAGTCGCGCCATGCTGAGCCTGTGAGATAGCCACGAATGATCATTTCTACCTTAAAGCCTTCGCAGCGCAAGCCTACGGTCACCATGGGGTCGGGTGTGGCTATTTTCCAGTTGGGTACGATGTCGGCTGTAGCGTCAAGAAATTTGCTGGCGATTTGGTTGAGCACTTGCCCCTTGTAAGGGATACCCTTAGGCAGCACTACGTCAAAGGCTGAGATGCGGTCTGATACGATCATGACGAGTAGGTCATCGCCAATGTTGTATACATCGCGCACTTTACCGTGGTACACGCTAGTTTGGCCTGGAAACTGAAATTCGGTCTGTGTCAATGCGTTCATAAATGTCAATTTGTGGGGAATATAGATATTGTTAGCAGAGTATTGCTGTTGAGTAGCCTTTATGTGCGCTGTTGTTATACACAAAAACCTTGCGCCACCGCTAGTGGGGTGGTGCAAGGTTTTTATGCGTTGTCGTCTTGGTGTAGTGTGTCGCTTGCTTAGTGGGAGGTGCTTCGCTGCTAGGTATAGTAGTGGCATCTTGGTGAGTCTCTTGGCGTGTGGCTTCGGCCTTGCGGTCGTAGGCAGCCACGATGCGGCTTACCAAGCGGTGGCGCACAATGTCTTTTTGTGCCATTTCCACAAAGCCGATACCAGGCACACCATGTAGGGTGTGTAGAGCGTCAATTAGCCCTGAGCGCGATGAGGGTGGCAGGTCAATTTGTGTGCGGTCGCCTGTGATTATCATCTTGGTGCCCAAACCCATACGCGTCAGGAACATTTTGATTTGTGCCGGTGTGGTATTTTGTGCTTCGTCTAAGATGACTACGGCCTCGTTGAGTGTACGCCCACGCATAAAAGCCAAGGGGGCTATCTGTATCACGTGCGTTTCGAGCATCTCTTTGAGCTTGGCAGGTGGCAGCATCTCTTCGAGTGCATCGTAGAGTGGTTGTAGGTATGGGTCTATCTTGTCTTTCATATCCCCTGGCAAGAAGCCTAGCTTTTCGCCAGCTTCTACGGCTGGGCGACTTAATATGATGCGCTTGACTTCTTTGTTTTTGAGTGCACGCACAGCTAGTGCTATGGCTATAAATGTTTTGCCCGAGCCAGCAGGGCCTGTGGCAAACAGCATGTCATGTTGCTCGTAGGCCTCTACGAGCCGTTGTTGGTTGGCACTGCGTGGGTGTATGGGTTTGCCCGTTGTCGAATAAACGATGACGCCCTCGGTGCTATCAGCCGTATGTCGATGTGCACCACGTACGGCTGCATTGATATCTTCTTCGGTGATGATGTTATGGCGCACACCATGCCGTTCGAGTGTGCTTACTACTTCTTCAAAAGTGGCAATATCTTCCTCGCTGCCGATAACTTTGATAACGTTGTCGCGTGCCATCAAGCGTATTTTGGGGTATAGGGCTTTAAGGTGGCGTAGGTTGGCATTGTTGATGCCAAAAAATACCACAGGGTCTATGTCTTCGAGCAAGATATGCTTTTCTATCATGAGGCAGTGAGGGGGATAGACGTGTGTCGTAGCTATTGTTGATGCAAAATTACAGATAAAACTCCGTATGCCAATACATGCCTGCTAAATTCTTTGTATTTTTGCAGATAATTAGTACGCATTCCTGCCAGTTTAGTCTATCTCTATCATGTCACATATCCCCACCAAGCGGCGCACTAAGCGTCCTGCTAAGCGTGCGAGTCAACCACCTTGCCGTGGTAAGCGTTGTTCCCCAGCACGCGGCTACTTTTTATTACTTTTTATAGCTGCTGTAACCGCCTTGTGGCTCATTCATCGCCACTATCCACACCTCACATCGTGGCACTACTGGTTTGCTGACACTAAGGCAGGTACACTCACAGGCGACTCTGCCATCATAGCTCATCACGAGCGTATGGTGCAAAAGCTAGCTACGCCACGCATCGCTCCTGCCGTTGCTTCTGAACCGCCTGCACGCCCTAGGCCACTTGTAGACCTGCCCTATGTCACACTCTTTGCCGACAAAAATCCAGTGCAGCAGCCCGTGGCCATGACGCTAGGTGTGCCAGAGGCTGGCACACGTCAGGAGCTGCGTCAGCACTATGACTTGCTCGAAAATATCTCCACCAATGCATATTTTGCCGTAGCACGCCTAACGCACTCAGTACCTATGGTTACGCCTCACACAGCTCGTGTTTTAGAGCGCATAGGCCAAAATTTTGCAGACTCGCTCCATTGCAAGGGGTTGCCACCACATCACTTCATCATCAGTAGTATTACTCGAACGCGTGAAGATGTCAATAAACTCAAACGTGGTAATGGTAATGCGAGCGACAATAGCTGCCATTTTCATGGTACTACTGTTGATATCGCCTACAATAAGTATGAACGGTGTAAAACCTCTGATGGTCTATTAACTGCCGAAATACCCTCTGGTAAGCTCAAAGCTGTTCTGGGAGAGGTTTTGCGCGATATGCGCAATGAGGGCTATATTTACGTACTCTATGAGGTGAAACAGCCTTGTTTTCATATCACAGTTCGCTAAGCTAATCGCCACATTTATGCAACGCTATTTTGTGCTCTTTGCCTACGATGGCAGCCACTTTCATGGCTGGCAAATACAGCCCAATGCGGTGAGTGTGCAGCAACGCCTTAACGAGGCTCTTTCTACACTCTTGCGTCAGCCCATTAGTACTGTAGGGGCGGGGCGTACCGATACAGGCGTGCACGCACTGATGATGGCAGCTCATTTTGACCTTCCCGATGCTTACGTCTTTGATGCCGAGTATCTTACGTACAAGCTCAATCGCCTGCTTGCACCTACTATTCATGCCTATGGCATATGTCGTGTAGCCCCTACGGCACATGCTCGTTTTGATGCCATAGCACGCACCTATCACTATTATGTAGATTGTGCAGGCTCGCCTTTTGTGCGTCACTATGCGCACAAAAACTACTATTTTCGTGACCCCGCGTGTTTTGAGGCCATGAATGCAGCGGCTCAGCATTTGCTTGTAGCTACTGACTTCACCAGTTATAGCAAACTACACACCGATGTTAAGACCAACCATTGCCGTGTGACACATGCTGCTTGGACGCAGGTACGCCCCGACCTTTGGCGATTTACGATTACGGCCGACCGCTTCCTGCGCAATATGGTGCGTGCCATCGTAGGCACGTTACTGCGTGTAGGCGGTGGCCATCTTATGCCCGAAGATGTAGCCGCTATTACGGCTGCCAAAGACCGCGGTGTAGCAGGAGATTCGGCACCTGCTCAGGGGCTTTTTCTGGTTGATGTAGCTTATCCTGATAGTATCTTTGTCCAGGGTTTAGGTCGTCCAGATTGGTGGCCTAAGCCCGCAGATGATGTACCTTTTATTGTGGGGTAGTGTTCTAAGTGTTGTTTACCGCCCATTATACAGCTGTATAATGGGCGGTAAACACGTGTGTCATGTACATTGTACAGCTGTACAATGTACGTTATACAGCATTTATGTGCTGTTGGCTTTTCGTTTTGACATGTGTATAGTAGCGAGTGGCTGTGTTTGCAGCGCTGACTTGCTTTAAGTGCTGCATTATAGCTTGATGTATACCAGCTCTATGCCATCATGGTGATTGTGGTGTAGGGCTGAAATGGCGTGGCTATGCGCGTGTGGAGGAGCTAGCGAATGTTAGCGATGCTAATAATATCGGCAAAGACACCTGCGGCAGTGACACTAGCACCTGCGCCGTAACCTTGTATGAGTAGGGGGTATTCATCGTAGCGCTCGGAGGTGATGAGCACAATGTTGTTGCTGCCTTCGAGCTCGTAGAACGAGTGCGATACGGGTACGGTTTCGAGTTGTACGCTAGCCTTGCCGTCTTCGTAGCGTGCCACAAAGCGTTGGCGCAGGCCTTCGGCCTCGCAGGCTTGACGGCGGCGTTCCCACTCGGCATCAAGCGCAGGTAAGCCAGCCCAAAAATCGTCAATCGTACCCTCGAATAGTGCTGCTGGGAGGAATAAGTGCTGCTCTACCTCACTTTGGTCAAGGCGGTAGCCTGCTTCTCGTGCTAGGATAACGAGCTTGCGCACCACATCGGCACCACTGAGGTCAATGCGTGGGTCGGGCTCGGCAAAGCCTGCCTCTTGTGCCATACGTATGGCTTGGCTAAATGGGATTTCGGCCGACATGGTGTTAAACACGTAGTTGAGCGTGCCACTGAGTACGGCTTCTAGCTTTACGATGCGGTCACCGCAGTTGATGAGGTTGTTGATCGTATTGAGTATAGGTAAGCCTGCTCCCACGTTGGTTTCGTAGAGGAATTTGGCATCGCGTGCCTCGACAATGCTCTTGATGCGCTGGTAGCGGTCGTATTGACTTGATGCTACAATCTTGTTGGCGGCTACGATGTTGACGTTGTGTTCAAGGAGTGTTTCGTAAGTGTCTGCCACGGCCTCACTGGCGGTGCAGTCGACAAAGACTGCGTTGAATGCATTAGTGTCAATGATGGCTTGTGCCAAGCGTGTGGCATTGATGGCTATACCTTGGGTGTCGAGTTGCTGGCGGTAGTTGATAAGGTCTACTCCCTCTTCGTTGAGCAAGAGTTTTTGGCTGTTGGCAATACCAATGACGTTGATTTTTAGACCCTTTTTGATGAGCTTATCTTGCTGTTTTTGTATTTGGTCTATGAGGTCGCTTCCCACGATACCTATGCCACAGATAAATACGTTGAGTACTTGATAGGGAGAGAGGAAGAAGGAGTCGTGCAGCACGTTGAGTGTTTTGTGCAGCTGGCTTTGGCGTATAATAAATGAGATGTTGGTCTCGGCAGCACCTTGTGCGCAAGCCACAACGTTAATGCCGTTGCGGCCAAGTGTGCCAAAGAGCTTACCAGCTACTCCCATGCTACCACGCATAGCTTCGCCTACGACCGCTACTGTGGCGAGGTGATCTTGCACCCACATTTCGTTGATTTCGCCACTGGCAATTTCCTTGGCAAACTCTTCATTGAGCACTTGCGCTGAGAGCATAGCATCGGCCGAGCGTACACCGATGCTCGTATTGTTTTCAGAGGCGGCTTGCGATACGAAAAACGCGCTAATGTTGTGGGCTGAGAGCGTGCGGAATATGCGCTCATTAACACCCACTACCCCCACCATGCCTAAGCCTTGGATAGTGATGAGGCTCGTGTCTGAGATGCTCGAAATGCCTTTAATGGCGTGTGTAGCATTGGTAGTGCTTTGCTTGTGTATGCGTGTGCCAGGTGCATGGCGGTTGAACGTGTTGCGAATGAGTATGGGGATATTTTTGTGGTATACGGGGTGTATCGTAGGGGGGTAGACTACCTTAGCACCAAAGTTACATAGTTCAGTAGCCTCGCCATAGCTGAGTGTTTCAATAGGATAAGCGGTGGGTATGAGGCGTGGGTCGCCTGTCATAAAGCCATCAACATCGCTCCATATTTCGAGTTGTGTAGCACCGAGTGCAGCAGCTATGAGTGCAGCCGTATAGTCGCTACCACCACGACCAAGGTTGGTGATTTCGCCAGTGTCGCGGTCGCTAGCGATAAAGCCAGGCACTACCGTATGCTGTGGTAGTGTGCCGAGTGTGGCGCGGATACTTTGCTTAGTCAGTGTTGTGTCAAGTACGTGGCGGCCACCCTTGCGCTCTGTCTTGATAAATTGACGTGCGTCCATACACGTGGCATCAAGCATTGTGGCGATGATGCGCGATGAGAGTCGCTCACCATAGCTCACTACGGTGTTGAGCGTTTTCTCAGAGAGGTCGTGTATGAGGTATAATCCCTGGAAAATGTGGTGTAGGTCGTCTAGATAGCGCGCTGTGCGCTTCACAAGGTCGGTTTGTATGTGCGATGAGGGCACTACGGCCGTGATGATGTCGAAGTGACGTTGGCAGATTTGTTTGTAGTCGGCCTCGTAGCTGTCGTCGCCTCGTGTGGCCTTGTGAGCCGTTTCTATCAAACGGTCGGTGATACCCCCTAGGGCCGACACGACAATGACTGCTGGTTTGCGCAGCTCGCTTACTATGGTCTTGACCTCATGTAGTGCCTCGGCTGTGCCTACCGATGTGCCACCAAATTTTAATACTCTCATGCGATATATATGCTTGCTTTAATGCGTGTTGTCTAAGAAAAAGGTATAATTGTACACTACGAGTTAGACTGTGGTCTAGCACTTAGCATCTGCAAATATACAAAAATAAAGTGATGTGGCTAGTATACCATTTTTTTGAGAATAAGCGACAAGAGCTTCGCTTGGCTATGTGCGCTAATCGTTGTAACTTTGCACCTATGCAATTACTAAACGTACATCATCGCCAGCTGTTGAAGCTTGGCGCTCCTCTTGCCGTAGGGCAAATCGGCATCTTGATACAGACTTTTGCAGACGACATAATGGTGGGGCAGTATGGCACCTACGAGTTGGCTGCGGCAGGCTTTGTCAATAGCATCTTTGGCACGGTGTTGTTCCTGCTTACGGGTTTTGCCTTTGGTTTTACGCCACTACTCTCGGGACACTTTGGTCGTGGAGAGCATCGTGCGTTGGCTGCTTTGTTTAAGCAGGGCTTGATGCTTAGCACACTATTTAATGGGTTGCTTCTCTTGGCTATGCTTGGACTCTATCGATGGGGGTTTCCGAATATGGTGAGTGACCCTAAATTGCTGCCTTATGTATCAGATTTCTTTTGGCCGATTTGGGTGTCAATGCTCTTTTTGTCTGTATTTCAATATTTACGTCAGCTGCCCGATGTATGCCTAGATACTAAGGTGGGCATGTGGCTACTCATCGTGGGCAATGTGGTCAATTTGCTGGGTAACTGGCTGTTGATTTATGGTGTAGGTCCTTTCCCCGAATGGGGGCTGTTTGGTGCTGGTGTAGCGACACTTGTCTCTCGCGTTGTAATGTTGGTGGGCTTGGTGTCGGTGCTTATTGGCCGTACGCGTTATCGCGAATACCTAATGCAGATGCGTGGCGTGGCCATTCAATGGGGCAAATTTATGCGTTGGATAGGTCAGTGCTTGCCAGTAGCTTTGCAGATGGGTATGGAGTCTTCCGTATTTACGATAGCTACCATTATGGCAGGGCAAATCAGTACGGAGACGATGGCTGCTTTTCGCGTAATGATGTCGGTAAGTCTTTTAGGCTATTTACTCTATGTCAGCTTTGCACAAAGTACCTCATTGCGTATTGGCACAGCAGCTGGGCAGGCCGATTGGGAGGCTGTGGCAGGCAATGCCAAGGCTGGACGAGACATCAATATTGTGCTAGCACTCTTGGTGTCTGCCTTTTTGTGGTTCGAAGGCGATGTGGTGATAGGCCTATTTACTGACGATGCCAAAGTGTTCGCGCTGGCGGTCGCCACTATGAGTGCGATGATAGTTTACCAAATAAGCGATGCTATACAAGTGACGCTGGCACAGTCGCTGCGTGGTTTGTCGCACGTGCGCTCTATGATGGTAATGGGCTTTGTGGGCTACTTTGTCGTAGGTATTCCAGCAAGCTATTGGCTTGGTGTGGTATGGCTCGAAAATGTAGCTGGATTACTCTTAGGGCTTACACTAGCACTGATTAGCAGTAGCTTGCTCTATTGGTGGCGTTTGAATCGAGTGATAGACAATAAAGAAATAGGTTTTCAAGGCTAAGCCTTATGTTTAGCCAGTCTAGAACGATGTATATTTGTACATCGTTTCTAGTTAATGTGCTTGTGCCAAACACACGTTGTTATGAGATACTTTTTTGCTTTTGTTTGCCTCACACTATCGCTTGTAGCTTTGGCCAGCGAGCGTGTGAAGCAGCGTCGCGTTGTTTTTGACAATGCTCACAGTGCTACGCCCTATCGCATTCCTGCCTTGGCACAGCTACAAGATGGTAGCTTGCTGGCTGTGTGCGACTTTCGTTTTAATAAGGCAGATATCGGTTGGCGTGGCCATAGTGGTAGTTATCGTGTAGATATTGTAGCTAAGCGTAGCAGCGATGGCGGTCGTACGTGGAGTGACACCATAGGTATCGTGCGTGGTACAGATAACGTGGCCGATGGCTGGCGTGCGGCTTATGGCGATGCAAGTCTTGTGGCTGATCGCACGTCTAATAGTGTGCTGTTGCATGTGGTAGCAGGCACTACGCCTTATACACAGGCTACGCGTAGCCGCCCACAGCATGCGGTGTTCTTTCGTAGTGACGATGGTGGCCGTACGTGGGATAAAGGTCACGACCTTACTGAGGCCATTTATGGCCTGTATGATGGTACGTTGGCCGATGGTGGTGTGGCCGATGGTCTTTTTATTACCTCGGGGCGTATCATGCAAAGTCGCTACGTCCGTGTAGGCCGTTATTATCGCCTTTATGTTGCACATCCGTTGCGCCGTGTAGGTCATCAACGTTGGGGTACTTATGTGCTTTTCTCAGATGATTTTGGTCGTTCATGGCAGGTGTTGGGTTCGCCTGCTTATCCAGCTGCGGCTGCGCAAGATGAGTCTAAGGTAGAAGAGCTGCCCGATGGCAGTGTGTTGCTTAGCTGCCGTGATGTGCAGGGTGGACGCACGTTTAATCGCTTTGTCTATGATGACGCTCGCAGGGCTACTGGCGCATGGGGTAGGGAGGTGATGCCAAGTGCGATGACGCATCGAGAAGTCAATGCGTGCAATGGCGATGTCTTGGTCGTAGGAGCTAGACGCATGGTCGATGGACAAGCCGTTTACCTCATTTTGCAAAGTGTGCCGTTGAGCCCTAAACGCGAAAAGGTGGGCTTCTTTTACAAAGAACTAGCTACTTTGGCCGACTATGCTACACCTCAACGCTTAGCGGCCGATTGGCATAAGGGGCTACAAGTGACAGAGGAGACCTCTTGCTATTCTACCCTTGTGTCTCTCGCCAACGATAGCATAGGTATCCTTTACGAAGAGCGTGAATACAATCGTGGCTACGATATTGTGTACAAGCAGCTTTCGGTAGAGGAAATCACGAATGGTCGCTACACTTACGACCCTTTGGCTAATCGTGAGCCCTTTTTACTAGATGCTACGGCCAAACAATATGCCTATAAACCTACGCCAGCCGAGCAAGCTAGCTTTACCCCGGCATGGCAGGCTTTGCCAGCCAAACTACATGTGGCATGGCATATCGATACAGCACTCGTTAGCCCTTGGCAAGTCCCTACGGCTACGCACCAAGATACGGCACTCTATCTGTGGCGTGGCGAGCGCGGTGGTGTGATGGCTGTGCTCTATGGTACCGAGCCCTATGGTACGCTACACCTACGTGTTAAAAGTCGCGAAAAGGCTGTGCAGCGTGCAGTGCGTGCGCATTGGTTGCGCTACGTGGTTACGGATAGCTTTCGTGGCTGTGGCGACCACCCTAAACACTTTCGGCCGTGGCTCGTTCCCGATGTGATAGACCATGTGCCTACCACACACTACGTACCGCGTATGGTGCAGCCTATATGGGTAGGTATTGATGTGCCACATACGCTTGCGGCAGGCACTTATCCACTCGTGCTCGAAGTGACTGATACGCTTGGCCAAGTGCTTCAAACGCTGCCCCTTACGTTACATGTTGATAAACGCAAACTACCTGCGCCCAAATATTATACTTTCGACACACATTACTGGCTACAACCCTATGCCGTGAGCCGCTACTATGGTGTGAAACCATGGAGTAAGGCGCATTTTGAGCTCTTAAAACCTTATATTCAGCTGCTCGCACGCAGTGGGCAAACGGCAGCTTCGGCCATACTCTTTTACGAGCCATGGGGTAGGCAGAGCAACGATAAGTTTGATGCCATGATTGCCACCACACGCAAGGCTGATGGTACGTGGGCTTACGACTATACTACTTTTGACCGCTGGGTAGAATTTGTTACGGCCAATGGTCTTGTGGGACGCATCAACTGCTTCTCGATGGTGCCGTGGGATATGTCGTTTACCTACTACGATGAGGCTACGGCGCGCTACGTAACGCTAAAAACAGGCACCGACAAGCCCGAATACACTTTGCTTTGGCGTAACTTTATCGCGCACTTTGCAGCACATCTCAAAGCCAAGGGTTGGTTTGAACGCACGGTAATAGGTATGGACGAGCGTAGTCTTGAAGATATGTTGCGTGTCTACACACTTGTGCAGCAAGCTGCTCCTGGTATGAAGATGGCTCTGGCAGGTAACTATCACCCCGAGTTGGTAGATAAAATCTACGATTATTGTATCGCATGGGGGCAAAACTTCACGCCCGAGGAGCTTGCCTTGCGACAGTCGCGTGGCTGGATAAGCACGCTTTACACGGCTTGTCCCGATGCTGAGCCCAACGTATGTTCTAATAATATACCTGCTGATGCACGGCATATCCCGCAGCAAGTTAGCCATCGTGGTTATGATGGCTTCTTGCGTTGGTCATGGCTAAACTGGACGGACAATCCGCTCTTAGATACGCGTTTTGATATGTTTACGCCAGGCGACACTTACATGATTTATCCAGGCGCACGTTCCAGCATACGCTACGAGAAATACATGCAGGGTGTACAAGCCGTTGAGAAAAATCGCCTTATCCATCAAGCACGCCGCAAAGGCTACTAAATGCTAACCTCATGCCTGCACCTCTTTCACACACAGCCATTGCTCCCCATGCCAAGCACTTGTCTACCCAACGTTTTGGCAAAGCACATCACTTGTGTAGCCGTAAGCAAATACAAGCTCTCTTTGCTGGTGGGAGTAGCTCAATGACCGACTATCCGCTCCGCATGGTTTATCGCTTCGTACCGCGCACACAAGCTAATGTGCCTGTGCAGGTGATGCTTAGTGTGGCCAAGCGACATTTACGCCATGCTGTGGCGCGCAATCGGGCTAAGCGTCAGCTTCGCGAGGCCTATCGTCATGAGCAGCACCGCTTGCTACCATTATTTAATACACCCGAGGCAGCTGACGAAGGGCTACAAGTGGCTTTCGTTTGGCTACAATCTAAGCCGGCCACTACGGCACAAATAACGCGCAAGGTAGCGCGCTTGTTGCAACGGCTCGCTGAGCGGCATGCTACGGCACGTTGCATTTAGCCATTACATGTAATGGCTAAATGCTCTAAAAACGATTGAGCGGTGTTGTGTGCGCTGGTGGCTTTCAGAAGTGTATATAGCTCGGGCAAGATTTTTTGCCTAGAATGCTAGGGAGAGGCTTTGTCTGAGGGCTGCGGACAAGTGGCTGCGGACGTCGGTCGTTTGTCCGTAGTCCTCAGACAATCGTCTGCAAACCTCAGACAATTTTTAGCTCGCCATCACACAGACAAAGTGCGCAAATTGTCGTATCTTTGCACATTCAATAGACATTAAGCATATAGCGTAGAACACCCACATGATTTCGGTAGACGGATTGGCCGTAGAGTTTGGCGGCACCACCCTTTTTAGCGATGTATCGTTTCAAATCAACGAGAAAGACCGCATTGCCCTCATGGGCAAAAATGGCGCAGGCAAGAGTACGCTGCTCAAACTCTTAGCTGGCGTGCGTCAGCCAACACGTGGGCGTGTGAGCACGCCCAAAGATTGTGTTGTGGCCTATCTGCCACAACACCTCATGACCGAAGATGGGCGCACCGTACGTGAAGAAACGGCACAAGCCTTTGCACACTTGCATGCCATGGAGGCCGAAATAGAGCGTCTCAATCACGAACTAACTACGCGCACCGATTATGAGAGCGATGCCTACATGGCACTCATAGAGCAGGTAAGTACACTGAGCGAAAAATACTACGCCATTGATGCTACAAATTACGAGGAAGATGTAGAAAAAGCCCTCTTGGGGCTAGGTTTTGAGCGCGAAGACTTTGATAGGCCTACCTCTGACTTCTCAGGTGGCTGGCGTATGCGTATTGAGCTGGCTAAACTGCTCTTGCAAAAGCCCGATGTATTGCTACTTGATGAGCCCACCAACCACCTTGATATAGAGAGTATACAGTGGCTCGAAAAGTTTCTCATAGAGCAGGGTAAGGCCGTTGTGCTTATTAGCCACGACCGTAAGTTTGTAGACAGTATCACAACGCGCACCATAGAGGTCACTATGGGCCGTATTTATGACTATAAGGTAAACTATTCGCAATACCTTGAGCTGCGTAAAGAGCGTCGCATACAGCAACAGAAAGCCTACGATGAGCAGCAAAAGATGATAGCCGAGACCAAGGAGTTTATCGAGCGCTTCAAAGGCACTTACTCTAAAACGCTGCAAGTGCAGAGCCGTGTGAAAATGCTAGACAAGCTCGTATTGCTCGAGGTAGATGAGGAAGACACCTCTGCGCTGCGCCTAAAATTCCCACCATCGCCACGCTCTGGTAGCTATCCTATGGTATGCGAAGGTGTAGGTAAGGCTTATGGCAGCCATGTCGTGTTTCGCAATGCCAACTTCACCATTGAGCGAGGAGATAAAGTGGCCTTTGTAGGGCGTAATGGCGAGGGCAAAAGTACGCTTGTGAAATGCATCATGCAAGAGCTAGAACACGAGGGAACACTTACGCTTGGACACAATGTGCAAATAGGCTATTTCGCCCAAAATCAAGCTTCGCTGTTAGATGAAAATCTCACGGTGTTTCAAACCATAGATGATGTGGCCAAGGGCGATATGCGCTTGAAAATTCGTGATCTGCTAGGTGCATTTATGTTTGGCACGAACGAGGATAATATGAAGAAAGTTAAGGTGCTCTCGGGTGGAGAACGTACGCGTTTGGCCATGATAAAGCTCCTGCTCGAACCCGTTAACCTCCTCATACTCGATGAGCCTACCAACCACCTAGACCTCAAAACTAAAGATATTCTCAAACAGGCTTTGCAAGATTTCGATGGCACACTGATTGTCGTGAGCCACGACCGCGATTTCTTAGATGGCTTAGTGACGAAAGTTTACGAGTTTGGCCATAAGCGTGTGCGTGAGCATTTGGGGGGGATCTATGACTTTTTGCAAGCTAAGCAGATGGAAGAGCTAAGCGAACTCGAAAAGAAAAAATAGGAGAGGCATGAGCCATTAGTCCGCAATTATTTGTAAATTTGAATTTTCTAAGCAACGCATGTCGTCTATGAGCGAAACGACCTACCATATCCCCGTGCTGCTGCACCCCACTGTCGATGGCTTAAACATCGGTGAGGGTGGGGTGTTTCTTGACCTTACGTTTGGTGGCGGTGGGCACTCACGCGAGATTTTACATCGCTTGTCGCCTACGGGGCGGCTCTTTGGCTTTGACCAAGATGCAGACGTGCTACCCAATGTGCCAGACGACACGCGCTTTACGTTCGTACAGAGCAACTTTCGCTACATCAAGCAGTGGCTGCGTTACTATGGCATTGCAGAGGTAGATGGTATTTTAGCTGACTTGGGCGTGTCAAGCCATCATTTTGATGATAGTACGCGTGGCTTCTCATTTCGCTTTGAAGGGGCACTTGACATGCGTATGAACCAACGTAGCCACCTAGACGCAGCTACGATAGTCAATACTTATACCGTGGCGGATCTAGCACGCATTTTACGCCTTTATGGAGAACTGAAAAATGCTGGGCAGGTGGCAGCACGTATTGCTGCGGCCCGTGCTACCACTCCTCTTACAACGATTGAGGATTTACTCTCGGTTATTACCCCTTGCTTTAAGCGTGAGCGTGAGAAGAAAGAAGTGGCCAAAGTATTTCAAGCCTTGCGCATTGAGGTTAATCAAGAAATACAGGCGCTTGAAGAGATGCTCTTGTCTGCCATTGATGTGTTGCGTCCTGGGGGACGCTTGTCTATTCTTACCTATCATTCGCTCGAAGACCGCTTGGTGAAAAATGTGATGCGCTCGGGCAATGTGGAAGGCAAGGTGGCACAAGACTTTTATGGCAATAGGCTCTCGCCTATGCGCCCGATATACAATAAGGTTATCGTAGCCGATGCCGAAGAGGTGGCCACCAACCCACGTAGCCGTAGTGCTAAATTGCGCGTGGCTGAAAAAGTCATACTACCCACTCAACCCTAATGCCTTGATGCCATGACAGCACACCCTACTGGCAGCTATGAGCACTCTGCTAAAAAGCCACAGCTTCGGTTTCGCTATGATAGCGAAGATAGCAACTATGCTGCTGTCGCACGCCAACGTAAGCAAGAGGAGCGTGAAGTGCAACAGCGCGCCGACACTACACGTAAAAAGCGCAAGCATAAAGAAAATGCTACGGGGCGTGCACTGCGTGATATGCTTGACTTGCCTCTCTCGTTTGAATTTAGGGGGAAGCATATTATGGCTTTTACCATAACACTAGTGCTTATTGTTTTGTATGTCTATAATGGCTATACGATACAAGGCCAGCAGGTGCGTATTAGCCGTTTACAAGACACACTAACCCGTGTTAAGTTTGACGTGCTTAGCACATCGAGTAGACTCATGCAGCGCACCCGAAAGAGTGAGATACACAAGTATCTTAACGAAAATAGTGACTCTACTTTTGAGGCCGCTCCAACGCCACCTTATGTGATCGATTAAAACCACCTCTCTACGCCTATGGCTTCGTCTAAAAACGATGTTAAGTTAGACCTATCAAAGGCATACACACGCTATCGCATATTTTTGTTGGTGGCGTTCGTGCTAGTCGTGGTAGTAGTGTTGCGTATATCGCAAATCATTTGGCTTCGTGACCACTATTGGCTAGAAGTATATGCTAATATATCTAGCAAGCCTACCATTGTGGACGCAAAGCGTGGCAGCATCTTGTCTGACGAGGGGCTGCCTATGGCTAGCTATTTGCCTAACTATGAGGTGTGTCTAGACTTTAAGGTTATAGACAAAAATGAAAAACAGCGTAAGCGTTACCAGTATGAGCTCGATTCGGCCTTTGTTGCCAATGTAGATAGCTTTGCCCTAGGGTTATCGCACATCTTAGGTAATACACCTGCTTATCACAAGCGTTACCTTGTAGAGGCGCATGCTAAGCTCAGCCAAAGCTGTAAGTTGGGTAAGCGCCGTATGAGTTTTGTGCAGTGGCAACAAGTACGTGAGCTTACGTATTTCAAAAATCGTAAGCGCAACCGCTTCACGGTGAGCGTCCATACGCTTTCTAGTCGTGCACACCCCTATGGTAATTTGGCCTTGCGCACCATAGGCGAGATTTATGATGTTAAGCAAGAGAGTAAGTCGGGTATAGAGTTAGGAATGCACGAATATCTCGTTGGCCATGATGGGCTTAAACGCCGTGTCAAAGTGGGTAAAGACTTTGTAGATAGTATTATTAAGCCCTCGGTTAATGGTGCCGATGTACATACGACACTCAATATTGATATACAAGACATGTGCGACCAAGTCTTGCGCCAGCAATTGGCGAAAGATAAACCCATTTGGGGTGCATGCCTCGTGATGGAGGTTGCTACTGGGGATATAAAAGCGATGGTAAATCTTGGGCGCCGAAGTGATGGTAAATACATTGAAGACCTCAATCGCCTTGTGAATAACAAGCTAGAACCAGGTTCAGTATTTAAGCCCGTGGCTGCCCTCGTAGCCCTTGATGATGGGCGCATTAGCATCAATAGTGGTTACGACCTTACAGGGGGCGTTCGTATCTATGCTGACCGTGCGATGAAAGAACACAACTATCACTCGCGCGGTGGGTACATAGGCTATCGCAAGTTGCCCTTTATCCTTGGTTATTCGTCTAATGTGGGCATCAGCAGTCTTATTTACGATAACTATAAAAACGCTCCTGAACGCTTCGTGGCAGGGGTGCGTCGTACTGGTTTGCTTGATGAGTTTCACATTCATATCCCTGGTACTGCAACAGCCGAAGTAACCGACCCTAGCAATAAAAAGCTATGGAGTAAAACTTCATTGCCGTGGATGAGTATCGGCTACGAAAGTAAGGTGCCTCCACTCGCAACTGTGGCTTTTTATAACGGTGTGGCTAATGGTGGCCGTATGATGCGTCCACGCTTAGTTACGAAGGCCACACGTGGTGATGAGGTGGTGTATGATAATACCGTGAGTGTACAGCGCGAACGCATGGCATCGCCCGAGGCAATAGCGCAGCTGCACCAGTGTTTGGCCTATGTGGTGGATAGTGGCTTGGGTAGCAAAGCTGGGTCGCCCTACTTTAAGGCCGCAGGTAAGACGGGCACTGCGCAAGTATGGGATAAAACAGGAAATACTAACCGAAAACTTGTGAGTTTTGTGGGCTATTTCCCTGCGGATCACCCACGCTACACCGTGATGGTTACGATGGAGGGTTATGGTTTGCAGGGTGGAGGTACGAATTGTGCCCCTGTTTTTCGTCAAATATCTGAGGCCATTATGGCGCGCTACATTCGCCCTTCTATAGCCTCGGCCAAAGACACAGTCCATACCCCTTTGCCATACGTCACCTCAGGGAGTAGCAGCTCGGCTTTACGTGTGCTCGATGCGTTAGGCTTGGGTAGTAGACAGCTTTGGGCAGCTAGTAATCATGGCCATACGTGGGGAGGATTTAGCGTAGTGCAAAAGCAGCTGCACTTTACACCTACACAGGCAGTGCCGCGAGGCTCTATGCCTGATGTTCGCGGTATGGGTGCCAAAGATGCACTCTGGCTCCTCGAACGCCAACACCTCAAAGTACGTGTGCAGGGAGTAGGGGTGGTCGTGGAGCAAAGCATTGATCCAGGTAAGAGCTATACTGCGGGCTCGGTTGTAACTTTGCGTCTAGACTATCCCATCAAGGCTAAACCTACCACTGACCACGCAGCACCTGCCACCGCCATAGCAAAGGGTGATAGTAGCCAGGTGTCTGGCTCACCTAAGCCAGCGGTATCATCTGCACCTAAGGCTAGTAGCTCGTCGCAGACAGTGTCTGCCTCGCCTAAGCCCAAGCCCAGCACTGCGACAACAAAGACGCCAGTGACACAGAAAGTAAAGGCTGATAGAAAGCCTAAACCCTCGGAACCACCTAAAAGCAGTCAAGCACAAAGCAATAAGCCCAAGGCAAAAAACAAATCGCGATAGCTTGCGCTTAGCTTAGGCTAAGCTTTGTGAAACGTATTGTATACTGACTTGGTACGGCTGTGCCGTGGCACGATACAACTGTTTCCTAACGTGGCATAATGGTACCACGACTTGGCACAATACCTTGACTAAACTTGCAGCGCAATAGCCTAAATCACCTACTGCCTACGCTCTATTTATAAACGCCTATTATATTATGACGCTTCAATACCTCTTTAACCAAATACCGACACTTGCTGTTCGCGGCACACTTACCACTGAGATTACGAGTATTGAGATAGATTCTCGCCGCATCACCAAGGGTAGTCTTTTTGTTGCTATTCGTGGTACGCAGGTCGATGGTCATCAATATATTGCTAAGGCTTGCGCACAGGGAGCCGTAGCTGTGGTATATACTGACACTGGTGTATGTGTGCCTGAGGGTGTGGTAGGTATTCGCGTGGCTAATGCCGAGGCTATTGTAGGACAGTTGGCTACGTGCTTTTATGGCAATCCCTCTCAGGTACTTCGATTGGTAGGTGTGACGGGGACTAATGGCAAGACTACGATAGCTACGGTACTTTATGAGCTCTATCGTGCCATGGGTTATCGTTGTGGCTTGTGCTCAACGGTGGCTAATTTTATAAACGGCACACGCATACCTACTGAACACACTACGCCCGACCCAATCACGCTCAATCGTTTGCTGCGCCAAATGGCCGATGCTGGGTGTGAGTATGTCTTTATGGAGTGTAGTTCGCATGCTATTGCACAGCAGCGTATAGGTGGGCTTACATTTGCCGGGGGTATCTTTACTAATCTCACACGCGACCATCTAGATTATCACGAGACTTTTGAAAACTATCGCGATGCTAAGAAAATGTTTTTTGACCATTTGTCAGCCGACGCTTTTGCCATCACCAATATAGACGATCGTAATGGTACATTTATGGTGCAAAATACGCAGGCTAAGGTCTATACCTACTCTACGCAGAGCATTGCTGACCTCAAAGCACGCATTATAGAAGAAAGTATCGAGGGCATGTTGCTCAATCTTGATGGTCGAGAAGTCAGTGTGCGCTTTGTAGGACGCTTTAATGCCTACAATCTACTGGGGGTTTATGGTGCAGCGCGCGCGCTAGGGGCAGAGCCAGAGGCCATACTCATGGCACTCTCTACGCTACAACCTGTCAATGGACGTTTCGAAACGATACACTCGCCCACAGGTTTTAGCGTAGTAGTAGATTATGCGCATACGCCTGATGCCTTAGACAATGTATTGGCCGCGATTAACGATATCGTGCGTGGTCGTCATCAGGTTATTACGGTGTGTGGTGCAGGTGGCAATCGTGACAAAGGTAAACGCCCACTTATGGCGCAGAGTGCAGCAAAGGCTAGCAATCGTGTGATTATTACGAGTGACAACCCACGCTTTGAAGACCCACAAGCTATCATTGCCGATATGCTCGCAGGCCTTGATACCGAGCAGCGTAGACGTACGCTGAGCATTACTGACCGCCGTGAAGCCATTCGCGTAGCATGTCAGTTGGCACAGCGTGGCGATGTAATTTTGGTCGCAGGTAAAGGGCACGAACCCTATCAAGAGGTGCAAGGTGTGAAGCATCATTTTGACGACCACGAAGAGGTACTAGCTGCTTTTGACCTGCTGCCTCGCTAAGCGTAGCAACATACCCTTTTAATTACGTGACATAGCACAAACAATAATAACTATGCTCTATCATTTCTTTACGGCCTTAGAAGATTATGGCATAACTTGGGCTCGCCTTTGGCACTATACTTCGTTTCGTTCGCTTTTGGCCTTTATGTTGGCCTTGATTGTTTCGGCATGGTTTGGCCAATATTTTATCAAATGGATGCGCAAACGCAAAATCTACGAACAACAGCGCAGCGAGGATATAGACCCCTTTGGTGTAGACAAAAGAGGTATTCCCTCAATGGGTGGTATCATCATTATCGTAGCAATCTTGTTGCCAGCACTATTGCTTGGCAAGCTCGATAATGTCTATATGCTCTTAATGATAGGCACTACACTGTGGTTGGGACTACTGGGCTTTTTAGACGATTATATAAAGATATTTAGACGCAATAAAGATGGGCTAAAAGGGCGTTTCAAAATTGTAGGACAGGTATCGATAGGCCTCGTCGTAGGACTGACACTCTACCTTAGCCCACAGGCTACGATACACGAAAATATTGAGATAGAACGTGGTGCGGAGCGCCACGTCGTACACAAAACCGAAGCTAGCAAAAGTACGCTCACGACTATTCCATTTGTCAAAAGCAACAACTTAGACTATGCTGAGCTTGTGAGCTTCCTAGGTGAGTATAAGCGTGCAGCAGGTTGGGTGGTATTTGTGCTGGTAAGCATATTTATTGTTACGGCGTTGAGCAATGGCACTAATCTTAACGACGGCATGGACGGCATGGCGGCAGGCAATTCTGCGATTGTGGGGCTAGCGTTGATGATTTTTGCTTATGTGTCTAGCCATATAGAGTTTGCACACTATCTGAATATTATGTATATCCCTCATGCACACGAGCTGGTAGTGTTTACATCAGCGTTTGTTGGTGCGTTACTTGGGTTCTTGTGGTACAATGCTTATCCTGCACAGATCTTTATGGGCGATACGGGGAGTTTGGCTATTGGTGGTATTATTGGTGTGCTCGCCTTGATTACTCACAAGGAATTGCTTTTACCCGTTTTGTGTTTCATCTTCTTAGTTGAGAGCGTAAGTGTGCTGTTGCAAACGTCTTATTTCAAGTGGGGTAAGCGCCGTGGGCGTGTGCAGCGTGTATTTAAGCGTGCACCTATCCACGACTCTTTTCGCACGCTCGCCTCTCAGCTTGACCCTCAGTGTAAGTACCTTATCAAATGGCCTCGTGGGGCTTGGCATGAGTCTAAAATAACAGTGCGTTTCTGGATTACGACCATGCTATTGGCTGCTCTAACGATTATTACGCTAAAACTTCGCTAAATCTTTCTAAAACAGTATGGAACGTATTGTTATTTTAGGTGCAGCCGAGAGTGGCGTAGGCGCGGCTATCCTTGCCAAAAAGCAGGGCTTTGATGTTTTTGTAAGTGATGGTGGTAGTATTCAGCCTGCTTATCAGGCACTGCTTGACACTTATGGCGTGGCTTATGAGTCAGGTGGACATACGGCCGAGTTGATATTAAATGCTCACGAGGTAATCAAAAGCCCTGGTATACCTGACACGGCACCTATGGTAGCTGCTGTGCGCTCAGCAGGTATCTCCGTAATTAGTGAGATAGAGTTTGCAGGTCGCTATACTACGGCACGCATGATAGGTATTACGGGGAGCAATGGTAAGACTACCACAACGTCGCTCATTTATCATATTCTCAAACAAGCAGGATATAATGTGGGTCTAGCAGGCAACATTGGTCGTAGTTTAGCGTTGCAATTGGCCGAGGGTGCCACGTTTGATACCTATGTACTCGAATTGTCGTCCTTTCAGCTTGACGATATGTTTGCCTTTCGCTGCCATGTCGCTGTATTGCTCAATATTACTCCGGATCACCTCGATCGTTACGCCTATCAGATGCAGCGTTATATCGACTCGAAGTTGCGCATCTTACGCAATCAGCAGCCCGAGGATACCTTTGTTTACTGGCATGAAGACCCTATAACCACTGCCGAGCTTTCACGCTACATACCAGTAGCCACACATCAGAGTTTTACAGAGCTATCGCAGCCTGCTGCCACCGCTTATGTGGCCGATGGCTCCTTGACGCTTGCCGATGGCTATACAATCTCTTTGACCGATATCAGCATCAAGGGCAAGCACAATGTGCGCAACGCTGCCGCAGCTGCTCTTGCTGCGCGTGCCGTAGGTATCTCGTCCGCTGCACTGACCCAAGGGCTACGCACCTTTCAGGCCGTAGAGCATCGCTTAGAGCCAGTAGGTACGTTTGGTGGAGTGCATTATATAAACGACTCTAAGGCTACCAACGTTGATGCCTGCTATTATGCACTTGATGCCATGACTACTCCTACCATACTCATTCTTGGCGGCTTGGATAAGGGCAATGATTACGATGCTATTCGTGACCTTGTGATACAGAAATGCCGTGGTGTGGTATTTTTAGGAGTAGATAATAGTAAACTTGAGGCCTATTTTAGACCTCTAAATCTCCCTATGCGCAGTACGCATAGCATGGCTGCTTGTATAGCTGCTTGTCGTGATTTGGCTCACGAGGGCGATACAGTATTGCTAAGTCCTTGTTGTGCTAGCTTTGATCTTTTTACAGGTATGGCCGATCGGGGTCGTCAGTTTAAGATGTTGGCTGCTCAGCTATAACGTGCTTTCTTTTTTGTTCTTATGCCTGCTTTTATCACATCTATACACCAGTGGTTTGGCCACAAGATGCCCTATCGAGACGTTGGGCTTTGGATGATTTTTTTTCTGCTCTGTGCCGTTTCTCTTTTTGAGGTATATAGTGCGTCAAGTGGGCAGGTTACAGCGTCTAAAACACACTTTGAAATCCTTCAGCATCATGCTTTGATGTTGTTTGTTGGTATTGTATTGGCTTGGGTTATTGGTGACTATGTGCCAGCTTCTCGCTTTAAGCTATTGGCGTCTTTGGGTGTAGCTTTGGGTATTGTGGCTTTGTTTTATACCTGGCTCTGGGGAGCTGAGATAAATGGTGCTCGCCGCTGGATATCTATTTTAGGTTTCCAGATACAGACGAGTGAGTTTGTTAAGGTGGCTTATATCCCTTTTGTAGCGCATACGCTTGCTCATATTAAGGGGCATAAACAAACTAGTAGCTACTTTAAGATGCTTTGTCTCATCTTAATGATCGCTGTGGTGCTAACTATTGGTTTGATAGTTCCAAGCAACTTATCGATGGCTCTACTTTACATCGTGATTACATTGGCACTTGCTTATTATGCCGATGCTAAGTTTTTGTGGCAAAATAAAGCTGGTAGGTGGCTAGGTATTTTCGCGCTAGCTGGGCTTATGCTAGGAGGAGTCTACCTTGGTACGGCTTATGTCAATCGCAATGAGGGTCTCTCGCCTTATGTAGACGACCGTTATGAAGTAGCACTTGTAGCCGAAACAGCGACTACAATGGAGGAAGAGGCTATTGGTGTGAGCAAATTGATGAATCGTGCTACGACGTGGCATAATCGTGTGGTGAACCACCTGCGTGACTATCCGACTAACCCTAGACACCTTGATATAAACGATAAGACTTCACAGGAGATATACGCTCGCTTGTCTATCGCTTTGAGTAATGGAGGGCTAGGTGTAGGCCCTGGTAACTCTAAGCAGCGCGATTATCTCAGCTTGGCTTATAGCGATTTTATTTTTGCACTCATTATTGAGGAGTTAGGTATGGGTGGTGCTGTGTTTGTATTGCTTCTTTATGCTTTGCTTGTACGCCAGTGCTTCGCTATTGCTAAACAATGTACTACACCCTACCATGCTTATACAGCTTTGGGCATAGGTACAGCGATTGGCTTACAAGTATTGGTCAATGTACTTGTGGCCGTGGGGGTTTTGCCTATTACGGGGCAAACACTGCCCATCATTAGTCATGGTGGTAGCTCTATTTTAGCCAATAGTATGCTCTTTGGCTTGCTATTTAGTATCGTGCGCTACAATCGTATGCGTATGGCCTATGAGGAGCAGCAAAAGTCTAAATCTTCGCGTCGTGCTATTGAGCATGCCGAGGCACGAGATGAGGTTGCTACCGTTATACCAGCTCCTGCGCTAGATGCTTGATAGTCTTATGGCTATACGTACTCGCCTGCTTGCATTATTTCGTGCAAGCAGGCGAGTACGTATGTAGGCAGTAGTTTATTCTTAGCTGCTTATTGTAGTGATGAGTGTGCGTAGCTTACTGATAAGCTCGTCTACAGGCATGCCACTGCGTTCACTCATTTTGCCTATGGTGGCTTTGAGCTTCATGATGTTCCACAAGATGGGGTTGTTTACGGCTGCAAAGTCTGGGTGTATTTCTTTCAAACGGTTGCGTAATAGGGGTTGCATGGCTATAAGGGTACTTATCTTGGTATCGGCCGTTAGTTCTAGCTCAGCAATGCCACATGTGCAGTTTTTTACCTCGTCAGCCAGCTTGTTAGGCAGTGTGCCATCGCTTGGCGTGTTGGTCTTGTCGGCAGCTATTGTGGTTTGGGTGCCTGGGGTATCTGGTGCGGTGTTGTGTGGCACTTTGGCTTTGATTTTTTTGAGCTGGGCTTTGGCGTCGCGTGTAGGCATTTCCTCGTCTTCCCATTGTAAAAGTGTGCGTGAACCTTCTAACCCACGAATGCGTGTACAGTCTTGCATCATTTCTAGTACACCACGATAGGTGCCATCTTTGTCACGTACGGCTGTATAGGTGATGTAGATGAACACGCCAGGCTTGTTAATCCAAAACTCTACAAAGTCTTTCTCGCCCGAGCGAAACTTCTCGATTATCTCCTCTACCACGTGCACACTCTTGGGTGGGTGGCAATGCTTTACTTCGCGGCCGATGACACCTGCACTGCGTGGGAATACCCGATGCTTCGTGTCGGTATAGAAACGTACGCGGTCGTGCTCGTCTACAAAGGCTAAGTCTACGGGCATATGGCGATAGATGAGGTTGACTTGGTCGAGCGAGAGCTTGCCTTGGGCAACATCAAGTACGGTGCTGGAGTCGGCTATTTGAGGCTGGTATTTGCGAAGTAGGGCTTGTAGCTCAGCAGCAAAACCTTCGCTTTGTGGCTCATCGTCGGCTGCTTTGACCGCTGTGTTCTCACCCTCGGGACGGAACCCTACGGGGGGCTCAATGAGGCAGTAGCCTATCTCATCGTCGCCAGCGCGCATTTGACGAAACTCCTCCTCGCTAATCATGCGTAATGCTACGGGGAGCAGTATGGTTTCTTCCTTACTGATAAGGTCTAGCACGTCTTCGTAGATGCGTGGTAGCGCAGCGAGAAATTCATCGTAGCGGTCGGCTTCTAAGAGGGCACGTGCAGCTTTGATGAGATCGCGGTTGTGGTCATCGTAGTTCCACATGGTGGTACTAGGGTGCTTAAAACCTTTGCGCTCTAAGTAGGCGTAGAGTTGGTTTTGTTTACGCGTGTAGTGTATTTGAATTTGCGCTAATGCGTCCATTAGCTCACGCCAAGGGTTTTTTATGAAGGTTTTTGTTTGCTGCACCTTCATGCGTGCGATAACGTCACGTATGGCGCGGTCTTCGCGATAGTAAGTGGTGATGGGGTGTGCTTCGTGTAGGTGAGGTATCTCGATTTTGAGTGTGTCGCCAAACACGTCTAAAATGTTTTTTAAGTTTTCAGCACGGCACTCATCGGCATCGCCAGGTGGGTTAAAGCGTTGCTCGGCATAGGCAAACTCTTCGGGAGTGATTGTACCTACTTGCGCGCGCATTTGTTCGCGAGCTACTTCGAGAGACAACTCGCCAGCCTCATAGGCTTTGCGAATGGTGTACATGCGTTGTAGCTTAGCCTCGTCTATGGCGGGGAAGTATTGCTTCATTTCAAAGGTATCGGTCATAGGTCGAATAGATTGTATAGGAGTTTATGAACGTTGTTAGTGCTAGGCTTGGCCGCAGTGTTCGAGCTCTAAGCACTAAGGCAAAATTACTCACAAACCGATATATGGACTAAATGTGCTGGGCTAAATGTGTCGAGATAAGTCACTTTTTCTAGTCAAGTGTCATCTGTGTGACAATGTGGGTTGTCGCAATCCTTATCTAGAATTTTGCTTGACGACTTCGGCCGTTTGGCTGAGGACTTCGGACAAAGGTCTGAGGGCGTTAGCCAAACGACCGAAGTCGTCAAGCAAAATTAAGGGCTTAACCCTATGCTTACCTTACGTTAGCAAAGCTACTGCGTGCCACTTACGCTATCGTATCGAAGTTTTGAAAATCGTGCGTACGATAGCTCTTGAAGTGTAAAAAATGCAAATCACGCATCATTTTCTGCTACATATACTTTGCAAAATCAATTATTCGTAGTATATTTGCAAGGTAATACGTGCATACGTGCGTTTTAGTCGCGAGTTTATGGCCTACATGGAGTCTTTTTTTCAGTCGCATGCCTATTTGGTAGAGCATGGTACCGATGCGGTGCGTCGGTCGTTGCTTGACCGCATAGATTGGCGTGTGAAGGTAATAGGCATTCGTGGGGCACGTGGCGTGGGCAAGACTGTTGTGCTGCGACAGATAGCAGCCGAGCGGTATAACCTTGACCAGCGCGATTGCCTGTATGTAAACATGAACAGCTTCTACTTCCAAGGCCGTGGCTTGGCCGACTTTGCAGGCGACTTTGTGCGCTCTGGCGGTCGTGCCCTACTCATAGACCAAGTCTTTAAGCTACCCGATTGGCAGCGTGCCTTGTGTAAGTGTCATGCCCTCTACCCCGACTTGCAGCTGGTGTACACCACCTCGTCGGTAGATGTGCCTGACGAAGAACGTATGCCCGAACTCGAACGCATAGGACGTACCTATACGTTGCACGGCCTATCGTTTCGGAGCTTTCTGAGCCTACAAATAGGCGAAGAACTGCCTTCTTATACCTTTGACGAAATCCTCAATAACCATGAGGCTATACAACGCACCATACTCGATAAGGTGAAACCTTGGGGCTATCTCCGCGATTACCTCTATCACGGCTACTACCCCTTCTATCTCGAACAGCGTGACTTTACTGAGACATTGCTGAAATCTATCAATATGATGCTCGAGGTAGACGTGCTGCTCTTAAAGCAAATAGAGCTGAAATATTTGCCCAAGCTTAAACGCTTGCTCTACCTTCTTGCGGTAGATGGTGCAGCTGCACCTAACGTGAGTCGCTTGGCCGAAGATATTAAAACCTCACGCGCTACGGTCATGAACTACCTGCGCAACTTAGAGGAGGCACGACTCATTCGCTTGATTTACAAGCCTGGCGAAGCTTTCCCCAAAAAGCCTGCCCTGGTGATGCTGCACAACACCAATTTGCTGCACGCCATCTACGCCAACAATGTGACCGAACAGCTGCTCATGGAAACCTTCTTGATGAGCTGCTTTCGCGAAGAAGGGCACATCATTTATAAAGATAAGCGCGAAGGCACTTATCTCGTCAATGGTCAGGCCTTGTGTGTGAGCGAAACACCCCTTACCGGCAAAAAACAAGTCGCTGGTCTGCGCCATGTGAGCTATGCTGCCGATGGTGACTATCGAGTAACGGAAGAGATACCTATTTGGCTCTTTGGCTTTATGCGCTAACGTCATGCGCTTGGCCAGAGGCTAGCTAGCTTTTGTCTCGCGATATAGCCCACAGGCTTAACTCACCACACTTATAGCCAAATAGCTTGGCTGTGTGCTGTGCTACGAGTCTGCGCTATGAGAACCGCCTTGCCCATAGGGCGTATGTGCAGCTGCTACACTCCCGTAATTACTAGGGATTTCGTTTTTTATCGTATCGCGTGTATGCACTGCCATTCTCACCCTGTTTGCACGACAAGAGGCGCGCTCATAGAACTATGCTTACGCCCACGTACACAGCCTATCACTCGTGTGGCTTGTGTGCTGCGGTTGAGGACGTAGTCCGCAAACGGACATCAACGACATAACATAACAATTTTCTTTCTCCAAAACACAAGATTATGGCTAAAAAGTTCATCACTTGTGATGGTTGTCAGGCTGCTGCCCATATAGCCTACATGTTTTCTGAGGTAGCTGCTATCTACCCTATTACGCCATCTACGCCCATAGCCGACCACGTAGACGCTTGGTCGCAAAAAGGGCTAAAAAACCTCTTTGGCGACACCGTGCACGTGCAAGAAATGCAGTCGGAGGCTGGTGCCGCAGGTGCAGTGCACGGCTCATTGCAAACAGGTGCGCTCACTACAACCTTTACAGCATCGCAAGGTTTGCTGCTCATGATACCTAATATGTATAAGATTGCAGGTGAGCTGTTGCCATGTGTGTTTCACGTGACGGCGCGTACGGTAGCCTCGCACGCACTCTCTATCTTCGGTGACCATAGCGACGTGATGGCCTGCCGTCAAACGGGCTTTGCCATGTTGTGTACCAACTCGGTGCAAGAGGTTATGGACCTCTCGGCCGTGTCGCACTTGGCTACACTCGAAACACGTGTGCCTTTTATCAACTTCTTTGATGGCTTCCGCACATCACACGAAATCCAAAAAATCGAGGTAATGGATGGCGAGGCCTTGCGCCCACTTATCCCTACGGAGGCCATTACCGCCTTCCGCAAACGTGCCATTAGCCCCGATGCTCCCGATGCTCGTGGTATGGCCGAAAACCCCGAGACCTTCTTTGCTCACCGCGAAAGCTCTAACCCCTATTACGATGCTGTACCCGAGGTGGTAGAAAAGTATATGAAGGAGATGAGCCGCATTACAGGCCGTAAGTACGAGCTGTTTAGCTATTATGGTGCCGAAGATGCTGAGCGCGTAATCGTATGTATGGGCTCAGTGAGCGAAGCTGCTCGCGAGGCCATTGACCACTTGATGGAAAAGGGAGAAAAGGTAGGCCTTATCAGTGTCCATCTCTATCGTCCATTCTCAAAGAAACACCTTTTCCAAGCTATGCCTAAGACTGTCAAGCGCATTGCTGTGCTTGACCGTACCAAGGAGCCTGGTGCCAATGGAGAGCCACTCTTCCTTGATATCAAAGAGGCCTATTACGATGCAGAGGAGCGTCCACTTATCGTAGGTGGTCGCTATGGTTTGGCTTCGGCCGACACAACACCTGTGATGCTTATCTCTGTGTTTGAAAACTTAGCCCTGCCTATGCCTAAGGATCGCTTTACGCTGGGTATCGTAGACGACGTGACGTTTACCTCACTGCCTATGCTGCCTGAACTAGCTTTGGGAGGTAAGGGTACGTTTGAGGCCAAGTTTTATGGCCTTGGTGCCGATGGTACGGTGGGTGCTAATAAGAATTCGATCAAGATTATTGGTGACAACACAGACAAGTATTGCCAGGCGTACTTCTCTTACGATAGTAAAAAGTCGGGTGGCTTTACCTGCTCGCACTTGCGTTTTGGCGACACACCTATCCGCTCAACCTATCAAGTGAAGACACCCAACTTTGTGGCGTGTCACGTACAAGCCTACCTACGCATGTATGATGTGATGCGTGGCTTGCAAGACGGCGGTACTTTCTTGCTCAACACCGTGTTTGAAGGCGAAACACTTGTTAAAAACCTACCTAACAATATCAAGCGTTACCTCGCGCAGCACAACATTACGTTTTACTACATCAATGCTACACGCATTGCGCAAGAAATAGGCTTGGGCAATCGTACGAACACGATTTTGCAGTCGGCTTTCTTCCGCATCACGAATGTTATCCCGATTGATTTGGCTATTGAGCAGATGAAGCTCTTTATCGAAAAATCGTATAGCAAGAAAGGCCAAGATGTGGTAGACAAGAACTACCAGGCCGTAGACCGTGGTGGCGAATATCAAATTCTCGAAGTAGACCCAGCATGGGCTATGCTCGAAGACGAAGTGATAGAAAAGAGCCCTGCACCAGAGCACATCGCTTTGGTACACACCATTAACGCTCAAAATGGCGACTTGCTACCAGTCTCGGCCTTTAAGGACGTCGTAGATGGCTCATGGCGTCAAGGTACGGCCGCTTACGAAAAGCGTGGTGTGTCGCCTTTCGTACCCGAGTGGAATAGCGAAAACTGCATTCAGTGTAATAAGTGTGCCTTTGTGTGTCCACATGCTTGTATCCGTCCGTTTGTTATGGATGCTAATGAGGCCGTAGCCTTTGATGCTGCAAGTGGTGGTGCACCTAAGCTCGAAGTCAAAGTACCTGCACAGCTCAAAGGCATGGATTTCCGCATCCAAGTAGGTGTGCTAGACTGCTTAGGGTGTAGCAACTGTACCGATGTGTGTCCTGGTTTTAAAGGCAACAAGGCACTTGTAATGAAGCCTTTTGAGACACAAAAACATCAAGCCGAAAATTGGGACTTCCTTGTAAACAAGGTGACTAACAAGGCGCACCTCATTGATGTGACTGCTAACCCTAAAAACTCACAGTTTGCTCAGCCACTCTTTGAGTTCTCTGGTGCATGTTCTGGCTGTGGCGAAACGCCTTATGTAAAACTCGTGACACAGCTCTTTGGCGACCGCGAAATGGTAGCCAACGCTACGGGTTGCTCGTCTATTTACTCAGGCTCTATTCCATCTACACCCTACACGACAAATGCTAAGGGGCAAGGTCCGGCATGGGCTAACTCGCTCTTTGAAGACTTCTGTGAGTTTGGTCTTGGTATGGAGTTGGCCAATAAGAAGATGCGTCAGCGCATTGCGCGTATTTTAGGTGAAGCCAAGGATACTGAGCATGTGAGCGAAGCGTTTCGCGAAGCTGCGGCACAGTGGATTGAAGGCATGAATAATGTAGAGGCCTCTGCCGAAGCAGCCGAAAAGCTCATTCCGATGATTGAAGAGGGCAAGGCTAAGGGCTGCCCAGTATGTGCTCAGCTTTCTGACCTCACACAATTCCTCCGTAAGCGTAGTCAGTGGATTATTGGTGGTGATGGTGCTTCATACGACATTGGCTATGGTGGTCTTGACCACGTATTGGCATCGGGCGAAAACGTCAATATCCTAGTGCTAGACACTGAGGTGTACTCTAATACGGGTGGTCAGTCGTCTAAGTCTACGCCGATTGCTGCGGTAGCACAATTTGCTGCTGGTGGTAAGCGTATTGCTAAGAAAGATCTCGGTCTCATGCAAGCAACCTATGGTTATATCTATGTAGCACAAGTGGCTATGGGTGCTAACCATGCACAGTGTTTGAAAGCCTTCCGCGAAGCCGAGGCCTATAATGGTCCATCGCTCATCATTGCCTACTCGCCATGTATAGCCCACGGTATTAAGAAGGGGGCTATGGGGCGCTCTCAAGAAGAAGAGGCTAAGGCCGTAGAATGTGGGTACTGGCATCTATGGCGTTATAACCCAGAGCTTGAAGCTCTTGGCAAAAATCCATTTACCCTCGACTCTAAGGAGCCAAATTGGTCTAAATTCCGCGAATACATTGAGGGCGAAGTGCGTTACTTAGCGTTGCAAAAGGCAGCTCCTACTGAGTTTAACGAGCTCTACGAAGAAGCCGAGCGTGCTGCCCGTCGTCGTTATCAAACCTATGTGCGCAAGCAAGCCGAAGATTGGAGCCTGCCCATAGCCGAAGAGGCTACCGTAACTGCCGAAGCTGCCACGACCGAAGCTTAATCTAAACGCAGCCTTAGGGCTTATATATCAAACGACATCAAGCCGTATCCTTACACATGGTTGAGGGTGCGGCTTGATGTGTTAAAAGCGTGGCTTTAAGCTTTTACAGAGGAAAAATGTTAGACATATAGTACAACCCTCAGTCGCATTGGCATTATATGAGTAGCGATACGAAAAATATTCGTACCTTTGTATTTGTTACTAATCCATATACCTACGAAGATGAGCGTGTGGAAATTTCGCCTGCTGGCTATGGTGGTGTTAGGGCTGGCTGTGCTGAGTGTACAAGCTCAGACGCCTGAGGACGACGATGCACCCATAGATACAACACAGGCTACGGCCTCTGTGCCACTTTTCATTCAGACGGGTAAAGCATTGCGTGGTAAAGATAGCATTGACCATGTGTTGCTGCCTGTGCTTTCTAAGTTCCCACCGATGGAGTTTGAGTCGCAAAAGGCACAAGATCGTTACAATCGCTTGGTGTATAATGTCAAAAAAGTACTGCCCATAGCCAAGCTTGTCAAACAGACCATGCTAGAAACCTATGAAGTACTCGAACTACTCCCTCCCGAGGAGCGCAAAGCACATATCGACCGCGTAGAGAAGAGCTTGCGCAAGCAGTATTCTCCGCTACTCAAAGGACTTACTACTTCGCAGGGCAAGTTGCTCGTGAAGCTGGTTGATCGTGAGTGTGGCCAGTCAAGCTATGAGATAGCTAAAGCCTTTATTGGCCCGTTCCAAGCAGGTCTTTACCAAGCCTTAGCGTGGACTTTTGGTCAAAGCCTAAAAAAACGCTATGACCCCAAAGGCGACGACCGCTATACCGAGCGCGTAGTACTAATGGTAGAGAGTGGGCAGCTCTAAGGTGCTTTATTGCTGTTACGTTTAATTTCCTTTGATGTGATGTACCTCTCAATGTTTGCTATTACGTGTTATCGTCAATTGCGTCGTGTAGGGCATGTCTTGTGTGTGGTAGTGACTATCGTGCTTTTTATGATGAGCACAAGCTCTGCCAAGGCTGGGCATGGCGTGACCGACACGCTAGACTACGTCCATAGTCCGCTCGCTATTAAGCTAGGTGTGATGCATACGACCTCCCAGATGCGCGGTGCTCAGTTGAGTCTATTGACCAATGTCACACGTCGTGCGATGCATGGCGTGCAATTTTCGCTGCTAGGCAATAGCACGCTGGGCGAAGTTAAAGGTTTGCAGTCGGCTGCGCTGTTTAACTATGCTGGTCAAGCACGTGGTGTACAGCTGGCTGCGCTAACCAATATCGCTACTAAGGGGGCGCGTGGTTTGCAGCTTTCGGCTGTGAGCAATGTGGCCGTAGAGGCCTCTCATGGCATGGCACAGCTGGGGCTGAGCAACACCATTGTAGGTGCGCTACGTGGCGCACAAGTGGGTGTGATAAACTATGTTGGTGGCCTACATGGTGTTCAGTTGGGCTTGCTTAATATGGCAGCTGGCGAGCGTTTGCATGGTATGCAGATAGGTCTTATCAATGCCTCACAAGACACCAATGCGCTTAAAATAGGCTTTGTAAATCTTACTCCCATTACGCGGACGCAAATACTCCTATGGGCTGGCAATACAACCAAAGCCAACGTGGGGGTACGCTTTACTAATGGTAGGCTTTATACTCAGTTTAGTCTTGGTTTTGTGTATCGTGGGCTAGACGATAAGTTTTCTGGTACGCTTAGCTATCGTGCGGGTTATCGCTTACCGCTTGCTCCGCGCTGGGCTGTGCTGGGCGATATTGGTTTTGCCCACATTGAGAATGCCAACGAGGCTGTGTCTTATAAACAGCGACGCATGTATGCTTTGCAAGCGCGTGTAGGTGTTTCTTGGCAATGTTGGTCGCGTGTGGGGCTATTTGCTACGAGTGGTTATAGTCATGCACGCTATTATAGCCGCGCAAGGACTTTTGAGCATAAGCCAATTGTTGAGCTTGGTTTTGAGTTTCGCTAATACGCTTTTATGATGCGTCTTTATTTTCTCTTTGCTGTCTTTTGTGCTACGCTAACGGTCAAGGCAGTGCTTACTCCCTCTTCCGATAGTAGTGCTATTGTTACAATTGACACATTAGCTGCATCGATAGCTTTGCCCGATACAGCGGTGCTTGATACTACGGCATGGTTTGGCAAGTATCTTGGATTTAAGCAGCCTAAATGCTTGCCGCACGATGCTTTTGCTCCGACTTATGGCGTTGGTAACCGTGCTCGCCCTTGGCGAGCAGCTGCTGAGGTAACGGCAATCAATCTTGGTGTGTGGGGCTTTGACCGCTATGTGCTTAATGCAGAGTTTGCTCATGTCACAGCGCGTAGTATCGAGCGAAATTTTGAGCATGGTATGGTATGGGACAACGATAAGTTTTCGACCAACCTCTTTGCGCACCCTTATCATGGTAGTCTCTATTTTAATGCAGCACGTGCCAATGGCATGAGCTTTTGGACCTCAGTGCCCTACGCAGCTATGGGTAGCCTTATGTGGGAGTTCTTGGCTGAGCGAGAGCCACCAGCCATAAACGACTTCATCGCTACAACGATGGGTGGTGTGGCTTTGGGAGAGGTGACCAATAGGTTTTCGCTCTTGGCTATTGATGAGAGTGAGCGTGGTGGAGCGCGTGTTGCACGTGAGGCTTTGGCCTTTCTTGTATCACCAATGCGTGGGCTTAATCGTTTGATAAGTGGTGATATGTGGCGTGTTAAGCACCGCCACTACAAGTATCACAACCTCTATGAGCTACCTGTGCATGCTAGTCTCGGTGGAGGTCTTCGCTATTTGGCTAGTGGGCGCAACCTTTTTCTAGGTGAATACGTGCCTTATGTCAATGTCAATCTTAGCTATGGCGACCCTTTTCGAAAACGTAAGCAAAAACCTTATGACTACTTTACGCTCAATGCGATGTTTAACCTTGCGAGCAATCAGCCTCTCATTAGTGAAGTCAATCTTACGGCACAGCTATGGAGCCGTCCTTTTGAGGTCGGGCAGGAGGTAGATGCAGTGGTGGGTATTTACCAACACTTCAACTATTTTGACTCTGAGCCCGTACTCAAGCATAGCGAGGCTGTGCCATTTCGTATTGGCGAGACAGCGGCTGTGGGGCCTGGTATCATCTTTCGTATAGACAAGCCACAAGCCTTTGCACAGATTGAGCAGCGTGCTTTTGCTACCGCCATATTGCTTGGTGGTAGTTTGAGCGACTATTATGATGTGATAGACCGCAACTATAACATGGGTAGTGGCTACTCGCTACAAAGTGCTACCGACCTAACGTTTCGCAATGGGGCACGGCTTAGCCTGCATTTTCAGCACTTTCATATTTTTACCTATAAGGGATATACCGACGAGGCGCTTAATACGCTCAACCCACTCTACCTCAATACGCAAGGTGATAAGGGGCATGCTCGACTCACAGTAGCCCACTTGGCCTTACGCCTGCCACTTGCAGCAGGGTTTAGTTTGGGAGCCGATACGCAATTTTACCAGCGTCGCACCCACTATACCTATCGTGATGATGTAGAGCATCGCACCTTTGAAACGCGCGTAGGGCTTTACTTACACTTTTAATATCAGTAGATTAGGGGTATTTGGTACGCCTGTGTAGCTAGCTTGCTCTTGTCTACTGGCATTAGCGGCTACCCAGCCATAGACAGATAAGGCTAAGTAGCACCAATAGCAGGTCGATAGCCTTACGTTTAGCATTGGCCTCGCGCAAGAAAAACACACCAATAGCAAAGCTCACTAGCACGTTGCTACGTCGCACCATGCTCACAACGGCTACTAGTGCGCCCTCTTGGCTCATGGCATAGAAGTAGCTTAGATCTGTTAAGGTCAAAAAGAGTGCAATGAGTGGTATGGACCACCGCCACTCAAAGCGTAGCACACTACGTCTTGGCCACCATACAATGGCCAAGATGATGAGCATCATGGCGCATTGATAAAGGTTATAGTAGCCCTGCACTTCGAGTTTGGGCAGGGCTAGTCCGCCCGATGCTATGGGGGCAAGGAGGTGCTTGTCGTATAAGCCACTTGTGCTACCCAACACTGCGGCTAGAGCTACGAGCAATATGTGCTTGTTATGTGCGAAATGTATACCCTCACGCCGACCGCTACGACTGAGTAAGTACACCGATGCAATGGCTAGCACTACTCCTATCCATTGCCACCCATTGAGCACCTCGCCATAGATGAAGAGTGCGCCCAAAAGTGTCAGTACAGGGCGTGTGCTATTGATAGGGCCTGCTATGGTTAGTGGTAGGTGTTTAATGCCGAAATAGCCGCATAGCCACGAGGCTAGCACGATAATAGCTTTGAGCAAAATGTGTCGATGCACCTCCCAAGTAGGTGTAGCCATATATAGACTACTCTCTGCCGTAATGTAGCCTAGTGCAGAGCTTACCATAAGCGGTACGAATATCAAGGCGCATAGCAGTGTATTGACAAACAGCACAGGTACCACCGCATTGCCACTGAGCGACTGCTTCTTAAATACGTCATAGAAACCTAAACAGAGGGCAGAGAGTAGGGCAAAGGAAATCCACATCATGAGGTAAATAGTGTTTTCTGTGGCGCAAAGATACATGTTTTTTAGCGTTTGGTAGTAGGTGCCATAAGGATTTGTTGTGTAATAAGCCTAGGGAATGCTTTCTTGGCGAGAAATATAGGACTTTTGTTGGGTTCGTGTAGCTGCACCACGTGTGTTGGTGTGCCTAGCATGTTAGGCTGTAAAGGAGACAAAATAGCTGCGTCGTTAAGATGGTGTGGGTGCTTCATCGAGATGAATAACCTGCATCATCGGGGTGGTGTGAGTGCTTCATCACGATGAAGTAGAATGTTAAGTCACGATAACGCCTTATGCTAATTGATGACAGGTGTATTGTAAGCGCTGAAATTATATTAAAAAAGGCAGTAGTGCAAGCTACATCGCAAAAAATATGCTTATCTTTGCACTCGCGCGTGAGCTGTGCTAAACAAGTTAGGCGTGCGCGTGGACAATACCATTTTAATTTACGATAATCATAACAATGTTAGAAATACGCAATCTGCATGCCTCGGTTGAGGACAAACCTATATTGAAAGGCATCGACCTCGTTATTCCCGATGGCGAAGTACACGTGATTATGGGCCCTAATGGTTCTGGTAAGAGCACGCTAAGTCAAGTAATCGTGGGTAACCCTCGCTTTGAGGTGACAGAAGGCAGCATTACCTTCAATGGTAAAGACCTGCTAGAACTTGCGCCCGAGGAGCGTTCGCACGAGGGTATCTTTATGTCGTTTCAAATGCCTATTGAAATCCCTGGTGTGAGTATGGTAAACTTCATGCGTGCTGCCATCAATGCCAAGCGCAAATATCAAGAGCTCGACCCACTGCCCGTGGCAGAGTTTCTCAAACTGATGAAAGAAAAACGCGCCCTCGTAGGCCTTGATGCACACCTCGCTGGCCGTAGTGTGAATGAAGGGTTTAGTGGTGGCGAAAAGAAACGCAACGAAATCTTTCAAATGGCCATGTTAGAGCCTTCGCTCAGCATTCTCGATGAGACTGACTCAGGTCTTGACGTAGATGCACTGCGTATCGTAGCCGAGGGCTTCAACACACTACGTACGCCCGAGAAAAGTGCTCTTGTCATTACGCACTACCAGCGCATGCTTGACTATCTCAAACCCGATGCCGTACACGTGCTTGTTGATGGCCGTATCGTTAAGAGTGGTACGCTCGAATTGGGCTACGAAATTGAGCGCAACGGCTTTGATTGGATAAAGCAAGAGGCTACGGCCTAAGCATCATCTCTATAATACGTCTAGTATGATGCCAAGCGAACAACACTACCACGCGCTCATCGCCAAGCATACCGATGCACTTTTGGCGTCTACGCCTGCTCCGCTCAATGCACCTCGTATGGTGGCCACCGCTGCTTTTCAGCAACAAGGCTTTCCTACTAAGCGCGACGAACGCTATAAATATACTGCCGTGGGCGAAGCCTTTGCCCATAGAGCCTATGCCCCACAAGTGGGCGTAGCCCTTAGCATAGATCCCTATACTGCCTATCGCTGCCCAGTGGCAGCGTTGGCCAATACGAGCTACTATATCGTGGGTGATCGTCTAGCTCCACCACCTGCGACCATGGCCGAAGCCTTGCCCTCTGGCGTGCTGGTCATGAGCTTGGCCGAAGCTGCACGCATACACCCCGAGCTAGTGACACGCTACTATGCACAGCAAGCTGATGTAACCAAAGATAGCATTACGGCACTCAACACGGCGTTGGTGCAAGATGGTGTTTTTGTATACGTGCCACAAGGGGTTAAGGTAGAGCAACCTATCCAAATTGTAAGTATTGCCCAAGGCGATGATGTGATGAGCAACCGCCGTGTACTCATCGCACTTGAAGCCGAAGCCGAGGCTACCTTTGTCTTTTGCGAACATGCTACCATGGGCGAGCAACACCTCTGCACACAAGTGGGTGAAGTATATGCTGGCGAGGGTAGTAAGTTACAATTGCTCTTCCTCGAAGAGACTACCGCGAGTTACCGTCAGTTTAGCAACTTCTATGTAAAGCAAGAGGCACGTAGCGAAGCTATTATCAATAGCTTAATGCTACATAGTGGCCTAACGCGCAACTACCTTTACCTAGCACTTGCTGGCGAAAAAGCACGCGTAGAGTGTTATGGCTGTGTCGTGGGTAACGACCAGCAGCATTGTGACAACCATGCTGTTATTGACCATCAAGTACCCGATTGTGATAGTAATATACTCTACAAGTATTTGCTAGATGACCATGCCGTAGGTGCTTTCGTGGGGCATGTGCTGGTGCGTCCCGATGCACAACATACCTATTCGGAAGAAACGAATGCCAATATCTGCATTTCGCCCACAGCACGCATTTATACACGCCCGATGCTAGAAATCTACGCTGATGATGTGAAGTGTAATCATGGTGCTACGACAGGGCAGCTTGACACGAATGCACTATTTTACATGCAGCAGCGTGGTATCCCTGAGGCCGAAGCACGCATCTTGCTGCAATATGCTTTTATCAACGAAGTGATAGAACAAATTGATATTCCTGTCTTGCGTGAGCGGCTGAGCGATATCGTAGAGCGTCGCTTCCGTGGCGACCGAATGGCTAGCTGTGGTGAGGGTCAATGTGCACTGTGCCACAAGTAGCCTAACCATAGTATAAAACAAAACGCCTCCTGCTCCACAACGTATCGTATTGTGGGGCAGGAGGCGTTTAATAAGGTATGTCGGTATGGCACTATCAAGCTATGCCGTGAAAGAATGCTTTATGTAAGCCTACGTTGTTGTTATTTTAACGATTTCTTAGAGAATAGGGCTGTTACGAGTCGAATTATCTTCGTAAATTTGCAATGCTTAGTTTACACATGTTTGTAGTGGTGTAGGCAAGGCGAGAAATAGCTTTATACATTCCAATAAAACGATACAAACGCTCTCATGTCGCAGCCACAACGTTACAATGGTCTTACCGAGGCCGAAGTATTAGCAAGCCGTAGTCAGCATGGCATAAACGTACTTACACCACCCGCCAAAGAACCAATTTGGAAGGCTTTCCTCCATAAGTTTACAGACCCTATCATCATTATCTTACTTGTAGCGTGGGCATTGTCTGTGGGGATTGCCTGCTTTGAGTATGCCCATGAGCAAAGTCTTACCGTATTTTTAGAGCCTGCTGGTATCTTGGTAGCTGTGTTGCTAGCTACGGGCTTAGCTTTCTACTTTGAGCTACAAGCAGAGAAAGAGTTTGCTATCCTTAATCAAGTTAATGATGATGAGGCTGTTAAGGTGATACGCGATGGTCGTCACTTTGAAATCCCCAAAAAGGATGTCGTAGTGGGCGATATCGTACGTATCGGTACAGGTGACGATATTCCTGCCGATGGCGAGCTACTCGAAGCTACAACGATGGGGGTAGATGAAAGTTCGCTTACGGGCGAACCCATTTGCCACAAAACGGTTGTTCCCGAAGAGATAGAAGTCGAAGCCAAAGAAGCAACTTTCCCACCTAATCACGTGATGCGTGGTACGAAAGTGATGGAAGGGCACGGCTTGATGCGTGTATTTGCAGTAGGAGATGCCACGGAGAATGGTAAGGTATTTGAAGCTGCACGCATAGACCAAAGTGTTAAGACACCACTCAATGAGCAACTCGAAGGTTTAGGCTCGCTTATCTCGCGTCTCAGCTATGTGCTGGCAGCTGTAATAGTTATTGGCAAGACAGCCATCTACCTTATGACACACGATGTGGCTAGCTTAGAGCTAGTGCCCTTCTTGGCCGACTTCCTCCAAAGCGTGATGCTGGCGGTCACTTTGATCGTGGTGTCTGTGCCCGAGGGTTTGCCTATGGCTGTAACGCTGAGCTTAGCTTATAGCATGCGTAGTATGCTGCGTACCAACAACCTTGTGCGTAAAATGCACGCCTGCGAAACCATGGGAGCTACCACCGTGATTTGTACTGACAAGACAGGTACACTGACGCAAAATCAAATGCGCATTCACGAAACGAGCTTTTATGCTTTGCCTGAGCAAAAGCTTGGTGATGATGTGCTGAGTACATTAATTACTGAGGGTATTGCTGTAAACTCTACGGCCACGCTGGACCTTACTGAGCCTGAAAAACCAACCGTGCTAGGCAATCCTACCGAGGGTGCGCTTATCCTTTGGCTACGAAGTCTAGGTATTGATTACGAAGCCTTGCGTGGTGGTGCGGTACGTGAGGACGAATTACCTTTTACTACTGAACGTAAATACATGGCTACGGTTGTGCGATCGGCTACGGGTAAGCGCATAGTCTACGTTAAGGGAGCGCCCGAATACGTCTTTGCGCTCTGTCGTGAAGCACATGCTGGCCGTACCAAGGCAGAGATTGACGAGCAGCTGCTTGGCTATCAAAACAAAGCTATGCGTACGCTGGGCTTTGCCTATCAAGAGCTGGCCGAAGGCGAAGAGCCCTTTGCCGATGGTCGTGTTGTGGCTAATGGCCTTACTTTTCTAGGCGTAGTGGCTATTGCTGACCCCGTGCGTGCCGAGGTGCCACAAGCGGTTACAGAGTGTCTTGAAGCGGGTATTCGTGTCGTGATCGTAACGGGCGATACCACAAATACAGCCAAAGAGATTGCCCGACAAATTGGTTTGTGGAGTCCAGAAACAGATACAGAGCGAAACATCACGACAGGCCCCGAGTTTGCCGCCCTTTCAGACGATGAACTACGTGCTTGCATTCGTGACTTAAAAATTATTGCTCGTGCTCGCCCTATGGACAAGAAACGCTTGGTTGAGACACTGCAAGAGCTGGGTGATGTTGTTGCCGTAACGGGTGATGGAACCAATGATGCTCCTGCCCTCAAAGCCGCTCATGTGGGGTTGTCAATGGGTGATGGTACGAGTGTGGCCAAAGAGGCTAGCGATATTACTATCGTAGACAACTCGTTTACATCAATAGGCCGTGCCGTGATGTGGGGGCGCTCGTTGTACCTCAACATTCAGCGTTTTATTCTTTTCCAGCTTACAGTAAACGTTACCGCCTGTCTTACGGTGCTTGTAGGTGCTTTCTTGGGACAAAAGTCGCCCATTACGGTAACACAGATGCTGTGGGTAAACCTCATTATGGATACCTTTGCTGCTATGGCTTTGGCCTCGTTGCCTCCTTCGGCTTCTGTGATGCGTGACAAGCCACGCGATCGTCAAGCTTTTATTATTACTAAGCCGATGTCGGCACAGATTATTGGCATTGGTGTGCTATTTTTTGCTTTGCTTATTGTGCTGGTTCAGTTTTTCAAGGGTACGCCTATTGGTGCAGGTGAAGCTTATGCTAGCTTGTATGAGTTGCTCGTGGTTCAAGGGTGTCCTTTTGCTGGTGGTGGCTGTCCATTTGCTGGCCGTGGAGAGATGAGTGTTTACGAGGGTAGCTTGTTCTTCACTATATTTGTTATGATGCAATTCTGGAACTTGTTTAATGCTCGTGCCTTTGCCACAAGTAAGTCGGCTTTTCACTTCAAAGGTAGTCGTGGCTTTGTCTTAGTGTTATTTATTATTCTGCTAGGCCAGGTGTTTATAGTGTCGGTGGGCGGCCAGCTGTTTAGTGTCACACCGCTGGCTTGGCAAGATTGGCTTATTGCTGCTGTCTTTACATCGCCTGTGCTACTTGTAGGCGAAGTTGTTCGCCTTGTTCGCAAGCCTCGCTAATCTGCTAATGTATTTTTAATCTGCTTACTATGGCTACTCCCCCGCTCACTCCTCAGTCTACTCAAAAGCACCAGCGACGCAACAATGCGATAGAGAATGTGATGGAGCGTATTATTTTCTGGAGCCGTTGGTTACAAGTGCCTATCTACTTAGGTATGGTCATTGTTATGGTACTTTATTCGTATGTCTATTGTAAGGACGTGTTTCACCACATACTTAGTGTCAATAGCATTACCGAAGAAGAGATGCTGCTTATCGCTTTGGGCGTTATTGATGTGTCGATGATATTCAACCTCATGATTGTAGTCTTGATAGGGGGGTATTGGTCTTTTGTGAGCCGTCTCGAAGTGATTGAGGATAGCGACGACTATGGCCAGTTTGGCTATTTAAGCAATATCAACCCTAACACGCTCAAACGTAAACTTATGGTGTCGCTTATCAGTATCTCGGGTGTACACCTGCTTGAAACCTTTGTGCGTATTGATACGCATGCCGTGCACTATATTCCACAGATAGCCATTCACTTGGTATTCCTCGTCTCGGCTATTGGTATGACTATCATGGATCGCATTGGCAAGGAACATTAGGCTACCACTTGTTTTCTTAGTACAAAGTAAAGGCTGTGTCACGTTTTAGTGATGCAGCTTTTACTTTGTGTCTAACCTTTTTTGCTGGTGTGTTTACTCATGTACATTGGCATCATGTGTCAGCACGTTGTAGCATCGCATTGATGCATGGCTTGCATGTTTAATGCCTTACTAGCCTATGGCCTTTTGGTATATTTATGCCGCAGTGATAGGTGTTTATCTGGCAAAACGTTACTCGTATAGTACGCTCATCTCGTTATCGTTTCATACTGGGCTTTTAAGAAGCCGTGCCACAACTTCTATGTGTTGTGGCACGGCTGTGCTATGAAGTTTTCAACCTACCTATACATGCGTGGTGCTCGCAAGGTAAGCCATCACTCGAAAGTTGCCCATAAGGAGGGCAAAAAAGCTATTTCAGCTTGTAAGACGTTAATAGAGGAGCTTAGCGCACTACCTTTTGTCCACCGATGATGTAGATACCCTTAGGCAATGTAAGGAACGTACCATAGGTGCCTACACGTTGGCCTTGTAGGTTGTACACGGGCGTTGTGCCAGCGAGTACACCAGGTGCAGTTGTAGCCGAGGCTATATTAGTTACCGTTGGTGTTTTTAGCGTCACTTTTACGGCCGATACATACACGTGTGGCTTAGTAGCATCTGATGTGAATGTAATTTCGTTGGCTTCGCCCGTCCATACACTATCTACGTACGTACCAGTGCTAGCGGTAAAGCCTGAGGCAGGGTTGTAGCTTGACGAGGTAAATGTGAGACTTGTGAGGCGTACATCGGGGTTGTTGGCCTTGATGGTTACCGATGAGCCTTTGTATACGCGTAGTGTAATGGTAGTGTCTGTTGTGTTTTTTCTCACACTCTCCCACATGCGTGTAGGTGTTTTATACACGTCTGTGGCACTTAGCGTGAAGAGGCCAAAGTTGATAGGTTTGTCTTTCAAGTTTCCAGCAGCTTCATCGCCAGTTTTGCTTACGGGGAAGTTAAACATTTTCTGTAACTCTAAGAACGTCGATGAAAACTCTGTCGTTTCATACGCCATTTCTTGTGCGGTGGCCGTAGTGGCTACCATAGCCATAGCTGCCAGTGCAAGGGTTTTGATAGTAGAGTAAATTTGCTTCATACGCTTGGTGTACTTTTAGGGTGAATAATATTACAAAAGTCCCGAGGGGCTGTCCCACGACATTCTCGCCATGGTGTAGCCCCTCGGTATGTTTATTGTTTGCCAGCTTCTACGCCTTGGCGGTATACTTCCATGGCCATGTCGCTCATACCCATGCTCGAATAGCCACCATCGTTGTAGAGTAACTGCATCGTAATCTTGCGTGTGAGATCAGAGAATAGTGTGATGCAGTAGTCGGCACAGTCAAGTGCATCGGCATTGCCGAGTGGCGACACCTTTTCAGAGAAATTGAAGAGCGCATCTAGCCCCTCTACGCCACTACCTGCGGTAGTCATTGTAGGCGATTGAGAAACAGCATTGACACGCACTTTATTGTCACGGCCATACACGTAGCCAAAGCCACGTACGATGCTTTCGAGCATACTCTTAGCATCGGCCATGTCGCTATAACCATAGAATATGCGCTGTGCAGCGATGTACGACAAAGCTACTACTGAGCCACCATCGGCAATGGCACCCATTTGCTTAGCTGTTTGCAACATTTTGTGCAGTGAGATAGCTGAGATGTCTAGCGTTTTAGAGAGGTAGCCATAGTCAAGGTTGTCGTAGGTTCGACCCTTGCGCACGTTGGGTGACATGCCGATAGAGTGTAGCACAAAGTCTACGGGGCCACCGAGTGCTTCCATCGACTCTTCAAACACGCGTTTGAGGTCTTCTACTGAGGTTGCATCGGCTGGGATTACCTTAGCACCGAGTTTTTCACCGAGCTGCTCTACGCCACCCATGCGTAGTGCCATAGCGGTGTTAGAGAGGGTGATTTGCGCGCCTTCTTCTACGGCACGTTCGGCCACTTTCCAAGCGATAGATTGGTCGTTGAGCGCACCAAAGATGATGCCTCGTTTGCCTTTCAATAAATTAAAACTCATAGGTCTTTATTGTTATTGGTATAGATATGCTTTTAATTAAGCCATGCCTTAACCCTAAACCATAGGCGCAGGCAATACGCTTGCTTAGATAGCACAAAGTTACGGCTTTTGTGTGATAGAGCCAGCATTTTAGGCTATATATTTTGGCGTAGCAGGCATTTTTGTGCTGTTGGAGGCTAGATTAACAACAGATTTGAGAAATTTAGAGTGTAGTCCGATATGAAATGGCTATTGAAAGTTAAATCGTGATATATCTATTTGGGGGATAATCTATAACACTATTCCGATGACTTAGATTTTATCTCCTTACAGATAGGTGTTTTGAGAGTTGCTTAGTGTAAAATTCTCTGTCTACGATTTGCCTACCTGCCCAGAATGCCGTAATTTTGCAGTATATTACGCTAATTATAGCCTCACGTTATGGTGAGGCTACTCAAAGGATAAGCCATTTATGATTGAGCAAGAGCTTTTTGTGTACAATACGCTATCGCGCCAAAAGGAGCGCTTCACCCCTATCACGCCAGGCTATGTAGGCATGTACGTGTGTGGGCCTACGGTGTATGGCGATGCCCACTTGGGGCATGCACGCCCAGCCATCACGTTTGACGTTGTGGCGCGCTACCTGCGCCATTTAGGCTATAAAGTGCGCTACGTGCGCAATATTACCGACGTGGGTCATCTCGAACACGATGCCGATGCTGGTGAAGACAAAATAGCCAAGAAAGCTCGCCTCGAACAGCTTGAACCAATGGAGGTGGCGCAACACTATACGCGCACCTTTCATCAAGCCATGGAAGCCCTCGGCTGTGAGCCCCCAAGCATAGAGCCTTGTGCTACGGGACACATCATCGAGCAACAACAACTCGTGAGTGAGATATTGGCTAATGGTTTTGCCTACGAAAGTGGCGGCTCTATCTACTTCGATGTAGAAGCCTACAATCAAAAATATGGCTATGGCGAGCTCTCAGGGCGCAATACCGAGGACGTTATCAACCACAGCCGTGAGTTGGCCGGAGGCGAAGAGAAACGCAATGCCGTAGACTTTGCCCTCTGGAAAAAAGCCCAGCCCGAACACATTATGCGCTGGCCTAGTCCATGGAGTGATGGTTTTCCTGGCTGGCACTGTGAGTGTACCGCTATGGGACGCAAATACCTTGGTCGCCGTTTTGACATACATGGCGGTGGTATGGACTTGGTCTTTCCACACCACGAGTGCGAGATAGCCCAAGCCAAAGCGAGCCAAGGCGATGCGATGGTCAATTACTGGATGCACAACAACATGATTACTGTCGAGGGTAAAAAGATGGGTAAGAGCTTGGGTAATTTCATCACGCTTGATGAGTTTTTTACCGGAAATCATGCTAAGCTCGATATGGCCTATTCTCCCATGACCATTCGTTTCTTTATCTTGCAAGCACATTACCGCAGCACACTCGATTTTAGCAACGAAGCCCTGCAAGCCTCACAGCGAGGCTTGGCACGCTTGCTCGAAGCCTTGGCTCAGCTCGACCGCATCGTGCCACAAGCCGAGGGCAGCATTACGGCAACGTATGTGGCCGATCTTGAAGCACAGTGCTATGCCGCTATCAATGACGATTTTAATACGCCCATTGTTATAAGTCACCTGTTTGATGCCTGCCGCACAATCAATCAACTAGCCGATGGCAAGGCTACAATTACGACCGAAGTGCTCGAAACACTTAAAACGGTGGTGCGCTGCTGGGTGTACGATATTTTAGGCATACGCCCTGAACAAGGTGGTAACGCTGCGCGCGAAGAAGCCTATGCTGCCGTGGTAGACATGTTGCTCGAAGAGCGCGCTAAGGCTAAGGCCAATAAAGACTGGTCTACTAGTGACCAAATACGCGACTGCTTGGCTGCTCTAGGCTTTGAAATCAAAGACTGCAAAGATGGTGCGCAGTGGAAGCTCAATAAATAAACCAACTAACGACACAATTAGACTATGAGTACTGCAAGAGAAGTACGCGTGCGCTTTGCGCCCAGCCCTACGGGCCCACTACACATTGGCGGTGTGCGTACGGCACTTTATAACTATCTGTTTGCACGCCAGCATGGTGGCAAGTTTTTGCTCCGTATCGAAGATACCGACTCGTCGCGTTTCGTACCAGGGGCAGAGGCCTATATCATCGAGGCATTTCAGTGGCTAGGTCTTTCGTTTGATGAGGGCGTAGGTGTGGGAGGTAACAATGGACCTTACCGTCAAAGCGAACGCCGCGATATCTATCGCCAATACGTGCAGCAGTTACTCGATGCAGGCAAGGCCTACATCGCCTTTGATACACCCGAAGAACTCACAGCGAAGCGTGAAGCCGTAGCTAACTTTCAATACGATGCAGCTACACGTGGCCAAATGCGCAATGCACTCACCATGCCTGCCGAGGAGGTAGATGCTCTTATAGCTGCGGGCACGCCCTATGTTGTACGCTTTAAGATAGAGGCTGGTGAGGACGTACACGTGGCCGACATCATACGTGGCGATGTGATTATTAACTCGTCTATCCTAGACGATAAGGTGCTCTACAAATCGGCCGACGACCTGCCAACTTACCATTTGGCTAATATCGTAGATGACCACTTGATGGCTATCTCGCACGTCATTCGTGGCGAGGAGTGGCTACCCTCTGCCCCTTTGCATGTATTGCTTTACCGTGCCTTTGGCTGGGAAGCACCGCAATTTGCCCACCTGCCCTTATTGCTCAAACCCGATGGAAATGGCAAGCTCTCTAAACGCGATGGCGATCGTTTGGGTTTCCCCGTGTTCCCCCTAGAATGGACAGACCCCACAACGGGCAATACATCTAGTGGCTATCGTGAAAGTGGCTACTTACCCGAAGCTGTTGTAAATTTCTTAGCCCTGCTTGGTTGGAACCCAGGTACTGAGCAAGAGCTACTTACGATGGACGAGCTTATTACACAATTTGATCTTGGGAAATGTAGTAAGAGTGGTGCCAAGTTTGACTACGTCAAGGGGGCATGGTTCAACCACGAATACCTACAAAAGACCGATAACGCCACACTCGCACCTGCGCTTGCCACTTTGATGGCAGCCGATGGTATCGAAGCACCCCTAGAACGTGTGGCTATGGTGATAGCACTGATGAAAGCGCGCGCCAATTTCGTGAGCGACCTTTGGCCCTTGTGTCGCTTCTTCTTTGCTGCGCCCACGAGCTATGATGAAAAGACGGTCAAGAAACGCTGGAAAGAGACCTCGGCAGCCGACATGGCTGCGTTGGCCGAAGTACTGATGACCATCGATGACTTCTCGGCCGAGCATACCGAAGCTGTTGTTAAGGCATGGCTGGCCGAGGGTGAGCGCAACATGGGGCTGTATATGAATGCGTTTCGCCTAGCACTTGTGGGCGAGCCGAAAGGGCCGCACCTCTTTGATATTACAGCCTTTATTGGCAAAGACGAGACACTCTCGCGCTTGCATCGTGCCATCGAAGTACTCGGCTAAATGCCTCTTAATCATCTGCGCGCGGTAGGCGTTAGGTGCTACCGCGTGCAGCTCCTTGTTCTATCCCCCCCCCCCTAAAAAACATCGCTCGCGTATATGTACG
>JAUMYJ010000004.1 GCA_030528715.1 Bacteroidales bacterium | reverse complement strand
CCTCAGCAAACGCTTTAAGCACTCGCTCTTTATCACAACTATCGTGTACTCCACAACAATCGGCGTCAGCAGCATAAATAGGAGTGGGAACCACCTCTAATTGGCCACCTGCAACCTTTCGTTTTAGTATAGCATTGCGAACAAATCCAAGAATAAAAGCGACTAGTGTCAAGCCAAGAAGAATGAGCAGAAGGATTTCCATAAAAGAAAAGACGTTTGCTTATGCTTATTTATAAAGTGTCTGTACATATAAAACCTACCTGACGAAGAGCCTCCCAAAACTCCGGGTAAGATTTGGTAACGACTTTTGGATCTGCAATCTCAATAGAAACAGACGGGTTCAAAGAGAAAGGGGCAAAAGCCATAGCCATACGATGATCATCATAAGTTGCAATCGTTATAGGCTGAGTAGTTGTGACAGCTGTTTGCGACCCACTCCATACGAGTGTACCAGGGGTAGGCTCTTCGAGTGTGTACCCCAGCTTAGCTAGCTCCGTTTGCAAAGCCGCAATGCGATCTGTTTCTTTGATACGAAGCGTATGCAGCCCACTGACGCGAAATGAGACACCCATCGCACAAAGTGTGACAATAAGCGTTTGAGCTATATCGGGTTGAAGTGTCAAGTCTACTTCAAAATGAGTAGTTGTACACACCTGTTTTGTGAGCGTAACACCATCAGAATGCCATTGTGTATGCACACCTAGACGACTAAAATACGAAGCAACCGCACTATCTCCCTGCAAGCTGTTTCGGTAAAGACGGGGCAACTCTATACGTGTTTCTGAAAAAGGCGACAATGCCACTATCTCATACCAATAAGAAGCTGCACTCCAATCACCCTCTACACAATAAGACTCTTGACGAAAGTAGCCAGTGGGACGAACTACGATTGTATTATTACTCTCCCAAAACGCCTTAGCCCCAAATTGACGCATTAACTCTAAGGTCATATCAATGTACGAGCGCGACACGATATCACCTGTAAGTGTTAAATATAAGCCCTTTGTAAGCGTAGGAGCTATCAGCAACAAAGCGGAGATGTATTGACTACTTACATGCCCTGGCAAGCAGACGTCACCCCCCAAAAGCACCTTACCACGAATAGATAAGGGAGGGAAGCCTTCTTGATCAATATAGCTAATATCTGCACCCAAAGTACGCAGTGCATCCACCAAGACACCAATTGGCCGCTGACGCATACGCTCCGTTCCTGTGAGCGTATATTCGCCAGGGGTGCAAGCATAATAAGCTGTCAGAAAGCGCATTGCTGTACCTGCCGCCATAACGTCAACCTCAGTCTTATTAGGTAAGCTCAATGCTCGCTGCATAACATAAGTATCGTCACATTGTGCCAGATAGTGGACCTTGCTTGATGCCAAGACACCCTGTTGTAGACGCATCAGTGCTTCTATAATCAAAACTCTATTACTCAAACTCTTAGAAGAGGGCAATAAAGCAACGCCTGCTAAGGTCAAAGGAGGCTTGATAGTATAAACCGTCTTTTTTTCGCTCATAACAGCACAAAATTACTAAGAAAATTTGGATTATTCGGGAAAATATTGTAACTTTGCACTCGTTATCACAAGAAAGAGATAACTCTCGGGATGTAGCTCAGCCCGGTTAGAGTACTCGTCTGGGGGGCGAGTGGTCGCTGGTTCAAATCCAGTCATCCCGACTGAACATTAAGGCTAAAACGCATAAAAATCATGCTGCGTTTTAGCCTTTTTAGTATAACAAACAAGGGGGCTCTCAGTTTTTTTTGCGATCTTTGCAGCCAAGAATTACACCATGAAAATAGAGATTAGCGAGTCAGCACTCATAGCTGCTGCACAACAAGAGGGCTACGACGCCTTTGTAAACACTGTGGCTAATGCCATAAAGACAAATGCTGGTGGTGAACTTACCGCAGAAATACTACAAAAGCTCACTGCTGAGCAAATAACGCTGTGGGGATTTACTCTACTCCACGAAGAGGTTATGGACGGAGGCTTTGTTCAGCTCATTTACAATGGCTATGGTCCTTTTATATTTCTCAATCCATTAGCGAAAGCTCTACGTTTGTGGGGGCTGAAAGACCTGAGTAAACTACTCTATGATGGGCGTGCACTCTACGAGTTACATGGACGTGCCATAGAATCGGAAGAGCTAAGTGACGACGAATTTATGGCACTATTTGAGCAATACCCAGACTTTGATGACCTTGACGATCGCTTCATTGAATCAGAAGAATACTACATGCAGCTTGTAGCCGAATACATAGACCAGCACTTAGAACACTTTGTACAAGTGTCATAAATTAACCTGCGACAACATACCAATAAGCAACGCTCATGGCAGATAAAAAGAAGCAAACCACTATACGTATAAAAAATAAACGTGCCACATTCGATTACGAAATTATTGACCGCTATACGGCAGGTATCGTACTCTGTGGCACTGAGATCAAAAGTATCCGCGAAGGAAGAGCAGGCCTAGTGGATACACACTGCGTAATTACAAATGAAGAGATCTGGGTAAAAAACATGTATATAGCCGAATACACTCTCGGCTCGTATAACAATCATGCCTCACGTCGCGAGCGCAAACTTTTACTAAACAAAAAAGAAATACGCAACCTGCTAAACGACAGTAAAACACCAGGCTATACTATAATACCACTCACACTTTTTATAGATAGTAATGGGCGTGCAAAACTTGACATCGCACTCTGCCGAGGCAAAAAAGAATACGATAAACGCCAAACTCTACGCGAAAAGACAGACAAGCGTGAAATGGATCGCGCACGCAAAACATTTAAGTAAACTCCCTAACCACCGATGGCAAAGAGCATATACGACGTCATCAAAGAGCGCGTACTTATCCTTGACGGAGCGATGGGTACGATGATTCAGGCGTACAAACTACAAGAAGCAGACTTTCGCAGCGAAGCTACCCAAGACCTCCCAGGGCAACAAAAGGGCAATAACGACATATTGGTACTCACGCGCCCAGATGTTGTGCGTGAAATCCATCGCAAATACTTAGAGGCAGGGGCAGATATTATCGAAACAAATACATTTAGTGCGCAACGCATCTCGATGGCCGACTATCATGCTGAGCACCTGTGCCACGAGATTAATATCGCAGCCGCACGTATAGCACGAGAGCTTTGCGATGAGTTTACGGCAGCTAACCCTGACAAGCCGCGCTTTGTTGCAGGCTCTATCGGGCCTACCAATCGCACAGCTTCAATGAGCCCCGATGTGAATAATCCAGCTTATCGTGCTGTAACCTTTGACGACCTTGTTGATATTTACCAAGAGCAAAGTGTCAGTTTACTACAAGGTGGTGTAGACTTGCTACTCATCGAGACTATCTTCGACACACTAAATGCCAAAGCTGCCATCTATGCAGCACAAGAAGCCATGAAAGTTGAAGGGCGAGAAGTGCCGCTCATGCTTTCTGTCACTGTTACCGACAAGGCTGGCCGTACGCTATCTGGCCAAACGATGCAGGCTTTTTTAGCTTCGGTAGAGCATGGCAATATTTTCTCTATTGGTCTAAATTGTTCATTTGGAGCACGTGACTTAAAGCCTTTTTTAGAAGAGTTTTCGTCAGCCGCTTCATGCTATGTTAGCGCCTATCCCAATGCAGGCTTGCCTAATGCACTAGGGCAATATGACCAATCGCCCGAAGAGATGCAAGAAGAAGTACGCGAATACATTGAAGAAAGACTTGTCAATATCATTGGAGGTTGCTGTGGTACTACTGACAAACATATTGCTCAATATGCCTCACTCATTCAACACTCCGAGGGCACTTACGTAAAACCACACACGCCTCACCCGCCCCACTCCAACATGTGGCTTTCTGGCTTAGAGCGCTTTGAGGCTACACCTGAAATTAACTTCATCAACATTGGTGAGCGTTGTAATGTAGCAGGATCACGCCGTTTTCTACGTCTGATAAAAGAGAAAAAGTACGAAGAGGCACTTACTATTGCACGCCACCAAGTAGAAAATGGCGCACAAATTCTTGACGTCAATATGGACGATGGCTTGCTTGAAGCCGAGGAAGAGATGGTAAACTTTCTCAACCTCGTAATCTCTGAGCCAGACATCTCGCGCATACCTATAATGGTAGACTCATCTAAGTGGGCTGTGGTACGTGCTGGCTTAAAATGTTTGCAAGGTAAAAGCGTAGTCAACTCAATCTCACTCAAAGAGGGCGAAGCCGAATTTCTAGAACACGCTCGCGAAGTTAAACAGCTTGGTGCTGCCGTAGTAGTCATGGCTTTTGACGAAGTAGGGCAAGCCGATACCTACGAACGAAAAATAGAGGTTTGTGCTCGTGCCTATCGTTTGCTTGTCGAAGAGGTAGGTTTTAATCCACAAGACATTATTTTTGATCCTAACGTACTAGCTATCGCTACGGGAATGAGTGAGCACGATAACTATGGCGTAGACTTTATTGAGGCCACTCGCTGGATACGCCAAAACTTACCTGGTGCACACGTTAGCGGTGGCGTAAGCAACCTATCATTCTCTTTCCGTGGTAACGAATACGTACGCGAAGCCATGCATGCTGTTTTTCTTTATCATGCAATCAAAGCAGGTATGGATATGGGTATCGTCAATCCTGCTGGCCGTGTGCTTTATAGCGACATACCAGAGGAGTACCTCACAATTATTGAGGACGTAGTACTCAATCGTCGCAAAGGTGCCTCAGAAGACCTCATTGAGCTAGCTGAACGCATCAAGGCCGAAGAAGCCGAGCGTAAGGGTCAAGGTAGCGCAATAGTACAGCAAGAAGCCTGGCGAGAAAAAGACGCTGAAGAACGACTCAAATATGCCCTCATCAAAGGTATTGGCGACCATGTCGAAGAAGACCTTGATGAGGTTATCCCTCAGTATGTTCATGCCGTGGAAATCATCGAAGGCCCACTTATGGACGGTATGAACATAGTAGGCGAACTCTTTGGTGACGGCAAAATGTTTCTACCACAAGTCGTAAAGACAGCGCGCACCATGAAAAAAGCAGTAGCTTACCTACAACCTTACATTGAGGCCGAGAAAGCCGAAGGGGCTACTGCTGGACGCCTAGTGTTAGCTACTGTAAAGGGCGATGTACACGATATTGGTAAAAACATCGTATCCGTGGTTCTCGCCTGCAACAACTATCACATCGAAGACCTCGGAGTGATGACACCACCTGAAAAAATCATTGAGCGTGCTAAAAGTAGAGAGATAGATATGATAGGGCTTAGTGGTCTCATCACACCAAGCCTTGACGAAATGATTGACGTTGCTACACGCTTGCAAAAAGAAGGCCTCACGCTCCCACTACTTGTAGGTGGTGCTACCACGAGTCGTCTACACACAGCACTCAAAATCGACCCTGTGTACGATGGTCCTGTTATATGGAGCAAAGATGCTTCACAGATTGTGCCCATCGTGGCTAAACTGATGAACCCCGCCTTGCGCGACGACTTCGTACGTGAGGTAAAAGCACAATATAAGGCCTTACGCGAACAAACGCAAAAGCCCCAAATAGCCCTTACCTCATTAGCAGAAGCGCGCCGCCAACGCTTCCGACTAAGCTCTTAACTAAGCTTTACACTGCTGCAACTCTCAAATTCGATGACTACACAGCTACCTACTGCTTTTGTACAACAGATGGAGCAACTCTTAGGACACGATGAGGCCAACAGCCTCTTTGAAGCCTTATCGCTACCATCACCTACGAGCATCAGGCTCAACCCTTTCAAATGGCCACGTATAGAGCAGTCTGCCCTACCACCACACACTAATGCTGTACCATGGGCTATCGACGCCTACTATCTAGCTACACGACCTACTTTTACAACCGATCCCCTACTCCACGCTGGTGCTTACTACGTACAAGAGGCCTCTTCTATGGCCATTACGGCTGTTGCCTCTCTACTCCCTAATGCTCCTATTACGGCCTTAGATTTGTGTGCTGCACCAGGTGGCAAGTCTACACTATGGCGCAGCATATTGCCCGAAGGCTCACTTCTCATAGCCAACGAGCCTCTGCCTCAACGTGCACATATATTATCCGAAAACATCACAAAATGGGGTCATACCGATATCGCTGTAACCAACAATTACCCTGCCGACTTTGCCCCGCTTATAGGCTGTTTTGACCTCATTGCTACCGATGTACCTTGCTCAGGCGAGGGCATGTTTCGAAAAGATGCCACAGCCATAGCTCATTGGAGTGAGGCCAACGTAGCAACATGCTATACACGCCAACGCACCATAATAGAAGATATTTGGCCTAGCCTACGCACTGGTGGCTTACTCGTATATAGCACGTGCACATACAACCGCTACGAAGACGAAGACAACGTGCGTTACATCTGCGACAAGCTAGGAGCAGAGCCCATAGCCCTCCCCCTACCCGAAACCTCCACAGGTATCTTGCGCGATGCCGATGGTCATGGTCTGCCTTTCTATCACTTCTACCCACACCGCACAAAAGGAGAAGGTTTTTTCTTAGCAGTACTACGCAAAACGGCTAATACACCTACTCCAAAGGCTTCAAAAAGCAAAGGCAAATCAGTCGCTGTTGCACCTAAACGTGTCATAGACGAGCTCTCTCCTTGGATCAATCACCCCACTAACTACACATGGCGTGCCACAACTAGCGAAGTATGGATAGAGCCTCGCGAGCACACAGCTATTTTTGAGCTAATATATAAGTACTTACGGATAATACAGTGTGGTACTCCTATTGCTACATATACAGGCAAACGTTGGCAGCCTGCGCATGCCTTAGCAATGGCTACTACGGCCTTACACACCGATGCTTTCCCACGCCATGCCGTAGATGGTGCTACGGCTTTGGCCTACCTACGCGCCGAAGCCCTCATATTGCCACCTAATATAGCACGTGGCTACGTGTTACTTACCTACCGTGGCTTGCCTTTAGGCTTTGTCAATAATCTTGGTACACGTGCCAACAACCTCTACCCCGATGCTTGGCGTATACGTTCAATACATGCTACGGAGGTAACGCATGTACTTTAACTCCGCATTCACTCTCTTTCCTCACACTTCTACGAGCTGCAAAGATACGTTTTAAGTTCTTTGCAGCTCACGCTATATATGGCTCATATGCGCTACTTACCGCGTACCTATCCATACAGCCATTCTATGTGTACCACAGCCAGCTGTTCCTATGTGTGTTTCTGGTCTCTCTCGCCAATAACGCAACTCCTCTGCTGCACGTCGATGACTAATATTGGCCAGCTGCATGTATTGTCGCACGCTAATGACCCCATACCTATGCAAATAGCGTTGTACCAAGGCTAAACGCTCTGTACGTGTAGTTTGTGGCCGCAGTTGTGGTAATACACACTTTGGTTTTACGACAGATTGCTGTAAGCGTTCATTGGCGAGTTGTAGTAAAGTGCGTCCTGCACGAAAGTTAATACGCCGCACATGCACATCTACAACACGCACCGCCTCGTTAGTTTCCTTGGGTATGTCGGTCGTAGCCTCGCGATGAGCCTCAACCTCGGTATGGGAGTGTGTAGGTGTCGTGGTTGAAGTGAGTGAAGCGGTAAACGTGCCCAACTCACCCAACGATACACTACACCCACGTGCTGTATACTTGGCCACCATCTCTGTCAATGCGACAATGCAGCCTAAAACATCAGCACGAGTCAGCGTACACTGCTGCGCAATCTCGGCAGCTATCTGGTCGAGTGCTATACGTTCGTGAGTAGCAAAGTGTGTGGTAAGTTGTGCACGGCTAGCATGCATACCTTGAGCCATACGGCGCAATGTAATGTGTGTCATTTTTTCTGTGTTTTACGATTAAGGTTAGTGCAAAGATACAACACGAGTGGGGCAAAATCCAAATTTTCGCCCCACTTTTTCATGATATTTCTTACTCCAAGTTGTGCCATGACTTGGCACATACGTACCCTGTCGTGGCTCATTCGTATCTGTACACGGCACATGCGTGCCACTATGCGACACAAGGCTAAGTGGCTACACGAGCGGACGTAATACATACACCTAAAACTATGAAAGCTCTGGCTTATAGACTATACCTATATGATGTGGCCCATCTATCTTGATCGTCAGCGGAGTATCTAGGCGTACATGACGCACGTAGTCAGTTTCATGCTCGGCAGGTAGAGTATTGAGGTAAGCCTCGTCCCACGCACCACTCCCACGAAAAGGAGCTATCGTTAGGTAGCTCACACCAAAACTTGTGAGGTTTTGAAAAAAGTGTGTACCTTGGCTCGGATCTACTTGATACGTATCGGTAGAACATTCTACGATGCAACGTGCTTGACTGATTTGTGGCCAATTAACAGGTATGCCGAGCCAATGGTCGCTACTTCCCCAACGACCTGGACCTATCAACGTATATGGGCGACCTTGCTCTAAAAGCGTTTGGTTGATATGGGCTATTTCTTGTGCGATAACCATATTGTTCGCAGGGTTGTAGCCATCAAGTTTGACATAAACGATGTCACGACACTCGCTATTAGTGCCGTGTCCTAGTGCTTGAGGTGCGTAGATGAGAGCTTGTGTTGTATCGGCTTGGCGTAGGTCTTCAACCTCATCGTTTCCTGTATGTACGATAGGACGTATCTGCAAGAGATAAAACTGAGCTTGCTTACCCCCCGATGCCCAATCTAAATCCATGGCAAACTCTATTTCTACGGGCTTTCCCATTTCGCGTGCTCCAATACGTAGTAGTTCGTCAATGGTTTCTGCCAAGGGGAATACACCATGTTGGAGAATGTGAACAAAAGAAATTATCTTACGCCCAACTTTATAATAGCCGTCCCATACTGCCATATTTTGTGCATCGTAGGTAGAGGCAATATGTCGCAACACACCATGAGCATCGGCCTCACGGAGAGTAAGACGATGCAAGTTAAAGCCATCGACCTCACTGATATCATCAAAATTATCGGTAAGATTGAGAGCTAAAAACTTGGTCTGTGTATCACGCAGAGCAAACTCGGTGCACGATAGCTGCAAAATCTTATTGGGGTGACGTGGAGAGAAGCGCAACGTTACACCACCATCTACGATGTGCTTGCCAAGCCCCAAGGCAACATTGGCTACGCCATCTCCAATTTGCTCATCTCCAATAGGATAAAAGTTGAGCGAGCGGGCTACCCCCGATAAAGCAGGGTAATAGTAGCCCTCGTGGTCGCTGCCCACTACTTCTTGGATAACCACGGCCATTTTTTCTTGGTCAATGATATTAGAAGTCACGGTCATATACGTCTTGCTATCGGCAAAAAAAACCGAAGCATAAACTCCTTTAATGGCTTTTTTGACACGTAGCAGCGTTTCTTCGGGGGTAGCACATGGTGGCACCATGTAAGTGGAATAAACCCCAGCAAATGGCTGGTAGTGAGAGTCTTCTAGCAAGCTAGACGATCGCACAGCTAATGGTCCCTGCATCACACGGATAAGACCTGCAAGGTCTTCGATGAGTGGCTCGGGCAAATGCGCGTTAAGAAAAGCGTTGAGAATTTCCTTGTCCGTAGCATCGCTTAGAGCTATGGGGTAAAGGTCGTTGTCTTCCATAAAGGCATCAAAAATGTCTGTACAGATGACGGTAGTCTTCGGTATATTTACCTTAAAATCGTCTGTACCAAGCTGCTTGTGTCGCTTGACCATTGTTCCCATAAAAGCCAAACCTCTCCCTTTACCACCTAGCGACCCTTCACCAATACGCGCAAAATTGCTATACGTATCAAACTTATCTTTCTGGTACGTCGCTACCACACCAGCATGGCGTGAGCGGCGGTATTGGTCAATGATGGCGTGAATAAATGCACGAGCATCGGCAAGTGTATCGTGCTCATCAACCTGCACTTGACGCAAAATGCTAGATAGAGGGAATATAGCACGTGAGAACAAGAAACGTGAGAAGTGATTGCGACGCAAGTGAAACTCTAAGGAACTATCGGGTATATCATTGAGCTTACGCTGCAAATCGGGCAAATCGGTAATACGCATAACCTCCGTATCATCTTCGGGATTTATGATAATAAAATCGCCAAATCCTAAGCGACGCATGATGCTACGACGCAAATCTTGCGGAAATGTTTTAGAGTTTTTATCCAAGAACGAAGCACCCAACTCTTTGGCCTTAGCACGATTGTTCACATCACTCGAATCAATGATAAGTGGCACAATCTCACCACTGCGCTGTATATGCTGTCCTAAACGAAAACCTGCAAACTCATCTTTGACCCCATCACGCATATAGCTCATGTCAGTAATCACGCCCAAAATGTGCTGCTTATAGTGGTCAAAAAAAGCCACAGCCTCTTCATAACGGCGAGCGAGTTTGATTTTGGGGCGTCCTCGCATACGAAGTTTTTGCATCTGTGGGTTGAGTGCCTCTTGTGCAAAAATGCGACTTTGCTCCAGAATAAACTTATAGAGATGGGTCAAAACCGAAGAATAAAAACGCACCGAATCTTCTACAACAAGTATGACTTGCACACCTACTGCTGCTGTATCATCATCGATATTCATCTCGTCCTCAATGAGTTTTATGATAGCCAGTAGTAGACTAGCATCACCCAGCCACGAAAATACATAGTCAATATTTCCTAAGTCCTCCTTAGCCATACGCCTACTTACCTCATGTGAAAATGGAGTAAGTACCACCATAGGGATACGCGAAAAGACCTGCTTGATTTGACGCGCTGAGGCAAAGGCATTCTTGTCATACATATTGGGCATATATATGATAAGTTCGAAGCTACGTGTGCGAAGCATTTCAACCGCCTCTTCGGGCGTAGATACTTGTGTAAAGCGAGGCGGGTAGCTAAGGTTTAGTGCTACATACTCATTAAATATCTGCTCATCTACGCGTCCATCGTCTTCGAGCATAAAAGCATCGTATTTCGTCGCAACGAGTAGCACGTTATAGATACGCTTACTCATGAGTTGAGCAAATGGAGTATCTTGGCGTATAAGTTCCTCGAAACGGTGGAATAGTTCGTTTTTTTGACTGGTATTCATGGCAAGGATAAATAGCTTAATGCATGAGTGCAAACTTACGAAAAAAAGCGCATTTCTAGTCAAATGGCAAAGATATTGTCCTAAGAGAGGCGGCAGTTTGCAAAATAAGTGGTAAATTAGCCTACACTTATCACGACATCACAATACGACACAATTATGGACACCGACAAATTACTGCTTGACCTAGAAGCCAAGCATACCCACGAGCCAGAGTTTTTGCAAGCCGTGCGTGAGGTGGTACACTCTATAAGCGAAGTGTACAACGAGCATCCTGAGTTTGAAAAAGCGCGTATCATAGAGCGTTTGATAGAGCCCGACCGCGTCTTATCGTTCCGCGTAGCATGGGTAGACGACCGCGGTGACATACAAGTTAACACGGGCTATCGCGTGCAATTTAACAATGCCATTGGCCCTTATAAAGGTGGCATACGCTTTCATGCCTCAGTCAATTTAAGCATACTCAAATTTCTGGCCTTCGAACAAACGTTTAAGAACGCACTTACAACACTACCAATGGGAGGCGCGAAGGGGGGCTCAGATTTCTCTCCACGTGGCAAATCAAACGGTGAAATCATGCGTTTTTGTCAAGCTTTTATGCTAGAATTATGGCGCAATATCGGTCCTGATACTGATATACCAGCAGGAGATATCGGTGTCGGTGGTCGCGAAGTGGGCTATCTTTATGGCATGTACAAAAAAATAGCGCGTGAGCACACTGGCACATTTACAGGCAAAGGATTAGCCTTCGGTGGCAGCAACCTACGCCCAGAGGCAACTGGCTTTGGCGCACTCTATTTTGTGCAGCAAATGCTAGCTGTCAAGGGCGATAGCTTGGCAGGCAAAACAATTGCAGTGTCGGGATTTGGTAACGTAGCTTGGGGGGCAACGCTAAAAGCTACCGAACTAGGTGCCAAGGTCGTAACACTTTCAGGCCCCGATGGATATATCTATGACCCAGAAGGGGTAACGGGTGAAAAGATAAACTACATGCTCGAACTGCGCGAGAGTGGCAACGACATTGTTGCTCCCTACGCCGATGATTTCCCCACAGCTACATTCTATCCCAATGAGCGACCATGGGGAGTCAAAGTAGATATCGCCCTACCTTGTGCTACGCAAAACGAGCTTACTCTAGCAGATGCTAAACAGCTTGTTGCTAATGGCGTGCTGTGCGTAGCCGAGGTATCCAACATGGGCTGTACAGCCGAAGCTACTGACTATTTCTTGGCACAGCATACACTCTTTGCCCCAGGCAAAGCTGTAAACGCTGGCGGTGTAGCCACCTCTGGCTTGGAAATGACACAAAATGCAATGCACCTCAATTGGAGTAATGCCGAAGTTGATGCACGTCTACATCAAATCATGGCTGATATTCACACGCAATGCATCACGCATGGACAAGAAGCTGATGGTTATTGCAACTATGTCAAAGGAGCAAATGTGGCAGGCTTCTTGAAAGTAGCACGTGCCATGCTCCAACAAGGTGTTATCTAGTAAATGGCTCTACCTATGCTTGACAACCTAAACGGCTATACCATCATCCTTGCTAGCAACTCGCCTCGCAGACGTGAGTTGCTAGCAGGACTTGATATCGTATTTGATGTGCGCACACTACAAGATATTGACGAAAGCTACCCTGCTACACTAGCCGCTCATGAAGTAGCTGCCTACATCTCGCAAAAGAAAGCCAAGGCCTATACCACATGGCATACACCCACAACAATTATCATCACAGCAGATACGGTGGTATGTCTAGACAATCTTGCTTTGGGAAAGCCCACCAATGCAGCCGATGCCAAGTGCATGCTCCAAAAGATGGCAGGACGCACACACCAAGTGATTACAGCTGTAAGCCTGATGACACCTTCTACACAAAAAACGTTCTCTGTAACAAGTACTGTACACTTTGGAGCACTTACGCAAGAGGAAATAGACTATTACGTAGACCATTATTCGCCTTTGGACAAGGCAGGTAGCTATGGTATCCAAGAGTGGATTGGCATGGCTGCAATCGAAGGCATTGAGGGGAGCTTTTATAATGTTATGGGGCTACCTGTACAACGGCTATACCACGAACTTAAAGCTATACCACCACTAGCCTAATACCACCATGCCAATTATCAAGCTCTATAACAAAGACAATGACCCGCGTACACTCCAACGCATCGTTAATATACTTAACGATGGCGGGATTATCATCTATCCTACGGACACAAGCTACGCCATCGGTTGCCATGCTATGCGTGAACGTGCTATTGAGCGCATTTGCCACATCAAAGGCATTGACCCCAAGCGCCAGTCGCTCTCAATCATTTGCTACGACCTAAGCCAAGTCAGCGAGTATGCCCGCATCAGTACACCGACCTATAAGCTCATGCGCAAACACCTTCCTGGTGCATTTACCTTTATATTACCTGGCCTAAATAAACTACCCAAAGTATTTCAAGGTCGACAAGGGAAAGAAGTGGGTATACGCATGCCCAAAGAGCCTATGCTACGAGAGATTTGTACCCTCCTCGAAGCTCCACTAATGACAACCAGTGTGCCAGCTACTGATGTCCTTGACGAGGCCGACCTTGGTACACCCGAGCTCTTAGCCGAGGCATTCGATAGCATCGTAGACCTCGTTATTGATGGCGGTGAACGCCTAGTGGAGCAGTCTACGATTGTTCGCTGTACCGAAGAGGTGCTAGAAATCGTGCGGCAAGGCAAAGGAACGTTAGAGTCCTAACCTACCCTATTTATCCCCTCATTTACAAGTTAACACATCATACACTTACCATTATGCTACGAATAAAAGCCACTCTCCGTCTAGCCGTCTCTACTTTGGCCACAGCCATGCTTGTCTTCGGGTTTACAGCCTGTCACAACGATGACGACAACAAATATCGTTCTGTATTTCCCACCTATATTGAGCTCATCTCTTCGCCCGAAGTAATACACGTAGGCGACAGCGTTACGTTTACACTCGTAGAGCGCACACACGGCACAAATCTTGGCTCAGCACGTTATACATGGAGCGTAGGCGAGCTATGGGAAAACGCTCAACCTCAATACACCACACCACGTCTATATAGCGAGAGTAGCTCTCCTACGATGAAAATACTAGCCACGACACGTGGTACACACGAAATCGTTTTTACCGCTCAGTGGAGCGTGAATGGTCAAGCTATGCCTGCGCCTGCCCCTTATACCTATCAAGGGCTTTTAGTAACTTCTACTACCAGCACACTAAACTACTTTGTCACAGCACGCAAGAAATTTACCGTATTGCCTTAGCATTTTTGCAAAAAATAGTGACCAAACATTAGTGTAACTCAGATTATTTAGTAAATTTGCAGCTCAATACAAGCTAATTCATTACCTACTCCAAATGACTCTAATCAAATCTATCTCTGGCTTTCGTGGCACAATCGGTGGCAAGAGTGGTGACACGCTTAGCCCCATTGATATCGTAAAATCAGTTTCGGCCTATGCCGAAATGCGTAAAAAATACGTAGGCGAATACGAGAAAAAAATCGTTGTAGGTCGCGATGCACGCATCTCTGGCCAAATGGTGTCTCAAGTCGTGTGTGGCACCCTGCTTAGCATGGGCTTCGATGTGGTAAATATCGGTTTGGCTACTACGCCAACAACCGAAGTAGCCGTAACAATGGAGCGTGCCGTAGGAGGCATCATTCTCACAGCAAGCCATAACCCACGCCATTGGAATGCACTCAAATTTCTCAACGAGCGTGGCGAATTTTTGCCACCAGCTGATGCAGCTGAGGTAGTGCGCTTAGCTGATGAAGCCGACTTTGTCTACGAAACCGTAGATGGTATAGGCAAATATACCGAAGACAATACATACAACGCCAAGCACATACAAGCTGTACTAGAACTAGACCTTGTAGACGTTAAAGCCATTCAAGAGGCTAACTTCTCGGTAGCCTTTGATGCAGTGAACTCTGTGGGTGGCATCATCTTACCTCAACTTTTTGAAGCACTTGGTGTGAAAAACTACACTGGTCTGTACACTGAGCCAACAGGCGATTTTGCACACGACCCTGAGCCACTCGAAAAGAACCTACAAGACCTCAAAGCCCTCATGCAAAAGGGCAGCTATGACATTGGTTTCGTTGTAGATCCAGACGTAGACCGCTTAGCTATGTTCTGCGAAAATGGAGAGATGTATGGCGAGGAATATACCCTCGTAACCGTGGCCGACTATGTGCTACAACATACGCCTGGCAACACTGTATCGAACCTTAGCTCTACACGTGCTCTACGCGACATAACTCGCAAATACGGCCGTACATATTCAGCCTCGGCCGTGGGCGAGGTAAATGTAACCACTAAGATGAAGGAAGTAGGAGCTGTCATCGGTGGCGAAGGGAATGGCGGTGTAATCTATCCAGCCTCGCACTACGGACGCGACTCACTCGTAGGCATTGCCCTCATGCTCACTTACTTGGCTAAGCGCAAGCTAACAATGAGCGAGCTACGCGCCACATACCCTCAATACTACATCGCTAAAAATCGCATTGACCTTGATGCCTCTACCGATGTAGATGCGATCTTGGCCAAAGTCAAAGAGCTGTATAGCAAAGAAGAAATCAGCGATATTGATGGTGTAAAAATAGACTTTGAAGATAAATGGGTGCATCTACGCAAGAGCAATACCGAGCCTATCATTCGTGTATATAGCGAAGCACATACGATGGAAGAAGCCGATGCTCTTGGGAAAGAAATTATGGACGTAGTTTACAGCATGGCTAAGGCTTAAAAGTTTTCCCACAATTCATTTATAGTATCCCCTCCCCTTACTCGCACTTGCGCATCTTGTAAGGAGAGGGGATACTATTTATTCTCTATCTGTGTATGAAGCTATTACAGCAGTTAGATACAGCATAAAGTAAGAGCATAGCGATGTACTTTTTATGACGACCATAAAAGCTTAAAACATGTTTTTACTATGTAACGCTCATTAAACAGCTGTCTAACGCCCATTGTACTACTATATATTGAGCGTTAGACAGCTATATCAAGGAGCGTTAGACAGCATTTTGCTATGAGTACTCACTGCCCCATGTAGACATAAGTTTTTTGTCACACAAGCATACGCATGTTACATATGACGGTCAAGGTAATCTTGTACGACCTTTTTATAAGTTTCCGACACAGGCAAATGTTTATCTCCAAAAACAATTTGACCACGTTCTATCAAGCTTATCTTACTCATATTTACGATATAAGAACGATGTAAACGCTGGAATTTACTCGCGGGTAGCTTTTCTTCAAGCGTCTTCATATTCATCAGCGAGAAAATAGGCTTTTTACCACCTTCAAGATAGATTTTAATATAATCTTTCAAGCCCTCAATATAAAGTATATCGCTATGAAACACACGAATAAGTTTATATTCGCTTTTTACAAAAATGCTATCAACCTCTTCTCGACTCTCATCAGACATGGTGCTACCCGAGACTTCTATGCAACGAAAATAATCAACAGCCTTATTAGCTGCTTCGCAAAACATCGGATATGAAATTGGCTTTAAAAGATAGTCAAGCGCATTGACACGAAAGCCATCTATGGCATATTCGCTAAATGCAGTGGTAAACACCACACGTGCCGTAGCAGGTAGCATTTTAGAAAATTCTATCCCATCAAGGTCTGGCATCTGAATGTCGCAAAAGATAAGCTCAGCATGATCATTGGCCAAACCTTGTAAGGCTTGCATAGCGTTAGCATAGCGACCTACGAGTGTTAGAAAAGGAGTTTTATTAACATAGCTTTCGAGCAAGTCGAGTGCTAAGGGTTCATCATCAATAATCGCACAACGAATCGGTAGTATCGTGGCTAGATCAGTAATCATGGCACAAACTTAGATTTAGTCTCTGTTGTGACAAATAGACTAAATGGTCGCATCTACACAGCTACGTACCTCAACATAAGGGCGCAGTTTAGCTGCTGCGCTCTGATGGTCTGGGTGCATGGCATAAGTAGAAACATCTTCGAGCGTGTCAAATGTAGCGTCAAGTGCGATATGAAACACCTCGCTAGGATTGATATTTAGTAGCACATCAATACTACGAATACATGAAATCGTAGCAGGCAAAGCACAAATGGCTTGACGGAAGTCTGCATAAATGGATTCGATTTGCTCAGGTTTAAGCTCAGGTTTGAGCTTAAAAAGTACAATATGCTTAATCATAATAGGGTGTATTATTAGAGAAATGCGTATATTTGCTGCAAATATAAAGTATTTAACCCACTTACGCAAGCAACAACTCTCGAAACTTACATTTATCTTGCCCTAAACATGCCACGCATCTTATTCTCCACCAGGCTCTACGGCCTCTTTATGAGCCTATGGCTAAGCGTAGCTATACTTATGAGCAGCTGTATAGGGCAAGTACCCAAAGGCGAAATAAACCCACTAGGCAAACGCGAAGCCACAGCAACACACGACCTAGCGCACATACAAGAGAGTGGTGTACTCATTGCAGCCATGCTCAGTGGCCCAGAAACTTATTACGAACATCGTGGCCAAAGCATGGGGCTACAATATACACTAGTAGAACACTTTGCTCTAACACAAGGTGTAGAGGTGCGCGTAGAGCTAGCACATGATACCACAGAGCTAGTAAACTTATTAGTGAGCCAAAAAGCCGACCTCATAGCAATCCCCCTACCCGACAGCGTAATAGCTCTACACGAAGTGATAGCAGTAGCGACACAGAGAGGCAAAGGTGCATGGATAGTACGCACTAACGAGCCACAACTGGCCGAAGCACTACACACATGGTACACCGACTCACTCCTAGCCACCGCAGAGCGCACCTCAGCTACACGTCATTCGAGCAAAAGCTACATTCGCCGTCAAATACATGCTCCTGCCATAGCCCTAAATGCTGGTGTTATCTCTCCCTACGACCATCTATTCAAGCAAGGTGCAGTACGCCTTGGTTGGGACTGGCGATTGATAGCTGCACTGTGCTATCAAGAATCGGCCTTTGACCCCAATGCTGAGTCGTGGGCTGGTGCACGTGGGCTTATGCAAATCATGCCAGCTACGGCAGCGATGCTAGGTTTGTCACAAGCCAACATCTACCAGCCCGAAGCCAGTGTAGAGGCTGGTACACGCTATTTAGGGCAGCTTTATCAGCAATTTTCCGATATTAACAACCCAACCGAACGTATCAAATTTGCCATCGCCGCCTACAATGGCGGGCATGGTCATGTACGCGATGCCATGGCCTTAGCACGCAAATACGGCAACAATGCCACAACTTGGGATGCCGTGTCACCTTATATTCTAGCCCTTAGTGAGCCACAATACTACCGCGACCCAATCGTAAGACATGGCTACATGCGTGGGAGCGAAACTCACGACTACGTCTATAACATCATGAAGCGTTGGAAACAATATGGTGGCCAAATAGCGATAGGGCACGCTAGTGGTATGCCACGTCACCATTTCAGTACGTCTTCTAGCTCAGTTACACCACGTCAAAGATACAAGCGCAATCGCTTCACAACAACCAGTACTATTCTCCAACCCGATGATCCCAACTTTGGCAAGCGCGTCACGTCTACCGCAGACTAACTCTCCCTTTCTAAGTTATGGAGCGATATGCTTTTTCACTACTTGACGAGGCCATACACTGCCTAAGTTACTATCCCACACGCTGTGCCGAGGGATATTATCAAGCATACCAATTGCTGCTCATACACATCAAATACTTGGCCGTAACCGAGCAGCTCGAAAGCTATGGTATACAAGCACAGCTCGCACATATTTGTGAGCGTTATGAACTAGACTTTGTACACTATAGCCGCTCTTTTATAACACTACGCAAACAGAGCTTTACAGATATCTCCCAAGACACTGAAGACTACCACAAGCATATTGCTACGGTGGCTGCACTTATAGCACATACCACGGCACAGCCATTACCCGAGGCCATACGCCCTTACCTCAGCACACTTACGACGGCACAAGCTAGCGATATCCAACACGAGATACAAAAGCTACGCCTCGTAGTGACTCATTGGGACAACACATACATCTATGGACATTGCCTAGATACAACACTAGCACAAACATGCCGCGTTGCTCTACCTCAGGGCGATACACCTTTTAGCCTGCTAGCTACACAGCTTTATGCTGGTGCACAACTTAACCTCTTGCATGCTACCACTACGCCCGATGCTGTATGGACAGCACGCTTCTTCGTACTCGAACCTGACTACCTCATTGACATTAGTGCACTCTCAGCTGCTGTTAAGCCCTATGGTACACACCCACTCAATTACCTACTCCATCGCTTTGAGCCACGTATCAACACAATTCATATCCTTATGGGTAGCGTCGCCAATCAGTTTATGGACGACTGCATCAACCAAGCTGATACGAAGTCTGCCAACACGTTATTTAAGGCATCACTGACTAAGGTTTTCCGCCAATGGCCTATTGCATTTACATGTAGCCCTGATGTAGAGCGCATTGATCATGCTTTTTTTACGCAATGCCGCAAACAATTTGACCACATCTACGCCAGCGTACAAGAACATTTTGGACACAAAGCGCTAGATTTAAGCAATATTTTGCTCGAGCCTGCCTTTATCTGCGACACACTTGGAATACGAGGACGTATGGATGTGCTCTCGGCCAACAATCGTACACTTATTGAGCTTAAAAGTGGTAAGGCCGACGAATGGCACGGCCTATCCATGAAAGATGAGCATGCCATACAAGCAGCTCTCTATAAAGCCGTACTACACTATAATTTTGGCGTAAGCTACGACAACTGCGAGGCACACGTTTTTTACTCTAAATACCCCTCACTTTTCTCAATAGGAGAAAATGAGCATTGGGTAGAAATAGCACTACAAGCACGCAATCGTATCGTAGCCATGGAGCGTCAAATAAGCCGTGGGAACACAGCTGCTTTTTTTGATGAGCTACGCTGGGAAAACATTAACGAGCATGCCAAGAACTCAGCTTTTGTAACGCACTACTTGCGCCCTCCGATTGAGCATATATGCGACACACTCAACACTTTGTCGCCCTTAGAACATGCTTACTTCACCGCTTTCATGAGCTTCATAGAGCGTGAGCAATTTTATGCCAAAATCGGAGATAACCGCGTAGGGAGTAATAGAGGCTTTGCCCAAGTATGGCGTTCTACGAATGAAGAAAAAATAGCCTTTGGCGAAATGATAAGCGGCATGACCCTCATGCGTACCGAAGGCGAAGAAGCTATCGAACGCCTACACTTAGCTTTACCTCAACTTGAAAGCTTTGTACCCAACTACGATGTAGGAAACATGGTCATGCTCTACCAACAATACAAAGCCACCGACAAAGCTACCAACCAACAGGTAAACAACGCCTATATCGAAGCCATTACCCCTCACACACTTACATTGCGTCTACAATATCCACAGCGCAATAAAATGGCATTTATTCAGGGAGCACACTACGCTATCGAACACAGCACGACAGATAGTAGCTTTGTGATGATGTATCGTAATTTATACGCTTTCTTACGTACACCATCAATGCGCAAAAATATATTTTTAGCACAAACAACACCTGGTATTGACCACCGCAAGGAGCTAGCAACCGACCATGGCGATGCACGCATCAACGAAGTAGTGCTACGCGCTAAGCGCGCAGAAGATTTTTTTCTCCTTGTAGGCCCTCCTGGCTCAGGCAAGACAAGTCGCATGCTACGTGCTATGGTCGTAGAGTTTCTAGCAGATCAAGCACACGAGAGCGACAACTTGCTACTCGTGGCCTATACCAATCAAGCTGTCCACGAGATTTGCGAGATGCTGGCTACGATTTCACCCGCACCTCACTACCTGCGCCTAGGCATAAACACTACTACCAATATGGCCGAACATCATATTAGCCATGCCCTAGCCAGTGCTAATAATCGGAGTGAGGTGGCAGATGTAATCGCTAATTGTCGTATTTGGGTAGCTACACTTCACACCATCACGAGCCAAGCCGAGCTGTTTAACCGCAAGCATTTTGCCTGCGCTATCATTGACGAGGCTTCACAAATCCTCGAGCCACAATTCTTAGGTTTGTATGCTGCGATGCACGATGCACAGACACCAGCCATTGCCAAGTTTGTGCTCATTGGAGACCACAAGCAGCTGCCTGCCGTAGTCGTACAGAGCGAAGCCGAGTCGGCCGTGTCACCACATGCATCTGAGCTACATAGTATCGGACTAACAGACTTGCGTTCAGCCGTGTTTGAGCGTTTGTATCACAATTTTACATCTTACTCTACACTTGCGCCTCACCTTGTAGATAGACTCACTACACAAGGACGTATGCACGCACACATCGGTCACTTTGCCGCACAGGCCTTTTATGACAACCAGCTTGATGTGGCTGTACCCGAACGTCAATGTCAAAAGCTCCACTACCCACACTATGAAGTAGGGTTTCAAACCTTTATTGCCAGTACGCGTATGGGCTTTATAGATGTGACCCCACAACATGTGGGTACAAGCCGAAAGTACAATGTACAAGAAGCTAAGGCCGTGGCTGATATTATTGACCATCTGCATCGCCTACACCAAGCTGCAAACAGACCATTTCATGCAGCCAAGCAAGTCGGCGTAATCGTACCTTTTCGCAACCAGATAGCCATGATACGCCAGCAGCTTGCTGCCCTCCCATGGCCTCAGCTAGATGCCATCACAATAGACACCGTAGAGTGCTATCAAGGCAGTCAGCGCGACTACATTATTTATAGCACGACCATCTCTACCCGCTATCAGCTAGACATACTCTCCACAGAACATCATGGTATAGACCGCAAACTCAACGTAGCCCTCACACGTGCCAAAGAACAGCAGTTTATTGTAGGGCAAGCTGCACTATTACGACAGAAAACCATTTATGCTCAACTGATAGACTATTGCGACTATTGGACTTACGAGCCGCACACATAGCATTAGGCTAAGCGTTGTGCCACGTCTTGTCACAAATGTATCAAGAGCAGGAACACCCGTGCCACGACATGGCACAAGTGTATCGTGACGCGGCACACTCCCTTATGACAAGGAAAACCATAAAACAACATACGAAATGAAACCTAAACCACATGGTGGCCTTAGCCGCCTACTCTTTGCAAGTGCTATCTTTGCCTCACAGCAGGCTATGGCCGATAGCATCTTTGTCAATCAAATAGCTTGCGACCGTATGGCTACGATTAGCATGCCTATACATACATCGGTCAACAATATATCGGGACAACCCTTTACGTGGGACGATGCGTTTAACTTCAACACACCGCAAGCCATGCCCATACGTGAGCCTAAGGCCCATGGAGTTTATAACTATGGTGACGCCCTTTCAGCCGATACAACTAAGGCTACACTACGCTATTTTAGCTTCACAGTACAAACACCTCGATACACCTCTGCCAACCTTGTTGTAGAAGGTGTAAAACACTACCGTCTACTACACAACGATCGTGGCGTATCGTATATCAATCAGCTCACGCCTCAGCGCCACACCATTCAAGTGGCCGTACTTACAGAGCCAGGAGCCACCGATACGCTACGCATACGCTTCGAGGGAGAAAACATTGGCCATCTTGTACTGCACCCTACGGGCAAGCGCCCCTATACCTTGGCAGATCAAAATCAAGGACTTAAAAACTACTATTACCAAGTATCTCCCTCAGGGAAATATCTCTATGCTTCGTATGCCAATACCAGCATAGATGGTAAACCTCAATATTACAGCACTATCAGCGAAATAGATAGTCGCAAAGTGCTGTATCGCACAGAAGACTATCTAAACTTTTCATGGCTGCCTACGGGCGAAGATCGTGGCTATTTTACGCGTCAGAGTCACGACCAAACCGAGCTTGTTGTTTTTGACCCTGTCAAGCAACAGAGCAAAATCATAGCGCGCTGTCTACCCGATGCACACATACGCATGGCACCTACGGGCGAGTACCTCATTATTCACCAAAAGGAAGCTGCTGCACCAGCCTTTCGTGATGCAATGAAATATGTGGTAGACCCTGCCGATCGTCAAGCGAACTGGCGCGATGTAACTAGCTTACTCAAATATGACTTGCGTACAGGTGTCATCACACGCCTCACATTTGGCGATAAAACATTGAGCTTAAACGACATTTCGCCAGATGGTAAAAAGCTACTCCTCACGCAAACGCATTCGTTTCCTACCCAGCGTCCATTCCGTTTTACAACGGCCTATCTCATGGACATAGACACACAGCGCTTAGATACCATTGTGCCAAGTGATGGCGAGCTCGCTTCACTCTACTTTACACCCGATGGCAGCATTCTAGCAAAGGGTACCCCCGAGAGTTTTGGCCGTATTGGTAGCACCTTACCCGATGAGCAAGTGCCCAACAACTTTGAGTACGAGCTTTTCTTGCTCTCACCCGATGGCAAACACATTGAGCCACTGACAAAGTATTTTGCCCCCTCAATTGGTCATATTAAAGTACATGCGGCAAGCAATAAAATTTACTTCTCGGCAGACGATAAGTATTTGCGCTCGCTCTACACACTTGACCTCAAAACGAAACAAATCAAGCAAGTGCCCTTGCATGTAGATGTCGTACACAATTTCGACATAGCACAACACACTAGCCGCGTGGTATATTCAGGCGATTGGAATGCTGGCTCACGCAACCTCTATACAGCTGATTTGGCACAGAGCAAACTTAAGCATAAGCAAATTGGCGACACCGACATCGCTACACACCTACATGGTGTGCAAACACATACATGGAAAGAGTTTAACTTCATATCAGAGCGTGGTGACACCATTTATGGCAACTATTTGCTACCCTACGACTTCGACCCTAACAAAAAATACCCTACCATCATCTACTACTATGGTGGTGTGATGCCAGTAGCACGTAGTTTTGAGTCGGCATACCCTTACCAAGTATGGGCAGCACAGGGCTATGTGGTATATGTATTGCAACCTAGTGGTGCGGTAGGTTTTGGCCAAAAGTTTGCAGCCAAGCACGTAAATACGTGGGGGCTAGGCTCTGCCAATGATATAATGGAGGGCACACAGAAATTTGCCGAGCAACACAGCTTTGTAGATGCTAGTAAGATAGGCTGCCTAGGTGCTTCGTATGGTGGCTTTATGACACAATATCTCGTGGCTAACTCTAAGCTCTATGCTGCCGCCATTTCGCATGCTGGTATTAGCAATATTGCGAGCTATTGGGGTTCGGGCACTTGGGGCTATTCGTATAGCACAGTAGCTGCGGCCGACAGCTATCCGTGGAATAATCCTGACCTCTATACCAAGCATAGCCCACTATTCAACGCAGATAAAATTACGACACCACTCCTACTCTTACACGGCAATGTAGACAACAATGTTCCACCTGCCGAAAGTATGCAAATGTACACAGCATTGCGGTTATTGGGTCGCGAAGTAGCCCTCATAGAGTTTGAAGGTGAAAACCACATAATCAATGACTTTACCAAACGTACAGCTTGGCAAACGAGTATCTTTGCTTGGTTTGCTAAGCACCTTAAAGGTGAGCCTGAGTGGTGGGATACCCTCTATCCAGAGCAAAAGCAATTTCCCATAAACCAATAGTGTTATTTCCTTGGAAGATACCTATTACACCATCACGGCCGTAAGTGAAGGCGAGGTGAGCGAAAAGCGAAGTAAATTCCTCGCTTTTGCTCACCCCGTTGCTACGGCCGAAGCAGCTAAGGACATCATCAAGAGCTATCAAAAACGCTTTTTCGATGCCCGCCATGTGTGCTATGCTTACAAAATAGGCCATGGTACACAAGCCGAAACACGAGCAAACGACAATGGTGAGCCCTCGGGCACAGCAGGCAAACCTATCTTGGGACAAATCACTGCGTTCGATCTCACAAATGTAGTTGTTATCGTAGTACGCTACTTTGGTGGCGTAAAGCTGGGTACGGGTGGCTTAGTGCAGGCTTATAAAGCCGCAGCCGCAGCTGCGCTTGAAGTGGCCAATATTGAGGAGTGCCATATACATCAACAGCTCACAATATCATTTGCCTACCCCACACTCAATGCTGTGATGCGCGTTGTAAAAGACCTTGCACCGTGCATTCTAGTGCAATCCTTCGAAATACAATGTAGCATGACACTAAGCATACGTCAGAGTCAATTTGCAGTACTTAGGCATGCACTTGAAGGTATAGACGATGTGATGGTTGAAGTGACAGGATAAGCATAATGACAATGTGCAGATATTTTTGTAACTTTGCCATCTAACAAACACACTATTTTATATAGCTAAAACATGACGAAAACGACAAACGGCTTACTCCCTTTGGAGGATTTTTTTCGCAACCCACAACAAGCCGCTTTTCATATAAGTCCTAATGGCAAATACTTATCGTATCTTGCCCCCTTTGCCGATCGTCTTAACCTCTTTGTAAGGCGTACAGATGGTATAGGCACGCCAATACAGCTGACCTACGAAACAGCACGTAGTATCGCAGGTAGCGTATGGGCAAACGATGAGCAATTACTCTTCTTAAAAGATACAGGAGGAGACGAAAACTATCAACTCTATGGTGTAGACCGCGAGGGTAGAAGTATGCATGCTTTTACAGCATTTGAGGGTGTGCGCACACAGTTTATAGATAGCCTTGACCACGATGACAATCACGTCATTATCGCTATGAACCGTGATAACCCAGAGGTATTTGACCCCTACCGCTTAAATGTCGTAAGTGGCGAACTCACACAGCTTGCTAAAAACCCAGGCAACATTCAGGGCTGGATGACAGACCATAATGGCCACTTACGCGCAGCTACGGCCATCGTTGACGGTGTCAATACACAGCTACTCTATCGCGATAGCGAAGACGAGCCATTACGCCCCGTACTAACGACTAATTTCAAAGAGTCTGTCAGCTTTATAGAGTTTACGCCCGACAACCGCGAAGTGTATGCTGCCACCAACCTCGGACGTGACAAAACGGTATTAGTGCGTATGAACCCTGCCACATGTGAAGAGTTAGAGCTACTCTACGAACATCCCAAATACGACCTATCAAACATCAGTTATAGTCACAAACGTGGCAAATTACTCGGTGCATTTTGTGTGGGGCATCGTGGTGCTGTACGCCACTACTTCGACACTGAAGAGGCTGCCATTCGTGAGCGCTTGGCCAGCCAAATAGGCCATTCTGATTTTGGCACAAGCGACTATGACCGCGCTGAACAAATACGTCTCATCTACATTGGTGGCGACCGCACGTATGGTAGCTATCATCTCTATAACGTAGCGACCGATACACTCACACACTTAGCCGATCTCGCGCCATGGATAGAGCCCGAAAAAATGCAAGCCATGCACCCTGTAAACTATACCACACGCGATGGCCTAAGACTCGAAGCCTACCTCACACTACCTCATGGGCTTACTCCTGACACAGCGCACCAACTCCCCACGATTATCAACCCACATGGTGGTCCTTGGGCACGCGACTCTTGGGGCTTTGATCCAGAGGTACAATTCTTGGCCTCACGTGGCTATGCTGTATTGCAGATGAACTTTCGTGGCTCTACGGGATATGGGCGTAAATTTCAAGAGATGGCTTTTAAGCAATGGGGACTCACGATGCAAGACGACATTACCGATGGCGTACATTGGCTCATTGACCAAGGAATTGCCGACCCTAAGCGCATCGGTATCTATGGTGGCAGCTATGGAGGTTATGCTACACTAGCAGGCATCGCATTTACACCAGAGCTTTATGCCTGCGCAGTAGATTATGTTGGCGTGTCGAACCTATTCACATTCATGCAAACTATCCCGCCTTATTGGAAGCCCATGCTCGAAATGATGTATGAGATGGTGGGACATCCTGAAAACGATAAAGAACAGCTACATGCCACATCACCCGTATTCCATGCCGACCGTATCAAAGCACCATTATTTATCGCCCAAGGTGCCAACGACCCACGTGTAAACATTGCCGAGAGCGACCAAATGGTAAATGCCCTTCGCCAGCAAGGCGTAGAGGTAGAATATATGGTAAAAGACAACGAAGGCCATGGCTTTCATAATCAAGAAAATCGCTTTGAGTTCTATCGTGCCATGGAGCTATTTTTGGCAAAACACCTCAATCCCTAACATCTCACCCAATGACTAGCAATACTTCACACGAGACGCAACTCTCACTCGAAGCACACAATTTAGTGAAAATCTATGGTAAGCGCACCGTAGTCAATGACGTGAGTTTTAATGTACGCCAAGGCGAAATCGTAGGACTCTTAGGCCCCAATGGCGCTGGTAAGACCACCTCTTTCTATATGACAACTGGCTTGGTCGTACCAAACGATGGACGCATCTATCTAGGCGATAAAGAAATCACCAAAGACCCCGTATATAAGCGTGCACAACTCGGGATTGGCTATTTGGCACAAGAAGCCTCGGTATTTCGTAAGATGTCGGTAGAAGACAACATTGCTGCTGTACTCGAAATGACGGGACGTAGCCGCGAATATCAACGCGATAAATTAGAAAGTCTTATCGCGGAGTTTCGCCTGCAAAAGGTACGCAAGAACCTTGGCGACCAACTCTCGGGTGGCGAACGTCGCCGTACCGAGATAGCACGATGCTTAGCTATTGACCCCAAGTTTATCATGCTAGATGAGCCTTTCGCTGGCGTAGACCCTATTGCAGTAGAAGATATACAATACATCGTGTGGAAGCTTAAAGACAAAAATATCGGTATCCTCATTACCGACCACAACGTCGAAGAAACGCTCAGCATTACCGACCGTGCCTACCTACTCTTTGAGGGCAAAATACTCTTTCAGGGTACACCCGAAGAACTAGCTGAGAACCAAATCGTACGCGATAAGTATCTGACACATAGCTTTAAACTTAGGAAAAAAGATTTCATGCAAAAAACACCTATAAAAGAGTAAACCAAATAGACGTAGCAAGTATGAGCAAAATACTTTGCCTATAATAACATCTAATGCTTGCTTGAAACAAATCAAGCTACTAACCCATAGCAGAAAAAGAAGAAAGGTAACAAAATAAGGTATCTATCAAAAAAATGGCACTAAAATTTTGGCCATTTGAACAGAATACACTACCTTTGCCCTATAAAATCACACTTTATGCCACTCTACAATATCATTTTCCATCATACACATGACCCATTCGGCTACCGAGTAGGCAAGTTTGCTGTATGATACACTGAGATGAGGTATATGTCACACACCAGAAAATACACAATAGGCTTACTCGCAATGAGTAAGCCTATTGTTGATTATAAGCTATAAGGATTTATAAACCAATCAAAATAGACCAGACAATGTTGAGAATTGCAGTACAGGCAAAAGGACGCCTTTTTGAAGACACAATGACACTATTTGCCGAGGCTGGTATCAAAGTAAGTGTATCAAAACGCACACTACTTACACAAGCCAAGAATTTCCCACTAGAAATCCTTTTCCTTCGTGATGACGATATTCCTAATACTGTTGCTGATGGTATAGCAGACTTAGGGATAGTAGGGCTTAACGAATATGCTGAAAAGCAATCGTATGCTAAGGTGATAAAATATCTCGGATTTAGTAAATGCCGCCTATCCTTAGCATTACCCAAAGCTGTAAACTACCCAGGCCCTCAATGGTTTGAAGGAAAAAAAATTGCCACATCATACCCTACAATATTATCAGAATATCTAGCTAAGCAAGGTGTACACGCAGATATTCATATCATAACGGGTTCGGTAGAGATAGCACCAGGTATAGGGTTGAGTGATGCTATTTTTGATATTGTCAGCTCGGGCTCTACACTCGTAAGCAACAATCTTAAAGAGGTAGAGGTAGTTATGGAAAGCGAGGCGGTATTGGTAGCTAATCCCACCATGAGTGGTTATAAACAAGAGATCCTAGACGAGCTATTGTTTCGCATTGCTGCCGTAGAAGCAGCAGAGGATAAACGCTATATCATGATGAATGCTCCTAAAAACAGCGTAGAGGCTATCACGGCAGCCCTCCCAGGTATAAAAAGCCCTACGATAATGCCACTAGCCGACCCAAACTGGTGTAGCGTTCACACTGTAATTGGGGAGGCATCATTATGGGAAATTATCGGGAAACTCAAACAAAATGGTGCAGAAGGCATATTAGTATTGCCTATTGAAAAGATTATCCCCTAATATACAGCGTTATGCAAATCGTAAAATACCCCTCACGTGACACATGGGTACAGCTTCTACAACGCCCTACGATAGATGTCTCTCAACTCTTTAACATCGTACAGCCAATCATAGCCGAAGTAGAGACACATGGTGATGAAGCACTACGTACCTTTAACAAACGCTTTGATAGAGTATGTATTGAAGCACTACAAGTTAGTAAAGAGGAGCTACTTGATGCTGAAACAGCCCTTGATGAAGAACTTAAAAGGGCTATCCGAAGTGCACATGACAACATTTATCGTTTTCACGATGCCCAACGCTTTAAGCCAATAGAAGTAGAGACCCTACTTGGTGTACGCTGTTGGCAGATGGCTAAACCCATTGAGCGTGTAGGCTTATATATCCCAGGAGGCAGTGCCCCACTATTTAGCACAGTACTAATGCTAGCTACACCCGCTAAAATAGCGGGGTGTAATGAAGTAATATTGTGTACCCCCCCCACTCAATTAGGTACGATACACCCTGCAATCCTCTATGCAGCTCAGATAGCGGGCGTGAGCAAAATATTCAAAGTTGGCGGTGCACAAGCTATCGCAGCTATGGCTAAGGGAACAGAGACGATACCACGTGTAGACAAAATTTTTGGCCCAGGCAATCAGTTTGTTACTGCTGCGAAGCAGCTTGTTGCCCTCTCAGGCGTAGCTATTGATATGCCAGCTGGCCCAAGCGAAGTTGAGGTAATAGCAGATAGTACGAGTCGTGCCGACTTTGTAGCGGCCGATCTCTTGAGCCAAGCTGAACATGGAGCTGATAGTCAAGCCATACTCGTGACCAATGACGAAAAGTTATTATATGACGTAGCCGAAGAGGTTGAAAAACAATTGGCTATACTACCACGCGCCGAAATCGCTCGTAAAGCTCTTGAACATAGTCTGCTTATTTTAGTAAAGAGTCGTCAAGACATTCTTGACTTAACCAACACCTATGCTCCCGAACATCTCGTAGTAGCTACGGACGATTACGAATATGTCATAGAAGGTGTACAGCACGCTGGCTCTGTATTCTTAGGTAAATATAGCTGCGAGAGCGCAGGTGACTATGCCTCAGGTACCAACCACACATTACCAACCAACGGCTATGCTAGGGCATATAGTGGACTGTCACTTGACAGCTTTTGTAAAAAAATAACCTACCAGCATCTCACTGCTACTGGTGTGTGCCAAATAGGCCCCACCGTCGTAGCTATGGCAAAAGCAGAGCAATTAGATGCACACCGCATTGCCATGCAAATACGTATGGATAGTATTTACAAATAAATCCCTACCATCTATGAAAGAGCTAAAACAACTTGTTCGTCCTAGCATTTGGTCTTTAAAGCCTTATAGCTCAGCACGTGATGAATATAGCGGACATAAAGCCTCAGTATTTCTTGATGCCAATGAAAGTCCTTACAATACGCCTAACAACAGATATCCTGACCCACTACAACGGGAACTAAAAGAAGCTATCGGCCATATAAAACACGTACCTGTGTCCAACATTTTTGTGGGCAATGGTAGCGATGAAGCCATAGACCTCGTATTTCGCACTTTTTGTGAGCCCAGCATAGATAATGTAGTAACGATTGCCCCCTCGTATGGAATGTACCAAGTATGTGCCGACATCAACAATGTACCCTGTCGCAGTGTACAACTTAATACCAACTTTCAAATTGAGGCCGACACCATATTAGAAGCTTGTGATACAAATACCAAAGCTATCTTTCTCTGCTCAGACAGCAAGTATTACGTCTCGTAAGCGAGTTTGAAGGTATCGTGGTCATTGATGAAGCTTACATTGATTTTGCCACACAAGCGTCCTACCTCAAAGTATTGGCTCATTGCCCTAATCTCATCATACTCCACACCTTCTCTAAGGCATGGGGAGCGGCTGGTATCCGCTTAGGTATGGCTATGGCAAGCGAGGCTATCATATCGCTATTCAATAAAGTTAAATACCCATACAACGTTAATGGACTTACCCAACGCTATGCGCTAGACCTCCTCACACGCACCACAGAGATAGAGCAGTGGATTAAGCGAACTATCATTGAACGTAAGCATTTGATGCACGCCGTAGCTGATCTTCCATTTTGTGAGAAAGTGTTTCCAAGCGAAGCCAACTTCTTTCTAGCGCGAATGAATAATGCTACGCACGTCTACGACTATCTTGTCAGCCAAGGTATCATCGTACGTAATCGTTCTAATATCATACTCTGTGAAAACTGCTTACGTATTACGATAGGCAATACAGAGGAAAACAACATGCTGCTTTCTGCCTTACGTCGCTATAAGGCCTAACCCTCCCATAGCATTATGAAAAAAAAAGTACTCTTTATAGACCGAGATGGCACACTCATTCATGAGCCATCTGATTTCCAGATAGATAGTTACGAAAAACTACGCTTCCTACCTGGTGTAATACGCGCCCTTCATGCCATTCGTCAAAAGACCGATTATGAGCTTGTACTCGTGAGCAACCAAGATGGGCTTGGCACGCCCTCTTTCCCCGAAGAAACTTTTTGGCCTGCACATAACCTCATGCTCCAAATACTCAAAGATGAAGGTATCACATTCGACGCTTCATTTATTGATCGCTCATTTGAACACGAAAATAAGCCAACAAGAAAGCCAGGTACGGCTATGTTGACACACTATATGACGGAGGGATATGATTTAGCAAACTCTTACGTCATAGGCGATCGGCTAACAGATCTTGCTCTGGCTAAAAATCTAGGTGCTAAGGGACTACAAATCGGGAAGTATATGACATGGGATAAAATCGCCACCATAATCATCGCTGGTGGCCGCCAAGCACAGATACACCGCCAGACCAAAGAAACTGATATCGTTGTAAGTCTCAATCTTGATGGCACTGGCCAAAGTACCATTGATACTGGTATCCCATTTTTCGACCATATGCTTGACCAAATTGCTCACCACAGCCTCATTGACCTTAATATCAAGGTTAATGGTGACCTACACATAGATGAGCATCATACCATCGAAGACACTGCAATTAGCCTAGGCCAATGCTTACGAGAAGCTATCGGCAACAAGCTAGGCATTGAGCGTTATGGCTATTCACTCCCAATGGACGACTGCCAATGCCAGCTATCACTTGACTTCGGTGGACGACCATGGCTCGTATGGGAAGCAAACTTCTATCGTGAGATGATAGGTGGAATGCCCACTGAAATGTTTCTACATTTCTTCAAAAGCCTAAGTGATAGTGCTCTTATGAACCTCAACATACGAGCCGAAGGACAAAATGAACACCACAAAATCGAAAGCATCTTCAAAGCCTTTGCTCGCGCACTTAAAATGGCTATTCGCCGTGATATTAACCACTTACAGCTACCTTCAAGCAAAGGACAATTATAATCACATTTACAGCTAATTAAGCAAGCAGCCAAGCGGTAGGGCTACTCTCATTAATTATGAGAGTAGCCCTACCGCCATAATACTAGCAAGCTCATCGTAATACACTCTCAAAAACACATGGGTCTTTGGGAGACTAAGATTGTTACTTTGCAAATATTTAGTGTTTTTGCCAGCCTGGTTCGTGACGTTTGTAGAGTTCTTCCACAAGCTCCTCGATACGCATGCCCTTAGCACTAAGCATCACGATAAGATGGTAAAGCAAATCCGCTCCTTCATATACCAAACGCTCCTTACTGCCATTACACGCTTCGATGATGGTTTCGAGCGCTTCTTCCCCTACTTTTTGCGCAATCTTATTGATGCCCTCACGAAATAAGCTCGTAGTATACGAGCCCTTAGGCATTTCTGCACAACGTTTATCAATAAAGTCTTGCAGCTCGCTCAAAAAGAGTATTGCATTGCGCTCATACGTCTCACCCCAACACGTATCAGTACCCGTATGACAAGTTGGGCCAGTAGGTCTCACCGCAATAAGTAGACTGTCGTTATCACAATCATTTTTGATGTCTATGACTTCAAGTTTATTCCCACTCGTTTCACCTTTGATCCAAAGGCTTTGACGTGAGCGACTATAAAAAGTGACGTATTTCGTACTAACCGTTTTATTATAGGCCTCTGCATTCATATAGCCTAGCATCAGCACTTGTTTTGTATAAGCATCTTGGATAATGGCGGGCACCAAGCCCTCGCCTTTCGTAAAATCAATGTTCATATTCTTAGGATATAATTTATCTATAATCTCACATGTATATCATGTGCATGAAGATAAGTTTTAAGGTGAGGAATAGCTATTTCGCCATAGTGAAACACACTAGCTGCCAATGCAGCATCGGCTTTCCCTAGCTCGAAAGCCTCTTTAAAATGCTCCCTCCTACCACAACCTCCAGAAGCTATGATAGGTACATTAACACATGCAGCTAATTGTGCTAAGGCCTCGTTAGCATACCCTTGCTTCATTCCATCATGCTCTATACTCGTAAAAAGTATTTCGCCAGCACCCAAATCTTCTACTTGCCTGGCCCATTCAAAAAGTGTATAGTCCGTCTTAACACGCCCTCCATTAAGGTAACAACGCCATACACCACTCTCGTCTTGCTTAGCGTCAATAGCTACAACACACACCTGAGAGCCAAAATGTTGTGTAATATCCCGCACAAACTCTGGCCGACGAAGTGCTGATGAGTTAATACTCACCTTATCTGCACCTACCAAGAGCATACGCTCTACATCGACCAGGTCATTGATACCTCCTCCCACGGTAAAAGGGATAGATACATGCTTGGCCACTTGCTCTACCTTTTCTACGAAAGTTTTACGTCTCTCATGGCTAGCTGTAATATCGAGTAAGACCAACTCATCTGCCCCCTGTTCATCATAGGCACATGCTAACTCCACGGGGTCACCAGCTTTACGTAGGTCTACAAAATTAGTGCCCTTTACAATCTGCCCGTCTTTCATATCTAGACAAGGAATGATACGCTTTGCTAAACTCATAAGTGTTATTTAGTCTGTTGTTCGTTCCAAAGTGCCAATGTATCTAAATCTATACACCCTTCGTAGATGGCCTTACCCAACACAACGGCAGGAATACCTGCTTCATAAAGTGCTTTAAGGTCACTCATAGCACTCACCCCACCGCTAGCGATAAGGTAGCAGTCATTATTAGCAGCCATTATCTCTTGATAGAGTTCGATAGCTGGTCCGCCAAGCATTCCATCACGGTTTATGTCCGTACACAAAACCTTAGTAACACCACGCTCCCAATAGCTTTGCAAAAAATCAATCAGCATCACATCAGACTGTTCTTGCCAGCCATTGATACTCACTTTGCCCTCCCTAGCATCGGCACCAAGTATCATGCGCTCTTTACCAAACTCGTGTACCCAAGTTAAAAACACATCGGGCTGAGTTACCGCTAAGCTCCCCACTGTAGCCATAGAGGCACCTGAGTCGAAAGCGATACGTAAGTCTTCATCGCTCTTAATACCTCCTCCAAAATCGATCGTTAAATCCGTTGTCGTAGCAATCGCATGCAAGACACGATGATTGACGATATGCTTAGACTTAGCACCATCAAGATCCACTAAATGCAAGCGTTTGAAGCCATGCTGTGCAAACTCATATGCTACGGCTACGGGGTCTTCATTATACACTTTCTTAGTGTTATAGTCACCTTTGCTTAGGCGTACACACTTACCCTCAATAATATCAATGGCTGGGATTAGCTCTAACATCTTTTATTTGTCTTATTTGTTATGTTTGCTTAGCTATCTCTATAAAGTTACTTAAAATACGCTCCCCCACGTCCCCACTCTTTTCGGGGTGAAATTGTGTCGCATAAAAGTTATCACGCTGCATAGCACCGCTAAATGGCACAATATAGTGGGTCGTAGCAATGGTATATTCATTCACTGGTGCATAGTAGCTATGGATATAGTAAACAAAATCTTCTTCTTGGATACCAGCAAACAGAGGGTCATGTAACCGCTCTATGTTATTCCAGCCCATGTGTGGTACTTTGTGCGTCTGCTTCAAAGCAACAAAACGTTTAACACACACACCCTTAAAAATACCAAGACATTGCGTATTCCCCTCTTCACTATACTCACAAAGTAACTGTTGCCCCACACAAATACCCAAAACAGGTTGCTTTAATTGTGGGAGCAAAGTATCTAGCCCTCGATCGTGCAAAGCAGCCATGGTAGTTGCTGCCGAACCTTGTCCAGGTAAAATAACACAATCAGCCATACGCAACACGTGATGGTCGTCTGTGATAATAGGTTCTACATCTATGCGTTTTAGGGCATTAACAACAGAAAATATATTACCTGCATTATACTTTACGATAGCTACTTTCATAAGATAGATTTGAGAGCAAATAGTTTAGCGTACATACTCATTTCACCACAACAACGAGCACCTACTAAGAAATACAAAGATAGCAAAAAAACGCATCATAAGACCAGCAAGATACCACTAATAAGGATAATCTTGCTCAATTATCTATATCTAATTAAAACAAGGCATCTAGCACGCATACACAATGAGCTATTACAGCAAGCAATAGCCCGATGATAGAACTCGTAAATAACACGACAGATGAATGGTTACAAATATTTTTGTAACTTTGCTACACGAGCAAACTATCCATTTTTTATAAGAAGGTCTAAGCACGTCTAAATCAGCTAGGAGAGCATCTCATAGCCACGACACAAGTAGCCAACAGAGCGACTCATTTACACTTAATGCTACACATGCCAATTACCCACCGCCTCATACCATACATAGGCTGTATCATGCTATGCCTAGCCTTATATTCTAGCTGCGAACGCATAGAGCTAGATAACAAGGCTACCAACAAGCCACAACATCGGCCAGACACGCCAAGCATCAGCCCTCAGCAACACACGTATAATATCGCAGCAGCACAGCAGTTACTCGGGCAAGAGGTACTAGTCATAGGGTATATCGTAGGCTGTATAGAGGGTACGAGCATAAGCAAAGCAACTTTTACCCCACCATTTACAAGCCAGAGCAACCTCATCTTGGCCGATGACCCAACATCTACCGAGCCAGCACAATGCCTACCCATAGCACTTCCTGCTGCAAGTAACATACGCCATGAGCTAAACCTCCAAACCAATCCTACCCTACATCGTAAGCGCGTTATTATCCTTGGCACGATTACACCTTACTTTCAGCGACCAGGTATCCGACAGCCACAAGCCTACGAGCTCTTAGAAGATAAGGAAATAGACCCTACACCGCCAACTTTGCCCCGAGACACTGCACATAACATCAGCTACCCTACCCTTGATAGCACCTATACCGACACACTTATCAGTCGCACTGGGTCGCTATCAAGCGTGAGATAATAGCCAAGACAGGCTTTTTCATCGCTTAGCACTAAAAAAAACACGTAGAAATTTGGAGGTTTGAGAAATTAGTCGTAAATTTGCATTGCAAAAGAGGAGTAAGGCAGTGGCCTTAATAATATATTCCACTAATGCAACACTTTGGAAGTTTGGGTGAGTGGCTGAAACCAGCAGTTTGCTAAACTGCCGTACGGGTTACCGTACCACGAGTTCGAATCTCGTAGCTTCCGCATCGAAGTCAATAGCATTGCTATTGACTTCTTTTGTTTTATATCTTTGTAGTTATGATACGCTCAAGTATGCTATCACCATATACAGCAGATAGTTTGTAGCACCTTTGTATATCCTCTCTATCAAAATGCTGTCTAACGAACATTAGACAGCCATATAACGCCCATTATACAGCAGTACAAGGCACGTTATACAGTTGTATAACGTGCCTTGTACAACAAAAGACATCTGCATCTAAGACTCAAGCTCTAAACACAGACGTCTTATTACAAATATGCTAGGTTATGCTAAGGTAGCGACACTTTCTTACCATTAATGATATAAGTACCACTACGCAGCATTTCACGACGCGTCCCAAGATAACGGCCATTAAGGTCGTAAATGCGGCTATCGGTAGCCCCTACACTATCTCGCAGCTCAATAGCACGAATATGCGTTACCTCGTCTACACCAGCAAAGTGATAAGTTGGTATCATACGTGCAGCAGGTGTTGTGGCACGCAAATAGGCACGCATAGCAGGTGCTTCTGTTTTCAGTGTCACATGCGATTGCCATGCGGTATCTACCAAGGCATAGAAACCCGAATATGCAGCCAATGCAGACGTATATTTATGAGAAATGCCCAAAAAGCTAATACCATCAGACGTGCCTGCGATAGTCTCCATACCAGGCGTACAAACGGGTACCTCACTTGGTGTATCTCCCTGAGTAGATGTAAATACGCGATCAACAGAAGCTACCACAACATAAGGCTTTTGAGCTAGCAACTCGGTATCGTTTGAGGCAACAAAGGTCACAATGCCCTCATTGGTGTTAGCACTAGCAAACTCATAGGCTTTGAGCCCAGCTGGTAATGGTAGCGTATAGGGCATGTACCACGTATCAGCTTGATGAGGCTGAAGACTAATGATACGATTGTTTATCACGCGCTGCGCTGTAAAAGCATAAGGGATATCGAGCCTTTCTACGGCATTATTCACACGATAGGCAGCACTTACGAAATGGTCTGAACTCGTATTTACGATATTCTCACCTTGCAGTGTGACATTCTCAGGCAAATAAAGGAGCGTGTACAGATTTGTACGACTTTCTACTATAAGTTTGATTTTGCTATCACTAAAATTACTTGAAAGCCTCATATCAACATAGGCTAGCGATGGTGTATTATTAAGCATGCCATCAGCCGAGATAAGCGAGCTACCATCAAACGCATTGAGCGAGAGCGTAGATAAGCTTGTACAGCCAGAAAACATACTATCAAAGATACGCGCTTGGCTAGTATTAAAGTGCGACAAATCAATCGAGGTAAGGCGACCACAATTGAAAAACAAATATGAAAAATCGTGTACACGCTCTGTTTGAAAAGCAGATAAATCAATCTGATTCAAACCTGTACAACCTGAAAACATACCCGACAGAGTCGTCACTTGTGCTGTATTAAAACGCTCTAAATTTAGTTGCTCTAAACTGCTACAGCCCAAAAACATACCCGCCATACTCGTGGCAGAGCGTGTGTCGAAGTGAGTTAGTTCTAGCGTTTTCAAACTCTTACAGCCATTAAACAAAGCGGTAAAGTCGGTCACTTGACTAGTATTAAAACTAGATACATCAAGCGTTTCTAGGCTAGCACAATTCCAAAACATACCTACCATTTGCTGGGCTTGACGCGTATCAAATGTAGACAAATCTAGCGCTACGAGATTGTCACAGCGATAAAACATCTCGCTAAAATCCACTACCTGAGAGGTATTGAGGTGTTGCAGTCCCTCAATATGTTCTAGCGTATAAGAGAGTGCAAAAAGCCTATTTAGGCTCGTAGGCGTATAGGCTGCTACAGAAGGGTCTATTACCGCACGCTTGGCTAGATACCCCATGATATGGTGTACAGCAGTACCAGAGCTAACAAACTCACTATGTGTTACCGCATGGCCTTTCCACGTCGTGGGTACATCTGTTAAGTAAGCCAGTGTCATAGTGCTATCCGCGAGGGTAAATAAGCGCATTAGACGCTGCGCATAGGCATACTGCCCATGCATGGCACACATCATAAGGGCAAAAAGAAGAGGGCGTAGTATTTTCATCATCGTAAGTTATGTTGCTTTGATTGCAAAGTTACTATTTTTCATGCACATAGTACATGAAATAGCCACATAAAAAGCCAAGAAACGATAAGTCAAAGAAAGGGCTACACCATAACACTTGTATTATGGTGTAGCCCTATTAATCAAATAGTAATTTAGTCAGTACTACGTATTAGAGCGAAAATTTGACACTCAAAAGTACAGCGCGTGGATCAGCTGGGCCATAAATCCACGTTGAGGTACGCTCATAGATACCTTCTGAGTTTTTCTCAGCACGATCGAAGTCTTTTTGATAGGCTTGGAAGATATTCTTTACCGCCAAACTTACCTCGGTATCAACCGCATTTACAAGACGTAACTTATGCGTTACCTTAAAGCCCATATCTAAGAATGACTTCGTACGATGCACACCTTGAGCGAGTTGACTACCTTCATAGAGTACGCGCATCGGCCCTGTATACGTACCATTCACACTCACCGCCCATGCCTTAGAGGGCGTATAGTTAGCTGTGATATAGCCATATTGGTCGGGCGTACGAAGATAGTGGCGGTCGAAGACACCATCAAGCACTTCAAGGGCTTCACTATACTTAGCTTGCTGAACAGTGAAACCAGTTTGAACACTAAACAAATCACGATAAGCCAGCTTAGCCTCTACCATTGCACCAAAGACCTTAGCATTATCAGCATTGACACGCGTGTCTTGGATAAAACCCTGAGCATTTGGCACAGTGTCACTTTCGAGACCAAAAGCACCTTTTAGATGGGTATAGAAACCTTCTACGATAAAGTTAGCTTGCCAATTATCGCCTAGACGTGTGTACCAATCGGCCGAAAGCATGAAGCTATGCGAGCGCTCTTCTTTGAGATTAGGGTCGTTAACGATAAGTTTGTTTTCGCCCTGCACTGTCTGCACATGAAGGTCTTCGTCAAAGGCCTGAGGTGCACGGAAGCCCGAAGCATAAGTCGCACGAATAGATAAGTCCTCCATAGGCTTGTACTTAATATTCACACGAGGGTTAGCGATAAGACCACTAATAAGGTTGTGCTTATCCAAACGTGCACCGATCAATACATCAAAATACTGTGTACGCCATTCGTTTTGTGCAAATAAGCCTACCGTATTGATACGCTGAGAAATGGGGCGTTTGTTGTTGAGTGCTTCGTCTTTGAGATAGTCATGCTTATATTCACTACCCACCACAAGCTGTGCAGGAGCAAACCACAAACGTGGTGCATTCCAAGTGTATTGTGCACCAGTAACAAGCGTCAAGTTGTGCGCACGACCATAGGCATCGGGCATACTACGATCTCCGTAAAAGCTCGTGCGATCATTATTAGCCGCTGCTACATAAGCATTTACGAGATGCTCTCCGCTGAGCGAACGGAAGTTGTAATCAGCCGAGGCTGTGTTGATGTTATTATCAACCTGCTCGGCAATCTCAGCTAAGTGTGGTGGTAAATGAACTTGATCACCACCACGACGAAAGTCATTGAGACAATGATAGTCTATACCAATACGATGTTGAGGTGAGATACGAAGAAAACCACGCAGCCCAAAGGCTTGATCTGTCATCTTCGTTTTTTCGCTAAAACCATCACCATTGTGATCGTAAGGTTTTTGCTCATGGTGTTGACCAGAGATAATCAAGCCAGCTTTACGATTGCTACTTACAACAGCAGCATTGAGCGAAGTCGTATTAAGAAAAGCTGAACTGCCCGTGAAAAAGCCTGTGCTATGGCTAAGCGTAGCTGAGTTATACGCTGGGTCTTTCGTAATAACGTTTATTGTACCTGCGACAGCAGAACCACCAAAGAGAGCAGAGCCACCACCACGAACGACCTCAACACGGTCAATCATAGCCGTAGGTAGCATTTCAAGACCATACACACCCGTAAGCGAACTAAAAATAGGGCGTGAGTTAATCAATACTTGTGAATAGGCTCCCGAAAGACCATTGATACGCACTTGGCTAAAACCACAATTTTGACAATTGCTCTCGGTGCGTACCCCCGTCTGATAGTTTAGACCTTGAACGAGATTTACACTTGACGTTTGTTCGAGCGTACGATTGTTTATTACCCCTACGAGTGTCGGTGCTTTACGACGTTGGGTCTCTCCACGATTAGCCGACACTACAACATCGCCAAGCTGCATATCATTACGGCTCAGCTCAAAGTTGACTTCTACCACACCAGTTGAAGCAGAGGTAACCTTTTGCTTATCACTAAGGTAGCCTACATAACTTACTTCTACGGTAAAGTTATCAAGAGCCATACCTTCGAGACGATAGTGACCTGTGTTGTCTGTTGTAGTAATGTAGTCACCTACACGAATGGTAGCTCCAACGAGGTATTCGCCCGTTTGCTTATCGAGCACATGACCATAAATAGTGCGTTCACTTTTTAGTGCGACTTGTGTCGCTGCTACCGTTTCGGTAGCCATGCTGCACATCGCGTGCAGACTTAGGAGCCCAAAGAGCAGGGCACCTTTTCTGATGTTTGCTGTTAACATAGTTTTTTGCGTTTATGTTCGTTGACAAATGCAAAGATAATAATTACTTTTTAATAATTATGCCTTTCTAGCTACAAAACGACCATTTGTAACGATAAATAAATACTATCCATCGAAGTCTTCTTGGTAAATATAACACTCCTCCTCCACATCTTATGATGCAGAGAAGGAGTGTTATGCTCTGGATATAAGCTAGCCTATGCGCTAGCCTCGTATCTTAGATGTATTTATAAGCACGTTTGTATGAATGCTTTCATCTCTTCATTATGCGCCTCAACACTTTGCAAGAGTTTAAATTGAGCGCGTGAGCGTACCAAGTTATGCTCTGGATATTGGATTTTGTAGTACGTATCACCATTGATGTAGTCTGCCAAAAAACGTACCGTTTGCATATAAGGGAATAGTGCCGTAGCGTAAGGCAAGTTCTCTATCTCAATTGGTAACAAAAAGCTACGCGCCGATTGAAGATACCCTTTTGTAAAGGCCTTAAAGATCTCGATATTGAAACCTACGTTATCAAGGTTTTGATCATCTTCCTTACCTGTGTTGGCTGCCGAGCGAAGGAAGTCACCCAAGTCCGAGAAAATAAAGTTAGGCATTACCGTATCAAGGTCTATGACACAAAGTACTTTGTCGTCTTGGTCAAAGAGCATATTGTCCACCTTTGTATCGCAGTGGCAAATACGCTTGGGTAGCTTGCCTTCACGATGCCAGCGTTCGCCTTGGCACATAAACTCAGCACGTGCTTCAAGCTCATCTATCAAGTCCTTTACTTCGGCCACGCGCCCTACCTTGTCTTCTTTCACTGCATCACGCAGCTGTTGTAGGCGAAACTCCATGTTATGGAAGTTTGGTATCGTGTCACCTAGCTCTACGGGGATATCGGCCAGCATGGCTTGGAATTGTCCAAAAGCTACCCCAGCATCAAATGAAGTTTCGGCATTAACCTCAGTCTTAGTGATGCAATTAGGGATAAAAGTCATTACACGCCAATAGCTCGTGCCATCAAAATAGAAGTGCTTACCACCTTCGATGAGTGGTATAAACGTCAATACACGACGGTCAATTTGGTCTAAACCTTGCGCTTCGAGTTTCGTACGAATATGCTGTGTTACCGAAGCGATGTTATGCATTAGCACCTCTACATTTTGAAAAATGTTGTGATTGATACGCTGCAACACATAATCGGGCTGGTCTGCCTCGGCTGTCACTACCTTAAAGGTATCATTGATTAGGCCTGCACCCAAGGGTTTTAGATCGGCTACTGAGCCTTTAATGGCAAAATGCGAAAGTATTTCGCGATAAGCTTGCAATTCCATAATTCTATTTAGCGTTATTTGGAGTTAAGGAGTCCTTGCTGCTACGCTTCAAACAGCCATGCAGAGGATTAGTGCAAATTTACGCAAAAAATCGAGAAGCCACCTGCCCACGATATTATATTTAATGCAAAACATGAGCTTTGTCCGCAGAAATTGCTACTTTTGTACTAAATATTAAAAGACAACTCAAGGATATGCTCACAATAAAGCAAATAGTAGAACAAAAAGAAAACGTATTAGCAGGCTTAGCTAAAAAGCACTTTGCAAATGCTGCCGAGACCATTGACCAAGTACTCGCCATTAACGACCAACGCAAGCAAGCACAAGGCCAAGTAGATGCACTCAAAGCCGAGGTCAATGCACTATCGAAGCAAATTGGTAGTCTCATGAAAGCAGGTAGTAAAGCAGAGGCCGAAGTGGCCAAAGCGCGTGTAGCTACCATCAAGCAAGAAGCTGCAAGTCTTGAAGCACAAATGGAGCAAGCCACCGAAGACCTCACACAGTTGCTGTATACCATTCCTAATATCCCCTACACAGCTGTACCCGAGGGGCGTACAGCCGAAGACAATGAAATCGTACGTGAAGGTGGCACTAAACGCACTTTGCCTACGAATGCCTTAGCACACTGGGACTTAGCAGCTAAGTATGACCTTATTGACTTTGACCTCGGCGTAAAGATTACAGGCGCAGGCTTCCCCGTTTATAAAGGTGCGGGGGCTCGTTTACAGCGTGCACTGATAAACTTTTTCTTAGACGAAGCGGCCAAAGCAGGCTACACCGAGATTATTCCCCCCACAGTGGTCAATGAGGCCTCTGGCTATGGCACAGGTCAGCTCCCCGACAAAGAAGGACAGATGTATCACGTTGGTATGGACAACCTCTACCTCATTCCTACGGCCGAAGTACCCGTCACCAACATCTATCGCGATGTAATACTTGACGAGAAGCAGCTACCAATCAAGAATTGTGCTTACACGCAGTGTTTCCGTCGCGAAGCAGGCTCATATGGCAAGGATGTACGTGGCCTCAACCGTCTACACGAGTTTGCTAAAATTGAAATCGTACGTATTGACACACCCGAGCACTCACAACAATCGCACGATGAGATGTTAGCCCATGTCGAGAGCCTATTGCAAAAGCTAGAACTCCCCTATCGCATTTTGCGTCTCTGTGGTGGTGATATGAGTTTTACTGCAGCCTTATGCTACGACTTTGAGGTATATAGCGAAGCACAAGAGCGTTGGCTCGAAGTGAGCTCTGTATCTAACTTTGACAGCTATCAAGCCAATCGTCTGCACTGCCGCTACCGCACAGCCGACAAAAAGATTGAGCTATGCCACACACTCAATGGCTCGGCACTTGCCTTGCCACGCATCATGGCTGCATTACTCGAAAACTATCAAACGGAGGAAGGTATTCGCGTACCTACTGTATTGCAGCCTTATTGTGGCTTTGACCTCATCAAGTAAGCCACACATACCTTTAACAGCAATCTAAGCCCCGACCCAGCCACTGGTTTTCGGGGCTTTGTATTAGCAATTTTTATTTACTACAACCTCGTACATAATACGTACCATTAGCCATGGTGTCACTTACTCTAAGCATTGTGCCGTGTCTTGATACAGTTGTACCACGGCAGGATACGAACGTTTCGTGACTTGGTACACATGTACCACGATTTGGCACTATGCCTATCCCCAAGAGTTGCACTATTTATACCCCATTACTTCTTTGTATGACTTCTTCTATCTCGAACTACACACGTCCGCTTGCCTTTATCGGTCTTATGTTTTTTGCCATTGGCTTTGGCATTGGTACTAATGGACTATTAGTGCCTGTCATCAAGCAGTCACTTGGCGTGACCGATGCATTATCGTATCTGCTCTACGCAGCTACTTTTGTACCTTTTTTGCTCTTTCCCTACCCTGCTAGTCGTTTAATCGCACGCATTGGCTATAAATATACGATGGCCGTAGCTAATGGTATTTTTACCCTAGCCTTTGCTACGTTTGCTCTCTCTGCTAGTATAGCTAACACAAATGTGCTATGGGGGCTAGCGCTGTGCTTTATAGCAACTTTTGTAGCTGGTGCTGCCAACGCCACTTTACAAGCAGCCGTAAACCCGTATGTAACCATCTTGGGTCCAATTGAAAAAGCGGCTAGCCGCATCAGTATCATGGGCATTTGTAATAAACTCTCATGGCCTCTACCTGCACTCTTTATCATGGCTATCTTATGGCTCAATGATGTACACCTACCTATTGCACAGCTACGATTGGCCGATCTTGTGCTCCCCTTTGGCGTGCTCGCTTTGCTTTTTGCAAGCATTGGCTTGCTAGCATGCTATGTCACATTACCAGAAGTCACAGCCACAGGTGAAACGACTGAGAAAGCTGACTCAATATCACACAGCCATGCACGCTTGACTGACTTTCCTCATCTGTGGCTAGGCTGCATAGCTCTGTTTCTTTATGTAGGGGCAGAGGTGATGTCTTTGGCCACTTTAACCGACTACGCCACGACACTTGGCTTAGCCAACGCTACGCTCTATAATTGGATAGGCCCAGTGGGTATCACACTAGGCTATATTCTAGGCATCATACTCATACCGCGCTACCTCTCACAAGTCACAGCCTTACGTCTTTGTGCTATAACGGCCTTAGTAGGCACATTGCTCACACTTGCCCTCCCTGCGATGCTTAGCATCTACGCCCTAGGCATCGTAGCCCTAGGCTGCTCACTGATGTGGCCTGCCATCTGGCCACTAGCTATGGCTGATCTAGGCAGCTATACCAAGACTGGTGCTTCGGTACTCACAATGGCCAATATAGGTGGAGCGTTGCTCCCCCTACTCTTTGGTTTGTTAAAAAGTACACTAGGCATGCAATACGCTTACGCTCTCTGTCTTGTGTGCTTTGGCTTTATAGCCCACTATGCGTTTTATGGTTATAAATGTCGTAAGTCAAGACCTATAAGCGTGTAGCAACGCCTCAAAACTAGCATAACATAAAATCCCACACAGCAACAGCACTGTGTGGGATTTATTTATCTAATATAACCGCTTACTTGACTAAGCGATAAGCACCACGAGTAATAGTACGAAGGTCTAATGGCAAAAATACCATATCGTAGCCACCATTGTAATCATTTTCTTCGACATAGAAGGCCAAGCGACCATCGGGCATCACATCAAACGTAGAGTAAGCCGAAAGTCCATGGCTCACTTGGTAGCGTTGCCAACCTTGGGTGCCTAGCACAGAGGCATCTTTATCGGCATCAGTAAGCTCTTTATAATAGATGCTCACATCGTTACGATTATTGGTAGGGGTAGACTGCAATACAACTTGTACACGCTTGCTATCAGTCGTTCTAATGGCATTATACACACCTATCTCACCATTAGTGCCATTGGGACTATCGCCCGTATGAATGCCATCGGATTGCCCAAGCCATCGACCACGCCCTTCGCGCAGGTTCTTTTTACCCTTATCATATACAAAGATATTAAAGATTCGACGATGTGCACTGCGACTACTCAAAATAACAGTACCATCGGGAAACTCCTCACACTTGGCCTCATCGCCACGTAAGGCTGCCATGCCACCATTGCCCAACTGATGCCACGTAAGGCCGAAGTCATCGGTATAAGCCACATAGGTACCTTTCTTACCCGTATTAACTTCAAATACACAAAAAGCACCATAAATACGATAGTACTTGCCTACCTTTGTCACACGGCTCTGAAAAAGTTTACCAGAGGTAAGGAAGAGGGCGCGTAACGAATCACCAAAAGTTTCATGATAGACATGCTCTGTCAGATCTATTGGAGCTTCGTAAGTCCAGCGATGTGTTGCAGGATTATATACTCCTTTGAGGCGTGCTAGGCGGATAGGTTTTTGTCGTTTAGATGCCCAAAATGACACATTACCAGTAACGGCCATGAGGAGTACTTCATTGCGTTCACGATCGGCCACGATAGCTGCATCGCCATAACCTCGGCGATGTGGGTCAATGGGGTCATGAGCGATGATGGTTTGTATATCACTCCAATCCGTACCATTAGTGCGACTAACACGCTGTATCAAGTCAATACGCCCATCGCCCATACCAATATCGGCAAAGCAATATCGGTAATCACTCACAGCTATCAAGTCACCATTCTTGGCCGTTGCGATGGCAGGGATACGAGGAGGAATACCTGCTGTATCGGGATTGTAAAAGAGGTAGTGTGCAGTAGTATCTCCTACAGCAAAATATGCTGTAATATTGGGTGTGCCTAAACCTTCAAAGCCCTTAAATACAAAATTGCGATAAACGCGAGGAGTAGGTAAAGTAAGTGGTTCATCGCCCACGACAATATCATAGTGTGTTTGGCCTAAGCTAGGATAGAAGCGATAGCGTATACCATCGCCTGCGTGGAGGAAGAACTCTGCTATTCGGCTTTGTGTTTGTGGGTGCAGCACTTGCGTATTACCCTCTACCCGCACATTGACACGAACGCGCTGAGTAGCCTGACTAAGGTACCAATGACTGCCATTATCGGCTGTGGCATAATATTTTATAGGGCCACTGTCTCCACCATAGGAGTTTGGGCTAAATGTTTTAGTAGCTCCTACGGGGTGAAGTGTGTACCGCGGTGTAGTACTATTAGGCACTTTATCAAGTTGCCACAGAGTAGCATTATCAACAGTCGTAAATGTAAGTGCGGCTGCCTCTTTTACCTCTGGAGAAGTAACAGCATAAGCTGCACCAGCAACTTTATTATACAACTTAAAGCCAGAGGCATCTCCCACTAGACACCACAAGAAAGCATCGCTGGCCAAGTCAATAGGTGCATTGCTCACACCTAGCCCTTGGATAGTAGTACCAGCATCAAGACGCCAACCATGATATGGCATACGCCCAAAATTTAAGCGCACCCAAGTCTCACCATAATAACGGCTAAAAAACTTATGCGTAGCAAGCTGTGTAGTAGGCGATGCTTTAATAGCAGCTTGAGCAGGAGGGGGTGCTAGCAATACACATAGTATTGCCAGCATCAACAATCGAGAGAGAAACATGATTCAAATAAAATGGTAATAGTTCATTAAAGCTAGAGTAGCACAGACTACTTCTTTACTTTAGTGGATATTTATGGCGAATAGGGTCGTCATATTGCTCCTGTAACTGCCATAGCTGTTTGCGCAACTTCTTAACAAGACGCTCCGTACCTGGCTTACCGTATAGGTTGTTTAGCTCGTTAGGGTCTTTTTTAAGGTCGTAGAGTTCCCACACATCAATGTCATGGTAGAAGTGAATGAGCTTGTAGCGTTCGGTACGAATACCATAATGACGCTTCACAGCATGCTCAGCAGGGTATTCGTGGAAGTGATAGTATAATCCATTGCGCCACTGGCGTGGTGCCTTGTTGTCTTTGAGCAATGGCAAGAGCGATACACCCTGAATATCACTTGGAATAGGAGCACCAGCCAAATCAAGGAAAGTAGGCGCATAATCTATATTTTGCACCATTTGTACCACATCACCACGCTTGTTTAGGCCTTTCGGAAGAAGCATAGTAAGGGGTGTACGCATTGATTCTTCGTACATAAAGCGCTTGTCAAACCAGCCGTGTTCACCCATATAAAAACCTTGGTCTGAGGTATATACGATCAGCGTATTCTCTGTTAAACCTTGTGCTTCAAGGTAGTCAAGCAAACGGCCTACATTGTCATCAAGACTGCGCACCACCTTAGCATAGTCGCGCATGTAGCGTTGATACTTATACTCATCAAGTGCTGCTCCGGTAAGATTTTGGGCTACAAAATCATCAGAGATTACTTTATATACACTATCATAATGTGCACGATCCGCAGAGTCAAGACGATCTATCATTGAATAGTAGTAGCCTTTATAAGGAGTGCGCAAATGAGGCAAGTCTATCTTAGTATCATACGTTAAATCCATGTGACGGCCTATCTCCATTTCTTGTGCAGCTGCAGCCGCACGGCCAGCATAATCGTCACGGAAGGTAGATGGCAGCTTGAAAGTCGTATCCTCGTAATCTGTAAGGTGCTTTAAATCTGGTAAAAAAGGACGATGACAAGCCTTATGATGTAAGAATAGAATAAAAGGCTTACTATGGTCACGCTTATTAGCTAGCCAGTCAATACCGAGGTCTGTCACGATATTAGTTACATAGCCACGCTCTACGGTATGGCTACCATCCATCTCAATAAACGTAGGATTATAGTAGTCACCTTGTCCTGGGAAAATACGAAAATAATCAAATCCCGTAGGTGTACTTTCCAAGTGCCACTTACCTATGAGTGCCGTTTGATAGCCTACCTTTTGTAGCAGTTTAGGCATAGTTTGCTGACTACCATCAAAGTGACTACGCACATTACTCAAAAAGCCATTAGTATGGCTATGCTTACCTGTAAGCATACAAGCACGGCTAGGGCCAGAAAGTGAGTTGGCCACAAAGCTATTGGTAAAGCGCACACCATCACGAGCAATGCGGTCAAGGTGTGGCGTTCGAATATGCGTACTATCATAGCAGCTCATCATCTGTGCAGTGTGGTCGTCTGTCATGATAAACACTACGTTATAGGGCTGCTGCGCTTGTACTAACTGAGGTAAAAGAGCGGCAGCCATAGCAGCAGTAATAGGCAATGCCGTGTGCGTGTTACGTTGATTTTTCATCATATCACTTATTTTTTAATTAGGAGATTTACTAATAAAGTTTAAGCCACAGGGTCAATAGCTTCGATAGCCTGCAAACGTACGATAGCCGTAGGTAAATCAGGGCAGTTGTGAAGTGTGAGGCGGGGGTTCCCTGTCTGTGATAGCTCGCACGTTTGAAAGTATTGCGTGACATAAGCGATAATGCGACCAAAGGCTACACTACGAAAATAAGCACTCTCGGGAGTACGTACAAGGTGCAGTGTGCAGCGTCCACCTTTGAGCACGATGCGCTCTACGCCTAACCGACGCCCAATCGCACGTGCTAAGGGAACTTGTAGCAAATGCTCTGCTTCCATAGGTAGCTCGCCAAAACGGTCTTGGAGGCGCGTGCGAAATGCTTCTACCTCCTCTATGCGTGTCATGCCATCTAATTCTCGGTAGAGCAGCAAACGCTCGCTATTACCTGGCACATAAGACTCTGGCAAAAAAATACGCAGGTCACTTTCGAGCTGGCACTCATCTACAAAGGTATCGCCCATAAGGTCATTACTACGTACCGAGTCATCGTCAGCAAAGTCAGGTAACTCATGGCGTAACTCCACCATAGCCTCTTTAAGTATCTTTTGATAGGTTTCATAGCCTAAGTCAGCTACAAAGCCACTCTGCTCAGCACCTAAAAGATTGCCTGCACCACGAATATCAAGATCTTGCATGGCAATATGAATGCCACTCCCTAAATCGCTAAAATTTTCAATTGCTTGCAAGCGACGGCGGGTGTCGGGTGGGAGTGCAGCCAAAGGAGGAGCTAGCAGATAGCAAAATGCCTTGCGATTACTACGTCCTACACGACCACGCATTTGATGCAAATCACTTAGACCAAAGTGATGCGCATGCTCTACGATGATGGTATTGGCGTTAGGGATATCAATACCATTCTCTACAATAGTAGTAGAAACAAGTACATCAAAATCATGGTTGACAAAATCGGTAATCGTACGCTCCATAGCCTCAGGAGGCATCTGTCCATGAGCAATGGCTACACGCACATCTGGCACGTGCTTGGTAATCAAATGAGCCAATGTAGAAAGATTTGCGATACGATGACTAACGACAAATACCTGCCCATTACGGCTTAACTCAAAATTGATAGCCTCGGCTATAACCTCGGCACTAAACGTACTAACCTGTGTGTCTATGGGGTGACGATTAGGAGGAGGCGTATTTATCGTGCTTAAATCACGCGCCCCCATCAGCGAGAATTGTAGTGTGCGAGGGATAGGAGTAGCTGTCATCGTAAGCGTATCAATATTGACGCGCAGCTGACGTAGTTTTTCCTTAACCGATACGCCAAATTTATGTTCTTCGTCAATGATAAGCAAGCCTAAATCTTGGAATTTAACATTCTTGCCTATCAAAGCATGTGTGCCTACAACTATGTTTATCGTCCCATCTGCCAACCCCTTGCGTATGAGTGCCGCTTCGCTAGGCTTACGTGCTCGACTAAGATAATCTACCTTTACAGGAAAGTCTTTCAAACGCTCACTAAACGTGCGATAATGTTGATAGGCTAGCAATGTCGTAGGCACCATTACAGCTACCTGTTTGCCATCGCAAGCGGCCTTAAAGGCGGCACGTATAGCTATTTCAGTTTTGCCAAAGCCTACGTCTCCACACACTAAGCGATCCATCGGGCGCTCGCTCTCCATGTCGGCTTTTACCTCTTGTGTTACACGTAATTGGTCGGGCGTATCTTCGTATTTGAAGCTAGCTTCTAGCTCATGCTGCATGAAGCTATCGGGAGCATACTTATACCCCTTTTCAGCTCTACGTTTGGCATAGAGAGCTATGAGGTCACGTGCTATGTCTTTGAGCTTACTCTTCGTGCGATTTTTGAGTTTTTCCCACGCACCAGAGCCTAGTGTAGATAGCTTAGGCGGCACACCATCACGCCCTTTATATTTATTGATCTTATGCAGTGCATGTATCGAGACAAAGACAGCGTCTCCACGCTGATAATTGATCTTTATCACCTCTTGCAGTGTATCACCAGTGGGTATCTTCATCAAGCCTGCAAACTGCCCGATGCCATGATCCACGTGTACGATATAATCGCCATATTCAAATTGCTGCAACTCTTTGAGCGTCAGTGCTACCTTAGCATTGCGCACATGGCTATTTTTGAGTTGATACTTATGAAAGCGATCAAAGATTTGATGGTCTGTGAACACTGCAACCTTAAAATCTTCGTCCACAAAGCCGGCATGTAATGTATTGTCTACCGCAACGAAATGAATTTCATGATCTATCTCACCAAATATCGCACGAAGACGTGCTAGCTGCTTAGCACTCTCTGCACCGATATAAATGCGATGCCCCTTACGCTGCAACTCATCAAAGGCATGCGCAACAACATCAAATTGCTTATGAAAGAGTGGCTGTGCGTGTTGCTCAAACATCACAATGGCATCAGGCGTTGTACACTTCATGCCTATATCTATACGGCGAAATGGCAAACACGCCTGTCCAAACGTAGTAGCATCTACAAGCAAGCGCTCTGCCACCAACATATCACCCATAGCCTCGGCCTCAGCCATAGCTTGTGCTGTAAAGCCCTCTTTGTAAATTACATCAATGCGGTCACGCACAAACGTATAATCGCGAAAGATAGTGAGGGTATCATGTGGCAAACAGGCCATAAAAGGTTGTCCATCCAACATCGTGTGAGCGACGTTGGGTACAATAGTTACATCAGCAAGGTGCTCTAAACTAAGCTGTGTCTGTATATCAAAAGTACGTATGCTATCTAGCTCATCGCCAAAGAAGTCTAGACGAAAAGGATGTTCATTCGTATAAGAGTATACATCAATAATACTACCACGGATAGCATACTCACCTGGTGCATAGACATAGTCTGTACGCGAAAAACCAAAGTCGAGTAATTGTAGCTCAATACTAGCAGGTGCTATCATTTGCCCTTGAACAAGGTGCAAAGTTTGTGCAGAAAGATGATCCATAGCTACAACACGCTCACTCAACGCCTCGGGATAGGTCACGATATAAAGTCCCTGTCCTGATTGCCAAGCTGCTAAGCGTGTCAAGACATCGGTGCGCAAAATCTCATTGGCATCGTGACGCTGAGCAAACTTTACAGCACGTTTATACGAAGATGGGAAAAAAGCTACGGCCTTATCATCTAAGAGCTTGACAAGGTCATTATAAAAATAGCCAGCCTCTTCTTCATCGCCCAAGACAAATAGAGCCACTCGTGGCTCTATTTGCCACAAGGCAGCAAATACCATTGGTGCAGCCGATGCTTGCAAGCCCGCACAATGCAATACACGCACACTAGCCGTAGCCAGTGCACGGTACACGGCCTTAACTTTCTTATGCTCTGTAAAAGCACTTGCTAAGGCTTGTATCGTCATCGCTTCTGTCATATACTACAAAGGTAGCATTTTCTAAGGAGATGGCCATACTATGTGCCCATTAAATAACCATTATCCAATACATATCCCCTCCAAAGGACTCTATAAAGCACTATCAGTTATATTTTGACATACGAAGTGGTAGTAAATGTCCCCTATCCATGAAGTAGGGCGTTTGCCTATGATCAGCCTAGCTTTAACAACACCCCATCGCACCCCTACTCCATACTTCACTAGCTCAAAGCACAAAGAGTTGTGCCGCGACTTGGTACAAACGTTCCCCAACGAGAAACTAATGTATCAAGACACGGCACACATGTACACAGACACGATACACTAATAAAGGCGTAAATACACGCAAGTGGTAAGCCGTACTTAGGTAGAGGTGTACTAATAGCCAAGAAAGGCAAAGAAAAAGACTTTTCTCTACCTATCCAAACGAACAAGTAGAGAAAAGTCTCAATAGAGCTGTAATCTAGGCTTACTTCGTAAGCTTAAATACCTGCTTACCGGCAGAGGTCTTGACCTCTACCAACAAGATGCCCGACGGCCAGCTTACACCGTTAAGCGTAGCCATACCATTGCCATGGGCTGTACCAAGTGACTTACCATCGGCTGTATAGGCTGTAAGCTGTGTAGCCCCCTCGGTATTCTTAACACTAATACTACCATCGGCAATGGCGAGTTTTAGTGTTTGCCCAATAGCGGTAATACCCGTAGTAATATCCTTGACTTCGATCACGACATTGTGGTCTGCGGTGACGTTAGTGAAGACGATTGAAAGCGTTTGTGCATCATCTGCAACAGGCATAGCTGTGCCATCTTGCGTATAGCTAGCAAAGGCCTTGTCACCAGTTGTAATGGCCTCTACTGTTACATTTTGCCCTGAAGCAACACGAGCTACCTTGGTGCCATCGGCAGTAGTAGTGCTATCTTTGGCATAGGTAAAACGCACTGTGGCTGTCTCAGGCGAAGTAACGCTCACGAGATAATGTGGCTGCACGTTGTCATGATGTACAGCTGCTGCTTGCTTGAAGTGATATGCTCCGAGTCTTAGGCTTACCTTGCCGATATTGATATGGCTATCGCTGCTACCAAGCGTAATAGGAGCTGCTACTATAGGCGCATTGATGTGTGCAGCATCGTATTTTGTGCCTTGTAGCTGCCCATTGATGTAGATTTTGAGCATGCCATTATTCTCACGCGTACAAATGATAAACTGTGGTCTACCATCATTAACTACACTATCGGCCGTATAAGTAAGCTCACCTACTTTGAATGAGGGCTTACCATTTATCAAACTCACACTATAACTATCTCCTTGGCGAAGTAGCGTAGCATTGGCCGTAGTAGTGTTTACTTCAAACGCTATGCTAAAACTACCTTTACCAGCAAAATACTTATCACTTGCCACAGCGTGTTCTTGTGTAAGTGCTAGCAATTGCCCTTGACGGAAATCTCCAGTAAGGGTTGCACCAGCAGGCTCACGCAAGTCGGCAAGCGTATTGACAGTAAGTACTACGCTATCCTTATTTAGGAAAAATACGGGCGATGTAGTCTCTGTTGCGTTTTTATTCCAATCGCGCAGCCCATTAACTTGAAGCGTATAACGCTTAGTAGCTTCAAGTGCATGACGCGTTGTGAGTGTCACGGTGCGATAATCTTCGCTAAGCATAACAGAGCGTACATCAGTGGCTAATGTGCTACCTTCATAGACTTTAAAGTTAGGACCATAAGGCCTTACGGGCTCGTCAAACTTAACAATTATCTTGTTGGTATCAACAGCGGCCAGAGTATAGATTTGTGCAGGCTGCACATCGGCCTCAGCTGTAAACTTCCAAATACGAATCTCGCCAGGAGCTAGTGTTACCGTAAACGAATCGCCGTAGCTATACTTAGCAGATACATCGGTATCAAGCTTCACAGCAGCAGCTCGTTCGTTAGCTACGCCTGCATAACTCATCACGAGGCTACGCGAAAGATTGGTAGCATGTGTAGGTACGCCCACACGGCCATCAAGTGTAAAGGTATAAGTTTGGGTACTGCCAGTAGGGTTACGGAACGAGACGATACCTTCGTTGTCGGTAGCATTGTCCACTTCCTTCCAGCATGAGTAGCCATAAATACGGCCACTAAGAGGTGACTGACCAAAATACTTGGCATTTCGCAGTGTCTCGTAGTGCTTGTCAATAAAGTTTATAGCCTCACCATTGATCATCCACTTGCTGCCCTCATCCATAAAGTTATAGCTGTATAGCATTTCCCAAAAAGCAGTGCCACGTGTAGCCATCATATAGAGATAGGCACGAAACTCTGCATCGGTCATACTATTGGCAGCAACACCTTCTTCTTGACCATAAATCGGGTCATGGTTAAAGATATTAGCCAAGGGGAATTGCAGCTGATTGTTGTAGATAAAGTCATAGTAGCGGTCGTCGCGGTATGAAAGGAACTGATCCATTTGGCGCGTACGTCCACCTACGACTCTATTGCCCTTGTCTTGAGAGTTTTGTATCCACACCGAGTTGCTCCACTGCAAAATCCAAGGACTAGGATTAACATAGCATGTAAGATTGAGCCACAACTTACTGCCACGCTGATCGGCTTCGGCATAAAGTGTGTCAAAGGTGTTATACCAACGCTCCCAATGCTCGGTGAAGTAATAGTTACCATTTTTACCACCAGTAATGTAGCGTCCATTCGTCGATGGCTGCGGCTGTACGGTAGAGAAGCCATCTAACTTCCAATAATTTACACCATAGCGGGTTTGATTTTCTAGGAAGAAATCCGTTAGCTTAGCGATATAAACACTATCACCCGTAACAGCATCAGCACTATTGCGGTTGTATGTACCATTGCCATGGCGTTCGAGAAGATGCCCCCAGCGAGCGTTAAAGTTATAGCCACCACGAGGGCCAAGCCATATACCAAAGTCTGAGCCATAGCGACGAGCGATTTGGCTAGCACCTTCAAGACCATTAGGGAACTTGCTGTTGAACTCCCAGAAGCCAGTTTTATTGGTACCTGTACCCGAACGTGCTACATCGCTTACCTCATAATTGTTCCAGCCATCATCTACCACGTAGCTATCCATCGGACGAATGCCATGCTGACTAAACCCAAGTTCCATTTCGCGGAAAGAGTTGTTGATTTTCTCTTCGTCAATGCGCATCATCCAGTCATACCACGAGTTGTACTGCAAACGTAAGCCAACAGGCTTGGCAATGCTTGTGATATACTTAAAGAAATCCGAGCGAATCACATTGAGGTCTGTCGTACTACGCGAAGCCCCCATGACATTGCTCCATGTACGGAAATAGCCATTGGCATCAACACGACCGACACCTGCTAGTGTAGCCAAGCTTTTACCACTATAATAACGTGTATGAGCCTTAGCGTTGGCTATCTCATTTTCAGCTTGTGGGAATTCAGACCCCATAAATAGGCCTTCCACATAAACGGGCTGCCCGAGCGTAAGCGTATAAGCAGACATACCACCTACACCACCGCTGCCAGCAGGGTGCGTCCAGCGGTTGGTAGCCGCTACGTTTTCTACGCCAAGCGACTCCATCTCAATATAGTCAATAGGCGTTTGACGTGTTACTTCGTCTTCTCCCTTTATTAAGAGGTATTTACGCAGGAAGTGGTCATTGTTTTTCATTTCGACCACCATATCGATATCCCACGTCGTCACTTGGCCACTACGTTCATTGGTGTGCATGTAGGGTTGCATATCAAAGACTACACGCTTACCATCTTCTATATTTTCCTCTCGTATAGCTGCGATTGTCATCTCTGAGGCAGAGAAATGGCTCTTGGGGGTTACGTATGCCTGCTGACCTAAATAAAACTCGGCACACGAACCAAAAGCCGCACCGTTGGCCGTAGATTTAATTGTAAACTTCACATAACGTGCCGTTTGCTCACTAGGAAGATTAACCCACTGCGTCTGACTACCGTCTGTGTAAGTAAATGTGCCAGACTTGACACTCGTCCAAGCCACGCTATCGTTAGAGACAAAAAACTCGTATTCTGCCGCTGTACCATTCTGTCCACTCTTACGTGGCTCATAGCCAAACGAACGGAAGGTCTGCTCACGGCCTAAGTCAATCATAAATGAATAGGGTAGCGTGTTTCGACCTTGTGTACCATGCGTCTGTCCAGTGTACCATGAGTGCCAAATTGTATTGGTATTGCCATCAACGATGTGCTTGGGTTCGCCCACAGTAGCACTTTCTCGACACCATGAGTCGGCCGACACACGCCACTCGGTACGATCTATGAGCTGCAAATTATCTATGCTATTATCCTGTGTCTCTGTCGCTAATTGGAAGTCGGCTACTGCTGCAAACTCTCGGCCATTGTGCGAACTCAAAATTTCAAACCGCACAATTTTCCCCGTAGTAGGTGTCGTAAGGTTTACCCATTGTTCTTCACCTGTAAAAGGCAAATCACCTTGTGAGGCTATCGTAAGGGTAGACTCTGTTTCGCCGATAAGCAAGCGATAGCCCTTTACCTGCCCGTTAATCGTAGCATTGCCAGGACGTGGCGTGTAGGCAAAGCTCTTGATGAGCTTGCTCTCGGGCATTGTCACTTGTAGGTAGTGGGGCATCTGTCTGTTGCCATTGCTACCATAGTGCGAATGCCACCATGTATTAGCATTACCATCAAGTGCATGGTGTGGGTGACCAGAGCCTGCGTCATCGCTATAACCATCGGCAACTACGGTCCAAGCCGTGCGATCAATCTTTCCTGCTGCCATTACGATCGTTACGGGATTAAGCGAGAACTCCTCACTACCTACTGATGGCACAAAGTTAGTAGGCGTGGCAGTACGCTTGTTGACCAAAACGCCAGGCGTAAGTTTGTTGCCAGCAGTATTAAACGTACGGCTCATATAGCCGTTACCAATAGTCACCTGACCATCGGTTTGGCTTACCACGACCTGACCGACTACCGAGAGCGGTAGTGCAGCCAAAAGGCAGGCAGCCAAGAGTTGTGTACGACTTCTTTTCATCATTAAGATTTGTGTTTAGTTATATTATATAGATATATCTACTTAAAGGGGAGTGTCACCCTAAAAAGTGGGTTGTCGGTATGTTCACGCGCTATAATCGCTGTAAGTCGCTTCACGATAGCGGGGTATTGTGTCGCTACGTCGTTGTCTTCGTGTAGGTCGGTAGCCAAATTATAAAGTGATGGCACACCACGCTTCACTACAAGTTTCCAGTCGCCTTGACGCACTGCGATTTGGTCTGTTTCAGCAAACTCAAAATATAGAAACTTATGCTTCTGTTTCTGCTTCTTACCAAGTAGTGTTGGTGCAAACGAAATGCCATCAAAATAGTCCTTCACACCAAGGCGTGGATTACGATAGCGAGACACATAGTTGTCAATGCCAGCTAGCTCACAGAAGGTTGGCATCACATCGTAAAAAGCAACAGGCACATCGCTAACCACTCCAGCAGGCACTGTGCCAGGGCAGTAAGCTATAAAAGGCACACGAATACCACCCTCATGCGTGCTGCGCTTCGTGCCACGCAGCAAGCCTAGATGGTTAAAGAATTCGGGGTCGGCACCACCTTCCTTATGGGGGCCATTGTCACTCGTAAAGATCACAATAGTATTCTCATCTAGTCCCTTTTCTTTAAGTTTAGCCAAGACCTCGCCCACATAGGTATCTAAACGTGTAACCTGTGCTGCAAACTGTGCATGCACATGGTCAGCAGCTACATAGCGACTAGGCTTATCTCCCCCCCAAGACTTATCATTAAGGAAACGAGAGCGGTAAAAAGCAACAATACTATCTTGTGGCTGATGTAACTCGGCATGAGGCAGTGTGTATGTAAGGAAGCCCACAAATGGCTGGTCGGTCGTCTGACGATCTAGCCAAGCCAAGGCTTTTTGGTGAATAATATCGGCCGAATAATCTTTACGTTGCTTGTACTCAGAAGGCTCGTATAAACTAAGGTGAATATTATTATGCAATGTATCACGATAAACATCAGCATCTTTACCTCGACTATAAGCATTCAGAAAATTAGGGTAGTAAGCATGAGCTTGAAACTGACAAATAAAACCATAGAACTCATCAATACCACGTGTTTTGGGAGTAGAAATAGAGCCCTCGTAACCGCCCGCCCATTTCCCAAAGATAGCCGTAGTATAGCCATTGTCTTTGAGTATTTCGGGCAGGATAATGTGGGCTGTATCATAGGGTTCTTGCCCTGTTTGCAATGGTTCTTCTGTCTTTCCAAAATAAGTGCTACCGAAGCGATACTCCTTATTTCCACGCACATGGGTGTGACCCGTATGTTGCCCTGTCATAAGGCTAGCACGAGAGGGGGCACTCACTGGACTACCAGCATAGGCCTGCGTAAAGCGCATGCCTTTGGCTGCCATACTATCTAAATGAGGTGTTTTGATGTATTGCTGACCATAGCAACCAAGATCTGCATAGCCCAAATCATCACACATAATATAGATGAAATTGGGTTTATTAGCAGTCTGTGCTAACAAGCTTGCAGGTACAAGAGCCGTACCAAGAAGAGCAAAAAAATTATTCATGGATAGACAAGTTTTCATCAGGTGTTTTGAGCATCGTGGCAAAATCTGCCGTCAAATAAGGCATAAGCAATGTATAAGGTACCATTACTTCAAGGTAACGCCCTTGTGCTGAATAAGATATGGACTCAGTAGAGATAAACGTAATACCCTCACGCCCCACAGAAAACTGCTCGGGAATAGCGGACACATTAGCATAATCAGCAGCCTCTTTACGGTTCGTTTCTACTATCTCGCGGTTTATTAAAGACACAATAGCAGAGGCAGTTCCAGCCTCAAATACGTCTGCTAAGGTCAATATCTTTTGACGTGTCTTGTCGTAGGTCAAAAAAAACAAGTTTTCATAAAAGCTAGACCCCGTAGCGCCTCCAAAACTACCACTTAGTGTCACTTTAAATTGCACACACTGCGCAGCGGTCTCAGTGCGTTCTAGCTCTACGGCTTCACTAGGGTCGTAAAAACCGCCTATATTATCAGCAGTAGGCACAGCCTTCCAAAAAGCCTCAACAGCAGCCTCAATAGTGGGGTATGCCTGCCCAAAGAGTAGCGAGAGTAAGCGTGCTTGCAGTTCATCAACGTGTTGTACCCCTTTGAGCGAAAGTGGCCACTCTAAGCTCAACTCCTTAGTGTACGTACAACTACGTGGAAACCAATCTTCTTGCTCACCAGTTTCTGTAACGATGGTTTCATCACGCCACGAAGAAAGATCTATCTCATACGACTCTTTACGCTCAAAAGACTGAAACTTATCTTCATAGAGCAACGAAGGATCAATTGGAGCTTCTATACTATCTATAAAAACAGTTTTATTAGCCATACGCTCACCACGTTGCTTCCACAAGTAAGCTCCAGTAGCTAAAAGCCCAAGTAGCACACACCCAACAGCAACAGCTATAAGCACTAAGATACGCTTCCCTTTACCCACAGACGCTTCTACTTCAATATGATACGCATAGTCACAATGAGGACAATCGGTGTGATTATCAGACAATGTTGCACCACATTGTGGACACGAGCGATTAACTTTATACTTAGGTTTGTTCCATACCTGTTATAGTACACTTATATCAATCTCACAAGCTATAATACATTTCTAAATACAATTCTCAATATAGAACGATTACAGCTCAATATTTCATAATACGACCATTGATAATGTAAATATGATCAGCTAAGGGAGTAGAAACAGGCCGTCCCAATAGGTCAAAGTATACACCTATTCTAGTAGCAACACCCGAGTCTGATGCAGCAATACTAGTAATCTCTCCTTGATAGGTACTACGCCGCACAAGGTATTGACAGCCACCATCTGTTGTATTGCTCCCATTGCCCCAATTATATACACGCCATCCGAGGCCCGCATTGGTTTGGTTGATCTGCACATTACCACTCGTAATGATAACATGCGCTAGCATACTTGAAGGTTTAATAGTCCATCCGCGTAACGGGCGCATTGATGAGATTGTTAGGGCTGTATTATATGCTGCCGTAGGCGCAAGATACCTTCCATCGCTACTAATAATATCCCAAGTATCATCGGCACGCTTTACAAAACGCCATGCCGAACGCTCCGAAGGCGATGCTGCTCCAAAGAGCACTTCTCCTTGTAAGGTAAGATAGCGGTTGCCACGTGCTGGTGTATAAAGGTCATACCATAAATTCTCCTCAGGCTGTATCACACTTAGAGTACGCAGATTAGCTAAAAATGCTGCTAAGGCTGCATTAAGTTGGTTGTATTTTTTTGTGAATAGCTCAGGCGAATATTCGGGCTGGTCCAAGGCAGCTTGGGCTGCATCAAGAGCTGCATCAAGTTCTATTGCAGCTACTGCCGAGTAATAACCTACGTGATCGCCTATATAATACTTACGTGTATCCTTGGCTTCGTTAACGGCTGCACGTAGTAAAGTTACTACCTCATCTAGTTCTTGATAAGGAGAATACACCAAATCGTCTACTTCTTTCAAACCATCAAGTTCAGTAAATACACAGGTAAATTGCCACTTATCCAAACGATAGGCTGCATCTTTATAAGGCAATTTTATAAAAACCTTATTCCATCCCTTACGCAAATAGGTTTTTATTAAGGGGCGGCCTGTAAAATTCTCATTGGTCAGTGGTACCTCATTAGTAATGCTACGACCAGCGTTAACATATTGTGGAGCCACCACCTCATGATCATTTATCCATATACGCGATCCATAGAGGTCCCAGCCTGTTGTAGGCACAGCATCTTTCTCTGAACGACTATAATTATAAAATTCAATTTGTGTACCAACAAACTTTGCCTCAGGCGAATATACATAGGTCCAAGCATATGCCGTTTGGTTATAAGTAGGTGCATCAAAAAAGCCATTGATGGTATTATGCCCCCAAGTATGACGTAAATAGATACCTGCACCTGTCGCCAAACGTGTGCCATAACGCCTACCACCATACTCAAACGTCGTGGGAAGCCGATCACTCATGCGCAGCTCTTCTGGAGGAAATACTGCTGCGGTGTTACCATTATTAGGGAAAGCATCTGTTATCAGCCAACGTACATTACTCTGCTTCACATAAGGAATAAGTTTCGCTTCTTCCGACAAACTATGTGCTTTATGAAATAAGAAACGTGTTTCAAAGGCCCTAAAATCTTCATACTCTGCCCCTACATTGGGTAGCATAGTACCTCCTCCACCATTGGTACCCCCATTATTGTTATTGTCGATGTAGCGACTTCCTCCACCTATCCAAGCACGCACACTTGAGGCTATCACATTAGCATAAAAATTATTTTGACGCACAATGTCATCTTCGGTCAGCGTTAGACGGTCGTTCCAAGCAGCAGAAATAGTCCCCGCAACAACATTGTTCCCCTTAGCCTCGTAGTAAATATTACTTTTATAAATACCTACAAGGTCAGCATAGACATCAAAATGATTCGTATAATTATAACGACTATCAATATTAGCTTTACCACCAACAGCTCTACCACGTGTGCCCCACATATGGGTCATATCTGCCATAGTACTGCTCACTGCAATGTTATGGATAGGGTTCCATAGCACACACCTACGCTCCAAAGTATCTTTGACGAAACGTACCATACCATTGAGCCAATCTAAACGCTCAATCACTTTCTCATCGGCACCAATATGAATGTAAGGAGCGTGTGGAAAAGCTCCAGCCACTTCACGCAATATGACTTTGAGTGCCATCGTACCAGATACGCTCTGCATCGTATAGCCCAATGCACGCTCAAAAGCCTCCGAATGGCCAGGCATATCTATTTCAGGGATTATCGTCACACCATATTCGCGTGCATAAGCCTCTATTTCACGACACTGCACTTGTGTGTAGTAGCTCCCAGGAAAACGCGAGGCAGCCATATACTCAGCATTAGTCAACTTAGCGTAAGCTGGATGTTTTACCTCAAAACGCCAAGCTTGATTTTCTGTCAGATGCCAATGAAAGGTATTTATTTTGAAGCGCGAAAGCAAACGAATATGCTTTTTGAGTGTTTCCACACTGATGTATGAGCGGCCGACATCATGCATATACCCACGCACCTTAAAAGCTGCCCAATCCGTTATTTTAGCATGCTCTAATTGAATTTTATTAGAGATTTCCCAGCCTTCGGCCATCTGTGTTAATGTTTGAGCCGCCCGAATAACCCCCAACTGACTCACAGCTTCTATTATCACGCCAGTATGGCTTACTTCTAAACGGTAAGCCTCACTTTCATAGCCCTCCAATATATGATCTTCCGCATCAGATATTGATGCGACATAACGCACCTGGATGTGCGCATCTGCTACATCCTCAAAAGTAGAGGTACTACCAAACTCGCTCACAAAACGTGACAAAGCACGTGTTTGATGCACATCACTAATACGCACCTCCTTCGGTAATAGCAATATACCCTCCTTTGCCTCTATCCTATGAGGTATAGGCAAAAGATGTATCAAACGTGCAGCGACTGGCTGCACCACACTAGCTATCATAAGAATAGCAACTACTAGTATTGTCTTAACATATGTCATATTATAGTATATTTTAGCAGTGTAAACTTTACAAGAGCACTGAAATTAAGCACTACAACAGCAAAAATACATATTTTTCAAGAATTAGCCAAACATTTCGCACCCAAAAAATCTATTATCATTTTCAGTCCGTAGAGTCAAGCAACAAATGCGAAATTAGTAAACACCCTCCATCTCCAATAAAATAGCTACACCTCTATTTGAACAATGCACAACAATATTGTCTTTTAAGCTATACAGCCTCTTGTATTATTGTCTAAATACAAAAAGAGTCGCGTTTGGAATACTTACTCGTACTCAAACGCGACTTAGAGCTAAGTGTATTAGCTAGCCTTTTGTAATTTGGCTACATCATACCACCCATACCTGGTGCACCCCCCATAGGAGGCATAGCAGGTACTTCTTCGGGCTTATCGCAAATGACACATTCGGTCGTGAGGAACATGCCTGCCACACTAGCAGCATTTTCTAAGGCTACACGTGTTACCTTAGCAGGATCTACTACACCAGCAGCACGGAGGTCTTCGTAAGTTTCGGTCTTAGCATTGTAGCCATAGAAACCCTCGGCCTCACGCACATTGTTTACCACCACAGCACCTTCCACACCAGCGTTGCGACAGATCTGACGTAGAGGCTCTTCGATAGCGCGACGGATAATACCAATACCTGTCGTTTCATCGTTATTTACACCAGTCAAGCCTTCAAGTGCCTTTTGTGCACGAATGAGAGCTACGCCACCACCCGTCACAATGCCTTCTTCGATAGCAGCACGTGTAGCACAAAGGGCGTCATCGCAGCGATCTTTCTTTTCTTTTTGCTCGGCTTCACTTGCTGCACCTACTTCGAGTACACACACACCACCGGCCAACTTTGCCAATCGCTCTTGTAGCTTTTCCTTGTCATAGCTTGATGTAGAGGCTTCGATTTCAGCCTTAATCTGCTTGATACGGCTATCAATATTTTCTTTGGCACCCTTACCATTTACCACAGTAGTGTTGTCTTTGCTTACCACTACCTTTTCGGCTGTACCCAGCATATCAATACTTGCTTGTTCGAGAGTCAAGCCTTTCTCTTCACTAATCACGACACCACCCGTTAGCACAGCAATGTCTTCGAGCATGGCCTTACGACGATCACCAAAGCCAGGGGCTTTCACAGCACAAATTTTGAGCTGTGTACGCAAACGATTTACTACCAGCGTCGTGAGTGCTTCGCTATCTACGTCTTCAGCAATGATGAGCAGCGGACGACCCGTTTGCAACGTGCTTTCGAGCAGAGGTAAGATATCTTTAAGATTAGAGATTTTTTTATCATAGATCAAGACATATGGACTCTCCATCACACATGCCATCTTCTCAGCATCCGTCACAAAATAAGGCGAGAGGAAACCACGATCAAACTGCATACCTTCTACCGTTTTGAGTACGGTATCACGACCCTTAGCATCTTCGATGGTGATAACGCCATTAACCGAAACAGCACGCATACCATCGGCAATGAGTTTGCCAATTTCAGGGTCATTATTGGCCGAGATAGTTGCAACTTGCTCTATCTTGTCGTAGTTATCGCCCACGGGGTCAGCTTGTGCCTTAATTTCGGCCACTACGGCAGCCACAGCTTTATCTATACCACGTTTCAAGTCAAGTGGATTAGCACCTGCTGCTACGTTTTTCATGCCTTCGGTCAAGATGGCTTGCGTCAGTACTGTTGCTGTCGTCGTGCCATCACCTGCATCATCGCCAGTTTTGCTAGCCACACTCTTCACAAGCTGTGCACCAGCGTTAGCAAAGCTGTCTTCAAGCTCTATTTCCTTAGCTACCGTCACACCATCTTTAGTAATACGGGGTGCACCAAATTTTTTCTCGATTACGACATTACGCCCCTTAGGGCCTAGCGTCACCTTGACTGCATCGGCTAGTGCATCGGCACCTTGCTTAAGAGCTTCACGAGCATCTACGTTGAATTTCAAATCCTTAGCCATATCTCTTTGATCTATTTGTCTGATTTATTAAAACACTACAAATTACTTTCTTGGAGGATTATTGCTTCGTCCTCCGCCACTAGGGTTGCCAGTTGTTGATGGCCAGCCACCACCATTACCTTGTCCGCGTCCCATTTTCTGAAACACGTTTAAGCGATGACAGCTAGCACATCGCTCTGACGCATAATAAGGTACTTGCGTCCTTCGTACTCTATCTCTGTACCAGCATATTTGCCATAAAGCACTTGGTCGCCAGCTTTGAGCACCATCGCTTCATCTTTGGTGCCACCACCTACGGCCAGCACAATGCCTTGCAGCGGTTTTTCTTTGGCTGTGTCGGGGATAATAATACCACCGATTGTTTTTTCTTCGGCTGGAGCTGCTTCAATCAGCACACGATCTGCCAATGGTTGAATTGCCATAATTCCTACGTTTTATTATTTATCTAATATTAGCATTATAATGAGGCACAAATGGCCTTACACTTTACATTACGAAAAAACATACCAAACACCACCCTATATATACACTTTGGCTTCACTCTGACACTTTGTCGCATTATTTCGGTCAAGTTGTCAGTTACGTGCCACAAGTTGCTCCGCCAAGCTATGCAAGGCTACACGAGCAGGCTTGTGGGTAGCTGTTAAAGGCAGGCTTTCTACTTGAAAAGCATATCGTGGGCATTCTAATCGAGCTAATTGTGTAGCACAGCGTGCCAAAGCCTCTTTCGAAGATATCGGGTCAGTATAAATCAAACTTAGAGCCTGCCCCAAGCGCGCATCAACCACATAAGTCAAAGCATAAGGCATAGTAAATACTCCTACCAAACGTGTTTCGAGTTGCTCTATCTGTAACTTTATCCCTCCACTACACACCACATTGTCTACACGCCCCAAAATCACAAAACTACCATCTGCTCTAATTTCACCCACATCATGAGTATGCAACACTTCGGAGCAAACATGAGGGGCAAAGATATCAAGCGTCTGGCGTTCCGCATTAAGACTTACATTAACGCCAGCTAGTGGTCTATAATAAGAGCTGCGCCCTACCCCATTAAGCCTGCGCAAAGCTATGTGCGAGAGTGTCTCAGTCATGCCATAAGTACTCCACACTGCATAAGGAAAGTCTATAAGCTGCTTTTCTAAAGCTGCTGAGGTAGCTCCACCACCTATGAGTAGATGGCGTATCTCACGCAGCAAAGCAGCATCATGCACATGCTGTAAGCTTTCATAGACTTGCATCGGAGTCATAGCCGCGAAGTGTGGTGCATCTGCCAGTGTGGCTAGTGGTCTACTTGATGGCTCCACCACAAGCAGATGCAGCCGTCCTATTTCGGCACGCACCACCATCATTTGACCAGCAATATATTTCAAAGGCAAACAGAGCAAAGCTGTATCGCCTTCCTTCAACCCTAAAAAGCGTAGTGTAGCCTCAGCACTTGCACGCATCCGCACCTTTGGCACAAACATTGCCTTCGGCACACCCGTACTCCCCGAGGTTTGTACCAACATTGTATCTACATCGGCCTGATGCCAGCGACACAAAAATTCTTCTAACGCTTCTGTTATGTTCATTTTCTATTTAGACACTAATCTAATCCAAGCCTATCTATATCTACAAAACATGTAGCCCAGTAAGCACACTAAGTATTGTAATGAGTCGTGGCACATGTGTGCCGCGTCTAGGTACACTTGTAACAAGTCACGATACAGCTGTATCTAGGCATGGCACAAAACTTTGAGCGTAAGACTCATAAACTTATCGCTCAAATCGGTTGATACAATCTACTCAATATCAATTAAGACATCACATAAGCTCTCTAACATAGTACGTAGGAAAGACGTTGTGCCACATGGCTTAATACCACGACCACAGCCCCCCCTAGATAACGGCACAGCGATATCGCGCCAGCATATCCCACCTAAATTGTACAATGGCTTGACATCTTTTAGAGATGTCAAGCCATTGTACAATTTAGGCGTGTGATTTGTGATGCTGACTACCGAAAGCCTTCACAAAACCACGCTGATCCATTACTTTACCTTAGCTACAATAGCTTGGAAAGCTTGTGGATTGTTTACAGCGAGGTCGGCCAACACCTTACGATTGATTTCGATACCTGCCTTGTGCAAAGCACCCATCAGCTGTGAGTAAGACATGCCTTCAAGGCGTGCAGCAGCGTTAATACGCTGTATCCACAGCGCACGGAAATTACGCTTTTTATTACGACGGTCACGGAAGGCGTAGGTCAAACCCTTTTCCCAAGTATTCTTAGCTACTGTCCACACATTCTTGCGTGCACCGTAGTAACCACGGGTGAGTTTTAGGATTTTCTTACGTTTAGCACGAGAGGCTACATGATTTACCGATCTTGGCATAGTTATAAAATTTTAGAGGTCAGCGCTGCTTCTTATCATTTATTGGTGAGCAGTCTTGTGGGCTGAACATCTGTTGAACAATGAATGAATAACTTCTTGGGAACTATCTTGTCGATAGCGTTGCTTAGTAAGTAGTGTGTTATACACGCAGCAAATTAACGCAGCGTAAGCAACTCACGTACTTGCTTCACGTCCGAGGCATGTACCAAGCCTGTCTTAGTCAAGTTGCGCTTTTGCTTCTTGGTCTTCTTCGTCAAGATGTGGCTGTGGAAAGCATGCTTTCTCTTGATTTTACCCGTTCCAGTGAGAGCGAAACGCTTCTTAGCACTAGAGTTAGTCTTCACTTTTGGCATTTTGTTTGTAATTTAATTGATTATCAATAGACCAGCGGCTGCGTGATACCAAAATACACAGCGCGCATGGATTTTGCATGTACAGAAAGCAATAGCCCTTGATTTGGTCTAAGGGAAGTGCTAAGTCGACAGCTTCGGACAAGCTACATTGTAGGTCTATTCGCCTTCAAGCACTGGACCCGTATATTCCTTAGGTGCTTTCTTAGCTGGTGGCTCCTTCTTTTCTTTCTTTTCCTTTACAGACGGAGCAGGTGCTTCGGCCATGGCAGTCTCTTTTTTAGGTGCTGCCGTTTTCTTAGGAGCAATAAAGAGGTTCATGCGCTTACCTTCAAGTATAGGCATACGCTCTACGGTACCATAGTCCTCTAAATCGTTGGCAAAACGTAATAGTAGCACTTCGCCTTGCTCTTTGAACACGATGCTACGACCACGGAAAAACACAGTGGCTTTTACCTTATCACCTTGCGTTAAGAACTCTTTGGCATGTTTGAGTTTAAAGTTGTAGTCGTGATCATCGGTTTGTGGCCCAAAACGCACTTCTTTAATATCTACCTTAACTTGCTTCGCCTTGATTTCCTTTTGCTTTTTCTTTTGCTGATAGAGAAATTTAGAGTAATCAACGATGCGACATACAGGCGGCTCGGCGTTAGGCGATATTTCTACGAGGTCTACCCCCTTTTGTTCGGCCAATTTTAAGGCTTTTGAGATAGGCAATACACTTGACTCTATTTCTTCGCCTACGATACGCACCTCACGTGCTTGGATTTGCCCATTGATGCGATACTGCTGTTTAAGTTGTTGTTTCAGAGGGACATTCTTCATGCAATACTTGCCTTATGTCGTTGCTGTTAATTGATTTCTAATTTCTTATTGTCTAGTACACTTTTGACAGTCAAGCCTGCCTCAATGGGCAATGCTTGCTGTCGGAGTGTATTTATCGGCTGCAAAGATACTGATTTATTTTGAGTTAGCACTTAGCAAGATGCTAAAACTTCGTCATTTCAGTAATTTCACCATTAATTTTGGCCACAAAGTCCTCAATAGCCATTACACCTTGATCGCCTTGTCCTTGACGACGCACGGCTACGGTAGCACTCTCAGCTTCTTTCTCACCAACCACAAGGAGATATGGAATATGCTTCATCTCGTTATCTCGGATTTTACGACCGATCTTTTCGCTACGATCGTCTACAAGAGCGCGTATATCTTCGATTTCTAAGCGTTTACGCAGCTCATAAGCATAATCGTTATACTTGTCAGAAATAGGCAAGATAGCCACCTGATCAGGCGCAAGCCAAAGAGGGAAATGGCCAGCTGTATGCTCTATGAGTACGGCCACAAAACGTTCCATAGAGCCAAAAGGTGCCCGATGTATCATTACTGGGCGTTGCTTCTCATTATTGCTATCCATATATTCGAGCTGAAAACGCTCGGGCAGATTATAATCTACTTGAATAGTTCCCAGCTGCCAACGGCGACCGAGAGCATCTTTTACCATAAAGTCAAGTTTAGGGCCATAGAAAGCAGCCTCACCATACTCTATGCGTGCATTTAATCCCTTTTCTTGACATGCATCAATAATAGCCTGCTCTGCCTTATCCCAATTGGCTTCATCGCCAATATACTTGTCACGATTGACTTGGTCACGCAACGAAATCTGCGCTTCATAGTCCTTGAAATCAAGCATACGGAAGATAAGCAAGATAATATCCATCACATTGAGGAATTCTTGCTTTACCTGATCGGGCGTACAGAAAAGGTGAGCATCGTCTTGTGTAAAACTACGCACACGCGTAAGTCCATGCAGCTCACCACTTTGCTCGTAACGGTATACAGTGCCAAACTCTGCTAGACGCAAAGGCAAGTCGCGGTAAGAGCGTGGTTTCCAAGCATACACTTCGCAATGGTGAGGGCAGTTCATCGGTTTTAAGAAGTATTCTTCACCTTCCTCGGGCGTAGCAATAGGTTGGAATGAATCCTTACCATATTTAGCATAGTGCCCCGAAGTTACATAGAGGTCTTTATTACCAATGTGCGGTGTAATAACCTGCTGATAACCATATTTCTTTTGAATACGCTTCAACAGATTTTCAAGCGTTAGACGCAATGTCGTACCACGAGGCATCCACATTGGAAGTCCCTTGCCCACACGCTGAGAAAACATAAAGAGTTCCAGTTCACGCCCTATCTTACGATGGTCGCGTTTTTTGGCTTCTTCGAGCAATACGAGGTATTCGTCCAAGAGTTTTTTCTTGGGAAAAGTAATACCATACAAACGCGTAAGCTGTGGACGTTTTTCGTCACCACGCCAATAAGCTGCCGATACTGCCAAGACCTTAGCTGCCTTGATAGGAGCCATATCTAAGAGATGGGGGCCACGACAAAGGTCGGTAAAAGTACCCTGCTTATAGGTCGATATAGTGCCGTCTTCTAAATCGTTGATAAGTTCTAACTTATAAGTTTGGCCATGCTCAGCAAAAAAGCTGAGTGCATCGGCCTTACTTATATCACTACGTACGATAGCCTCTTTTTGTTTAGCGAGTTCGAGCATCTTTTTTTCGATAGCTGCAAAATCTCCCTCTTTAAGCACGACACCTTCTGGAGGCATAACATCGTAATAAAAGCCATTTTCGATAGCAGGACCGATGCCAAACTGCGTGCCAGGATAAAGTTGCTGCAAGGCTTCTGCCATCAAGTGAGCCGATGAGTGCCAAAAGGTACGTTTACCCTCAGCATCGTCCCACTTATAGAGCACGAAGTCGGCATCTTCACGTATCGGAATGTTTAGGCCTAGTGTTTTACCATTAACACCACAGGCTAACACATCTTGCGCCAAGCGTTCAGAGATGCTACGCGCTATTTCAAGTCCAGTAACTCCTTCGGCATACTCACGAATGTTGCCGTCAGGAAATTTAATCTGTATCATATCCTTAGTCTTATACTATATATTTATCTGCAAATGTACAAAGAAAAAATGAGTTACCACCACACATCGCAGCACTTTTAAGTATATACACAAAAAAACTCTGCTCACCCCTTAGAGTTAAGCA
>JAUMYJ010000030.1 GCA_030528715.1 Bacteroidales bacterium | reverse complement strand
CGCCATAGAGGTCTTCATCAATATCAAAGTGGCCCACAGCAGCAGCCTTTTGTGTGGCAGCTGCTGCAACTTCCATATCAAAGTCAGCCGCAATAATTTGGTCAGGGGCATAGCCTTCACTCACAGTTACCTTTGCTGCTTCGAGCGTCTGTCCAGGCAACACCTCATCGACTTCAAGAGAAAAGAAGCGCTCATTGAACGTATCATAAACAAGCTCCATGCGCTGTTCTTCCTCTAACAGCTGATTTAGGCGTACACTATCCATAGCATAGATATCTACATCCACACGCCCTACGCCCATATCTTCGCGCGTAATTTCGCTACCACGATGCCATTCTTCATCACAGAGGAAAAAGCTAGAAATCATACTATCTTCATAGCCACAAGCCTTCAATATAGCCTCGTAGAGGTCAAGAAAAGTAGATTGGCCATCTATCTGAATCACACGCAGAAAGTCGGGAGCCTCATCGCTAATAATTCTTATTTCGTATATCATAATAGATTTATGCGTTCTAAATGAATAGATTATTTAAGCACTAATGATACCCCGCTCGCTCGTCTTGATAAAATCTATCACATACTTAACTTCGGGAATAGGATTTTCGATAGCAGAGAGTTCTTCAAGTGCTGCTTTTCGGCTACGGCCACTATAAATGAGGCGATAGGCATCATGCACTTGATTGATTACCTCACTAGAAAAGCCACGGCGACGTAGCCCCACCAAGTTAAGCCCACAATAAGCAGCAGGCTCGCGACCAGCGGTGATAAAAGGAGGTACATCTTGCCCAATACGCGTACCACCACCTACCATCACGTAGCTACCCACACGACAAAATTGATGCAAAAGTACATTTGCACTAAGAATTGCAAAGTCATCAATATGTACTTCGCCAGCTAGCTTAGTAGAGTTACCTATAATACAGCCGTTACCCACTACGCTATCGTGGCCTAGATGCATACCCTCCATCAGCAAGTTGTTACTCCCTACAACGGTCTTGCCTTTTGAAGCTGTGCCACGATTTATAGTTACATTCTCACGAATGCGGTTATTATCACCGATAATGGCTATGGTATCTTCTCCTTGAAATTTCAAATCTTGTGGCACTGCACCAATCACAGCTCCTGGAAAAATCGTATTGCCATTGCCTAAGCGCGTACCATAGAGTAGCGTAACACTATTCATCAGCACATTATTATCCCCTATTTCTACACCGCGATCAATATAGCAAAAAGGACCTATCTCACAATTCTCACCAATAAGTGCTTCGGGGTGCACAAAGGCAAGAGGACTTATCGTATTCATATCGTTAAAGGTATTTGGTATTACTTATTTTTGACTATCTGCGCTGTAAAAGTAGCCTCACTCACAATCTTTTCGCCTACAAACACTAAGCCACGCATTGACGAAATGCCACGGCGTACGGGAGCCAACAGCTCAACACGGAATATCAACGTATCACCAGGCACTACCTTTTGACGAAACTTTACATCGTCTATTTTGAGGAAATATGTACTCCAACGCTCGGGTTCTTCAAGCGTATTTAACACCATTAAGCCTCCTGCCTGTGCCATAGCCTCAATTTGTAGCACACCTGGCATCACAGGCTCTTCGGGAAAGTGTCCTTGAAAAAAAGGCTCATTACTAGTCACATTCTTAATCGCTACGATATGGTTAGCACCAAGCTCTACAACCTTATCTACTAGCTGAAACGGGTAGCGATGAGGCAGTAACTCACGGATACGATTTACGTCCATCACTGGCTCTGCATTAGGGTCGTAAAGCGGTGCCTGCATTTCTTGTAGCTTAATTTCCTTACGCATAAGACGTGCAAACTTATTGTTTACCTTATGCCCTGGACGTGTCGCTATCACACGGCCTTGAATAGGGCGACCAATGAGTGCCATATCGCCTATCACATCAAGTAACTTATGACGTGCTGGCTCATTGTACCATTGCAAAGGGCGTGTATTGAGATAGCCTAGCTGCTTAGCATCGCGTCGCTCTACATGCAGCAAGTCAGCCAACTCATCAAGCTCTTCTTGTGGAAGTTCTTTGTCGTAAATTACCACAGCATTTTCTAAATCCCCCCCCTTAATCAAGCCTGCTTTAAGTAGCGGCTCTATCTCACGCACAAAAACAAAAGTACGTGCCTCACATATCTCTTTACCAAAGTCATGAATATCACTCAGCGTAGCAAATTGGCTAGAAATATAAGCCGAGTCAAACGAAATCATCGTAGTGAGGCTAAACTGCTCATCGGGCAAAATTAAGATACTAGCGTCTGACTCCTTATCGTAAATTTCTATACGTTTCTTAACGACATAAATATCCTTAGGTGCATTTTGTTCTTCGGCACCCACTTGGGCTATCTTCTCCATAAAAAGCTTTGAGCTACCATCTAGAATGGGAAACTCTGGGCCATTGACCTGTATCAAGCAATTGTCTATACCCGAGGCATAGAGTGCTGCCATTCCATGCTCTACCGTACTACAACGCACCTCACCTTTGTGTAGCACCGTGCCCCGTGAGGTCTCCGTCACATATTCGGCCACTGCATCAATGGTGGGTTGCCCTTCGAGGTCAATGCGCTGTATTTTGTAACCATGGTTTTCGGGCGCAGGGTTAAACGTTACGGTCAGATTAAGCCCCGTATGCAAGCCTTTGCCAAAGAGCGAAAAACTCCCTTTGAGCGTTTTTTGATTATTCATGGTCAATATCTTATTTTGCTTTTAATGCTTCAATATCTTTGGTTATCTGTGCCATCGTCTTATACATTTCTGGCAGTTGCTTCAAAGCTGCACTACTACGCGCAAAAAGACGTGCATCTACCGCAGGAGTGCCTTGTACTACGGCATCTGACGCCAAGCTTTTAGGGATACCTGCTTGTGCACCAGCCTTCACGCGGTCGCCAATCGTGGCGTGTCCAGCAATACCTACTTGGCCACCAAACATACACCACTCGCCCACCTTTGTGCTACCAGCCACACCCACTTGGGCAGACATCACCGTATGGGCACCTACATCTACGTTGTGAGCTATTTGCACCAAGTTGTCTAGCTTTGCACCACGACGCACATAAGTACTACCCATAGTTGCACGATCTACACAAGTGTTAGCCCCCAGCTCTACATCGTCCTCAATCGTCACAATACCTATTTGGGGTATCTTGTCATAACCCGTAGCCGTAGGCGCAAAGCCAAAGCCATCTGCCCCTATCACACTACCAGCGTGCAGCACTACACGATGACCGATCTTACAGCCATAGTAAATCGTAACGTTAGGATACACAATACAATCTTCACCTAGAGTCACACCCGCTTCAATTACACTATGAGCATAAATCTGAGTGCCTCGTCCGATGCTAACCCCCTCGCCAATATAAGCAAAAGGAGCTATATAGCAATCTTGACCTATCGTAGCAGTCTCTGCAATATAAGCCTGTGGAGAAATACCTACACGCTTCTGTTGTGTCTCTTGATAAATCGTAAGCAAACGAGCAATAGCCTCGTAAGCATTAGCCACTTTTACGAGCGTACAGCTATGGGGCTTCTGTGGCTCGAAATCATGATTGACCAGCACAATGCTCGACGCTGTACTATACACATAATGCTCATACTTAGCATTGGCCATAAACGAAATAGCTCCTGGCACCCCCTCTTCGATCTTGGCAAAGGTTTCAACCATAGTAGAGCCATCGCCCACCACAACGCCACCTAGTACGTTGGCTATTTGTTCCGCTGTAAATTTCATGCGTATTCTTGATAATTCTACTGCATACCACACCACGACACTATAACAAACGTTCTGTATGGCTACTTACTGCAAATATCGCAAAAAAAAATGTTTTGCCACCTCCTACAAGCATAAAATTCAGCGTTTAAGTGCATTTTGCGATGACTTATTGGCCTATACTGCACGAAGTAGTAGCGACTGAGCAGGTTTTAAAGCTATTTTCTATCGAAGACAAAATAACTTAGCCACCATATATAGCGATGGCCAAGATACCTTCTGTATCTAGTCAAAGTACAATGAAACACTTTGAGCCAGCCAAGCAAAACGCACTTACACCACATAGGTGCCCCCGACAATATTATCTTTTTAGCTCAACAAAAGCCTTGTCTACGACCTTACAAACTAGCCGAGTGAAGTGAGCCACCTTAGCTGATGCAAGTGCTTCTCGTTCTATCATGAACAACCCACAATACTTCTTGTTTGAGGGAGCAGGATATAAACTTTCTGACGTTGAAAAGAGGAGAGACTACAAAGATAATACAAAGCGGAAGGGTAGCAATTGCAATATTACTTCTCTATTTTATCCCTCACATAGGTTTGATGTACCTTCTCGATGTATCATATACCGATACTCAAGGCTATATGTCTCTCTACCCTCGTAATACGCCCTTACTGCGACATATACACCCAAACAGGTTCTAGCCTCCACTAACCATAGCTGTTTAGAGAACGTGTGGGTGGCTAATACGAGCTAGCTACAAAGTATTGTGCCACGTCAAGATACAACTGTACCATGACGCAGCACAAATGTTTCAAGACGTGATACACGTGTACCACGACACGGCACAACACAAAGTCCATTAGCCATAGCTATTACCACTAGACAAAGAGTCTCAATACACGCATTGCTATCATTCGTGTACAAAACTTCCACGTAAGTAAGCATCTTTCAAAGCATACACACAGACAGCAAAACTTGAAACTTATATTATAGACAAACCTATCATAGCTCTGATGAGTCACCAATAATTTCTAAAACAAGGCAGTACCCCAAGCAACGAAACATAAATATAAAACGAGCTACTAAGTGCTCATACCCACAATAAAAACACCGCCCTAAGCCATAAGGCGAGGGCGGTGTAAGTATGTGTAGAGTAGGCACTATATTAATAATAGCGTGGTAGGGTGAGGTACCAATTAGCCTTATTAGTTAGTTTATTATAAAGTGCTTCATTCTTTTGGAGTGGAAGCGCATAGGGCGCAAGTTTTTCAGCACGACGTGACACCTTCCAAGCAAACCAATTTGTACCATTCACAAGGCCTGCACTATTCTTGTGTTCAGCAAGGCGAGTAAGGTCTGCAAAACGAGTACCCTCATAGGCTAGCTCCAAAGCCATTTCGTCTGCCAGCAGCTCTTCTACTGCATTGATCATAATAGGGTCTACTGCAGCGGGTATAAAAATGGTAGAGGTGTCGGCAGGAGCCACAATGCTACGCACAAAATTGTGTTCGGCTAGTGTGTCGATTTGAGTTTCACCATAAGCTGCGAGACGTATATTTTCTTGGTCTACCTTAGCTTGTGTCAATCCACGATAGCTAAATAAGCTGTCTGGTGCCATTCGCATAGCACCACCAGAGCCACGTGAACGAAGTGGAGGTAAAGCTAATTCGGGGAAGCTAGCAAAGGCAAAGTAAGGCTTACCTTTGGCACGTAGCAACTCGTTGACACTAATGTTCGTTACAGAATCACCTGTCGTACGGCTAGCTACACTAAGTGCCTCATAGGTATAAACACGTGTCGTATCAAAAATCGTATCGGTAGACGTATTGATAGTGGCAGGTTCCTTAGGAAAAGCCTCACCGGGCGCAATCGTATCTATGCGTGCGATGTGAGCCACGTGTGCTACACGTGGGTTTTTCACATTCCCTAAGCCATTACGTAACAATGCGAAAGCATGACCAGGGAAGCCTGCACGATTGATAGCTTCGGCATAACGCAACAACACCATCTGCGGACGATACACGTTGATCGCATAGTGGAAGGGGAAGAAACCTGAATACGTCTGAAAGTTATCGCCTTCTATCGATCCATTAGTATTAGCCTTGATCACAAAGCGCAAGTTGCCAGCAGTAGTAGCAACAAATGGAGCGAGTGCTACGGGACGGCCATCACCGAGATTAGGGATAGCTTCGAAACGATCGCGCTGACGATCAAAGTAAATGTAAGACTGCGCATCACCTAGCTGCAACAAAGCAGGCGAAGGCTCTAACTGACGTGCACGATAGTCAGCGGTCAGACTAATAGCCCCTCTCGTGCTAGCCGTAGTATCGTTCACAGCATCAGTACGCTGCGTAATTTCAGGCACAAAGCCATAAACACGAGATACATCAGTTACGATGTTACCAAAAACCGTATTGGCTGCAATGGGTATCTGTGTGATGTTATCGCTCACTCCATAACCTACGAACTGACGACGATACGACGATGGCAAAAATCTATAGTTGTCACCACTAGCACTACCCACTCTTAAAAGACCAACGTTAGCAGTATTATCAACTGTAAATTGACCATATCTTAACCCCTCTTCTGACATATAGTCAAAGTACATTTGAGCAGCTTTTTCATAGTCGGCCGTAGACTGTGCACCGAGAAGATAAAGGTCGCCTACGATGAGCTTACCATAGAAGAGTGTCGTAAGGTTATTAACCGTCACAGCACCTGTATTGTAATTACCATAATTAGGCAGCCCTTCGAGTTTCTCAATAGCTAATGCACGCTCAAGACCTGCTTCAAAGAGCTTTTGACGGAGTGTAAATCTATCTACAAAGAGGGTCGTATTGTTCTCTATTTTAGAGTTGGTCATATCTATTGGCTCTGTTAGGAAAGGTACAGAACCATAGTTTTCTACCAACTTCATATACACCCAAGCACGCAAGAAATGCACCTGAGCATACTCACGCAGCATCACTTTGCGGTTATAGATAACACGTGAGGTATCTACCTTTTGCAGATAGAAGTTACACATATTGATAACCTTATAGTAGTCTGACACCTGCAAGAGTGTAGAGCTGCCATTTTCGGCCACTTCATACTGCGCAATAAGATTTACAGAGTCACTCACAAAGTTGGTCGTCGTAACCAAGTCGCCACGCGATTCACCGATAATCACATTACGCGCAGCAATCTTCTGCATATTGGCCAAGATACCCCAGTAAGAATACATCGTATCTTTGGCAAAAGCCGAGGTATTGCGGTCGTTGTCAGGCGTGAGCATATCCTCACAAGAGGTCGTAAATACCGAAGCTACGAAAAGCAACAGAATATATTTCAAACACTTCATAAGAGAGAGAGTTTTGTCCATTGTTATTAGAGGTTAAGACTCACACCGAGATTAAAGCTAGTACCTTGTGGCAAGTAGCCTGCATCAATACCTTGAGAGAGGGCACCATTGCCTACGGTCACTTCGGGGTCGCGACCACTATATTTGCTCAGTGTAAACACATTGTTAGCTTCGCCCCATACAGAGAGTCCTTGTACAAAGCCTTCACGAACAGGTACTTTGTAAGTTAGACGTACACGTTTGAGGCGTAGGAATGAACCATCTTCGATCCAGCGGTCAGAGAAGCGCTCGTTGTTTACCCAAGCGTCACTCGAAGTAGACATTACACGAGGCACCAGAGTAACATCACCTGAACGTTGCCAACGATAAGTCAATGCAGTACTCTGATTAAAGAGGTTGCTACCGCTTTCTATCATTGCGCGTTGATAATTATAAATATCACCACCAAACGAATACTTAAAGTTAACATCAAGTTTCAGACGCTTGTATCCCAAGCTAGTAAAGATATTACCATAAGCCGTTGGGTTAGGGTCTCCAATCTTTACCATATCGGCTTCGCTAATCCAGCCATCACCATTTTGGTCTACGAAGTGTACATCACCTGCATGAAAGTTACGATAAGGCTGTGTAGTAAGACCCGTAGGATAGCGGAGGTGGCCATATTTGCCCGCATTAGCAGCTTCAGCCTCAGTAGTAAATACACCTTGCGTTTGATAGCCATAGAATACACCAACAGCAGAGCCTACGGATGTCAAAATATTGTTTGAACCGTAAACAGAGCTTGTATAACCATGGATAGTCGTTGGTGTACCGACCTTCACACCATTAGCATCAAGGGCATAGAGGTTCATCGTATTGGTCAAGTCTGAGCTACTCACAGCAGCAGGGAGTGCAGTGAGCTCATTTTTGTAAGCACCAATGCTTGCTCCGAGCTCCCAACGCCATTTTGGAGTATTGATGAGGGCAGCTGTAAAGTGTGCATTTACTCCCTTGTTCGTTAGCTCACCGCCATTAGTCCACACCTTAGCAAAGCCCGTGGCATAGCCAGGGTCTCGCTGTGCCAAGAGATTGCTCGTCTTAGCATAGAAGAACTCGGTACCTACGGATAAACGATTGTTAAAGAAGCGAGCATCGGCAGCAACACTCCAGCGTGTAGTATTTTCCCATTGGATAGCATTATTGGAAATATTGGCCAAATCAAGCATCGTAGCGCGATCTAGGAATTTACCATTGCTAAAATAGGTGCGTGAGGCATAATAATCGATATTATCGTTACCACTCACATCTACACCTGCACGGAGGTTAAGGTAGTTAATAGCCTTAGCCTTAAACCAGGGCTCGGCAGAAACAACCCAACCCAATTGAAGTGATGGGAAAATACCCCAAGAAACACCAAAGGCTTGTATGCCGCCTTCTGTTTTCTTACCAAAGCGTGAAGAGCTTTCGGCAGTAGTAATCAGACGAGCATAATAGCGGCCAAGGTAATTATAATTAGCATCTATATAATAAGCTAGATTAGTCCAAGTATCGTTAGCCCCTCCTACAGTAATGTATTGCAGGCTAGAAACGATGTTAGGCATCTTATCGTTGCTATTATTAAAACCACGAATGTTATCGTCAGCATAGGTTAGCGTAGTAAAACGTACACCAGCGTTAGCGTTAAGATTATGTGCACCAAATATACGCTTGTAGCCAACATTGAACTCATTGAAGACATTCGTACTCTTAGCAAATTGTGATGCTAGCGTAGAGTTAATAGTACCCAAACCTGGCACTTTCTTATCGGGTGTACCACTAAAAGGTAGGTAGTATTTCTCACTCGTACGATTGACAATATAGCTAAAACGGTTAGTCAAGCGCAAATAGTCGTTTACTTGATAGCTTGGAGCTACATTAAGACTAAACTGTGTTTGCTCTTGTGCGTTTTTGTTTTCGCCCTCACCATTGAGCAATATCCAATAAGGGTTAACCAACGCAGAGTAGCCAAAGCGCTCAGCATAGCGGAAAGGATTGAATCCAGAGCCATAGGTTTTACCCGTATACGTAGTCGAACTTACGAGTTTGTTTTGAGAAGTTTGCTCGTCCCATACGATGTATTGCTCGTACTTGCTAATAAATGGTGTTTGAATAAGTCCCAACACATTGGGCGAAGCAATATTACGCTGTGTATAATCGCTAGCCCAACCATTGTCTAGCACATTATAGCTGACACGTGAGTAGGCGATATCAATATCAGCTTCTACCTTCGGGAAGAGATTGACATTCGTATTAAAACGGATGTTAAGGCGGTCAAAGTCATTGTTTTTCGCAGTAGACTGCGCATTAGCATAGCCTAGTGATAGGTTATAGCGAGCAACATCGTCACCACCTTCTACAACTGCCTTGTAGTTTTGAAGAAAAGCAGCCTTGCGATAAAGACCATCACTCCAATCTGTATTGTTATGATAAAGTGGATAGAAAACGAAGTTGGGGTTATCGTTCTGGAAAGGCTGAAGCGTGCTACCTGCTGTAGTCTGAGCATAAGCCGTAGTACCAAAAAGCTCGGTAGCATATTTGCGGAACTGGTCGCCGGTCATCATCTTTTGGACAGAGGGTTTAGTCTCAAAACCACCAAAAGTAGTGACACGAATACGTGTTACCATTGACTTGCTTCGCTTAGTTGTGATCTTTATCACACCATTACCACCACGTGCGCCATAGAGGGCGGCACCATTAGTAATAACCTCTACATCTTCAATATCCTCAGGGTCAATAACATTGAGTACGTTATTAACAAAGCCTTGATGGATTGAAGAGCGATCGTATTGCATATCCCAAATCACACCATCAACCACGATAAGTGGCTGTACAACACTATTGAGTGAATTGAGACCATTGATAAACATCGCTGCACCTTGTGCTGGTTGTCCACCACGTGTAATGGTACGCACATTGGCATTGAGCTTATTACCTATTTCATTGTCGGCAGCAAGTGAGGTAGACCGGCTAACACTAGCCGTAGGATTATTAAAGATTGCGCCAGTTTTGTTATAAGCACTGCTAAACCATATAGGATAGAGCTGAGCATCAATACTCTCACCTTCTTTTACAGCCACCTGCAAACCATTATACTCTTCGATTTCTACATAGAGCATCGAAGTTAAGGTCGGTGCTTGGAGAGTGTATTCTCCCTTTTCGTTGGTCATAGCAGAGAAGCGTGGATTACCTAACACCGTGATACGAGCACCAAGAATAGGCTGACCCGTAGCAGCATCGGTAACGACACCGGTAATGGTTTTGGTTTCAACCATGACCTGATTAGTCTTAGCAGGAGTAAGCTTAGCTGCCTTTATAGGTTCTTGTGCCTGAACACCCTGGATAGCACTCGACAGCACCAACAGCGACGCTAGGCATTTGGTAGACAACCACTGAGGATTGTTAATCTTATTTCGTTTCATGCGAGAATCTGTTTATACGTTTAGTTGTCGAGTTCGAGAGGGCGCATAATGATCGCGTCAATGTTAAGCAACGAATTATTGGCTCGGAATGCTGTAAGCGTAAGACGTGGGAACGTGTAAAAGTCTAGGTTCTTATAGGCATGAGGGAAGACCAAAGGATTGCTTTCATCAAAAATCCAAAGTGTGTCTACCTTAGCCGTATCGGGAGAAATACGCTGACTCTGAATCTTAACAAGGCCAATATTAGAACCTGCATTCTCAAAGCGGTCATCATAGACACGTGCCTGCAATACAGGTGGTGCATTATGGCGCTGCTCCATATCAATATGTGCCTTGCTAGGTACAGTAACGATACCGAGCTTGTAAGGGGTATTACTATAAATGTTGTTCTTAAGACGCAACTGCAATACTGCACCACGGCGAGGAATAACAAACTGCATATAATTTTTATCGCTTAGCGAGTCAATACCCTCAACCTCAGGGTCGGCTGTCAAGGTATCAATGTTAACCACAGAATAAGTAATCTGCTTCTGATGGTCATTGAGCACTGTAGTAGCACTACCCAAAGCTACGATATCGTAAGAGCAGTCGTTGAGCCATTGCTTAGGCATGAGGTTAAAGCGGTCGACCGAATAAACATATCCATTACTCAAACGTTGAGGTGTAAAACCTGCAAAGAGCGCATTAGGCTCGCCCAAAGTCAAGTTCCAAACAAACCAACCACCCAAGCGTAGCTTTAACGAGTCGGCCATAAGGACATAGTTATTGATCTGTGCAGAGTCGTTAGGGTCACCAACCTGCATTTCACGTGTGCTAAAAGCAAAGTGAGCTTGCATTAAATCACGTGCCTTCGCTGCACGTAGGGAGTCAACATTGACCGTATCGGTACGCGAGAAAGCACCGATACCATTGGTTGGGTTAGTGCTCCACGTAGTCTTGTACACATCGCGGAAGTTAATGTAGGGCAAGTAGCGGTCATAAAACTCTTGTGCAGCGGCGTTTGTTGGCACAAGGCCTATGAATGTACTATCCTCGTTGCGAAGACCTTCGTTCAGTACTATATTATACTTTACAAATACCGAGTCAATGTATTGCGTCTTTCCCTCAAAAAGTGCCCCAGGAGTACTATTTCTCTCTGAGAAATACGTCGTATCATAAGGGAGCAGATAGGCCGCATAATCACTATTCGCAGGGTTATTACGAATAAACTCATAGAGGTTGTAGCGGAAAGGTGACTGTCCTGAAATAACACGTAACTCACCATTGGTACTACCAATGCCATTGCCCGAAAGGGCAACGCCATTGAAGCTAGTGGCAGGTGCATAAGGAGCAGTCTTACCATTGAGCAAACGTATCTGTGCATTAGCACTACCAGCACCTACGTTGTAACGAGCGATGTGATTGCGCACAAATTCTTGCTCTATACGACGATAGATACCACGTGCGCTATCACGATTAGTAGCTATAAGCTCCTTAGCTGCTTGAAGCTCATCTAAGATTGCTTGTGCATTGTAGCTGCCATTAACCGGAGCAAACACACTATATTGCTGTGTCGTATTAAGCACAGCATCATAGGTATAATTTAGTGATTTGTCGTAGTCTGATGTCAAGAAGTAAGTATTCTTGAGGATCATAGCGAACGAGTCTATTTGAGTACTACTATTGATATTCGCCCACAATGACTTACCATTATTAGTGAGACTTGCCTTCTCACCGATGTTCTCCTCTTGACAAGCAGTAACACCCAGCATTGCGGCAGCGGCCAAAGCAAAGGCAGCAAATTTAGTCTTCATATCTGGATTACTATTTTTCTGTTTATTCTGAAATTTACCATACGTCCTCACCAGCAGCATTATCATAAACGCTAGCTGGTACTAGCTCAAAGTAGTCGAGGAAGAGCTCACTATCAGTCTTATCAAGTGCAGACTTAAAACGGAGGTAATAAGTCGTACCTGGCTCCAAATATTGACGTGTTAAGATACGGCGGAACGTTGATTGGAAGCCATCAACATCGCGTAAAGTCTTCGTAGCGTTGTTAGCATGACTAATCGACTTAGGCCCCTTCATCAAACCTTGATTACGCATATTACGATCATTTTCGACATTGATACTCTCGTCTGAAGTGTGATCTATAAACCAAGGAATAATAGCACCTGGCGATGTAGAGCCTACGGGACGCATATCAATAGGTAGACCCGTCGCTACCAAGCCGTCCTTGTCACTACCAAAATAAACCTGCCCCATACCACGGCGTGAATTTTGAGATAAGCCAAGACGAATTTCATAAGTACCTGGTGTAGGTACTGGGGGAAGTGTGAAAGTAATGTCGTAAAGACCAAGCACCATCAGCTCATCACCCTCTAAATCAAACCATGTTTCACCACCACCTGTTGAAGCGTGGTCAAGGTAGGTCATGGTAGTTTGCTGCGTAGCATTGACGATAGAAGAGAAATACTCACTTGGCTTATCAAAATAGTAGTTGATACCACGTCCACGCAATGTATTAGAGTAAATCTCAGGCAATATCGTACAGAAATCAAAGCGTAGGCGGTCATTAAGCACCACATGCTCTACTTCACTATCGTATAGCAAGACGCCTTCAAGTGGATAGACATAACCATTAAGTGCTTCAACAGCCTTATTAATGTCCACACGTTGACCTTGCACTACACCAGGTCCTGAAGACTGCTTTACGCGATACTTACCAAAGAAAGCATTGTCATAAAGTACCTTACGATTAAGGTAGATATTGCCATCTTCGGCAGCATGAAGTACTTTCAGCAAGCGCTTAGGTGTAGTCTTCGTTTGGAAGAAGCTCCAAATATCAATGGTCAAGTTAGTCGTTTGTGGGTTCAAATTATCCACACGCTTATACTCAAACTCATTGTAGTGGCGTACGAGGTCACGGTCAGCAATCTTTCCTTCAACGATATGATAAGCTACGAATTGATTCACAGCATTGTCAGCAGAGGTTAGATCGTCTGAAGTATTGCGATATACTCCTGCTACTTTGGCTTTAACTGCCGAGAGAATAGCTTCCCAATTCTGTATCACACCGCTAGCATCTACTTCGGGCATAGGAATGCCCCAAGCGGCTAGTGTTTCATCAGTCTCAGCAAAAATGGTATAGCCTGTATTGTGCGTCGTAGCATAGCGTGTAATCTGACGAGAAATACGAGGTGCAGCAGTCGTGCGCTCTATATCTTCATAAGCTTGGTCACGCATGTTGGCACTAGACAACTTATCTGCCCAACCTGTTTCGACAAGCAAGCGTCCCATGATTTTCATATTGCCATTTTCGGCAACTTGTGAAGCCACAGAGTTATTACTAGGTGAAATTACAGCATTTACTTGGTGAATTACACCATTTGAAACAAGTATATCACGCGATGCAGCAGAGACCATAGCCGTCTGGTTTATCAGTGAAGCACCTGTAACAGAGTCAAAGCTATATTTCAACAAACGATTGTTCATATTGGCCAATGTAAACGAAAAGCCATCGGCAGGGAAATCAGGCGATCTATAAGCTTTATTCGACCCATTGTCAATCACAGAGTTTTTAGCGATAATTTGGGCAATAGAGTCTGGCAAATTATTAAGATCAAAGCCTGGTGTACCCGTCACAGAGTCTACAAAGTGGCGGATTGCAGCATTCGTAGGAACAAAACAGGTGTAATTTCCACGAGCCGCAAGCACGCTTGCCATAGACGAAGCATTGGCACGATTGCTAAGTTTTACTTGTTTCAGTATCTTAACAAACGAGCTGTACACAGTGTCTTGCTCCAAATATTGCGTTACGGTAGGTGACTTTTGTACGTAGAGATTAGACTCATCTACGTTGTCAACACACGCTCCGAGTGTCAAGATGACACTAGCAGCAAGGCTACCTAAAAATTTAATCGTCTTCATACGATGATTAGTTTTTATATTCTTGTAACTTCTGCGCATTAGTTCGTACCGGTTGTAACCCATACTGGATTTTGTTTCAACTCTGGACTAATCTTGAGCTGTGACTCATAGATTGGGTTGTAAAGTGCGTCCATCAAGCGTAAACGCGTACGCAGTGTACGAGAGAAACCAATCGCGTTAAGGATATTGACTGGCGTACCCTCACCTTCGGCATAACGCACAATGTCAAACCAGCGTTTACCTTCACCTATAAATTCACGTTGACGCTCATTGTATACAGCCGTCAAAAGATTTTGAGGAGTGTTGTACACCGTAGCATCGTGGCGCAAACGTGGTGTACGGTAATTGTTAAATGTCTCAGCAGAATACTCTGATGTATTAGGAACAGCAGAAGGATTATTGCGTGCAAAAATAGCATTGACCAAGTTATTGGCTTCAAGCATATCTTGAGCACTTGGTGTAGAGAGTGCTCCTAAGCGTGCAATAGCCTCAGCTTTCATCAGCATAATTTCAGGTAGACGATAAATGACCCAACCAGCACGCGAGCTAGCAGTAGACGAACGCAGCGAATACGTAGGAGCAGGAGCCGATGTCGTAATAACGTTGATCGGTGTATTAATACTTGTCACGTCCTGTGCCTGATATTTTATAATCGGGAATGACGTTTGGTTAGCTTCTGTATAAAGGATTGTAGAGGGGAAGCGTAAATCAGTAAAACAGAAACCACGTGCATTGTCAGCATTATTGGTATTAGTCAAAGCACTAAACAGCTGTGGGTCGCCTGCATAATACTTAGGGCCGACAGAGCCACCTATCTCATAATAGTAGGTCGCCAATGCACTATTAACATTATTAATACCATCGTATTGCAGCTCAAAAATACTTTCAGAGTGATTGCCACTGCCAAAAATAGAGGTATTTACAAATGCAGAATAACGAATGAGTGTGGGATCCGTCAAATGACGGAAAAAAAGACGATTTGAGCTCAATGGATACTTAGCCAAAAGTCGATCTGTGGTAGTAGCGTCAGGTGCCACCTCACCCACAGGAAAGCCAAGCTTTTTACGCTCTTCGGCTATAGTTGTAATCACATAGTCTGCATATGTCTTTACAAACTCAAAGTCAGCGGTAGCTTTAGCACGAGCAGTGTCTTTCTTAGAGCCACTTGGTGCCAGCATCGCACCACGCCATAGATGCATGTCTGCTAAAAGCGAGTACATCGCAAGGCGTGTAAAACGACCTTTATTATCGGCTACACTACCAAACGTTGTACGTGCCCGATCTTTATGCTCTGTTACCTGTGCAATGAGTGTGTCAAGCAACACTACAGCTTCCGTAGCCTTTTGTGGCAGACTGCGCACGCCTTCGTCTGTTGTAATGGACACCTCCACATAAGGTACACTCTTAAAAGCACGTACAAGGTAAAAATAGCTCAGCGCACGCACACCTATCATTTCGGCCTTAATGGCCTCCCAGCTATCTTGAGAGAAGCTAGGGTCACGCCTACGAACGTCCTCACCATGTGCTAGCACAGTGTTACAATAGTTAATTGTTTTGTAAAAGTCAAGCCACTCGTAACTGTTATCCGTAGGATATAAAATACCATTACGACGGTCTACCTCGTTCGTTCTAGACACATCGTTTACAGTGACATTATCTGAGCGTGTTTCACCCCATACAATCATACGACCGATTGTACCACTATTGCCCAACTGCTTGTAAACAGAAGAAACAACATTGTTAAGGTCTTCCTTGTCTTCCCAAAACTTTTCTTCCGT
>JAUMYJ010000042.1 GCA_030528715.1 Bacteroidales bacterium | reverse complement strand
TAGGGCATTTTGGATTGCAGCCTCATCGGTAAAAGGTAGTACAAATTCCCCCTCAAAGCCAAGATATGAATAGGCTATAAATGTGGTGTGTGCATCTAGTGGGCGACAGGTACGTATCCATAGCAAAGCATGGCTGTCGGTAAGGCTCCAACCTAGGAGCTTTGCTCTCAGGTTAGATTTAGAGATACATGATGATATTAGGCTATCGTCAGCATTGTAAATCAACACGTTGGCTGACTCAAATAGCTGTAACTTCTCTAAGCATTTTTGCTCTAAACTGTCAAAATGCTCTTGATGTGCATCACTTATGTTGGTGAGCACCCCTATTGTAGGAGCAACGATAGGTGCTAGTGTGGCCATCTCGCCAATTTGCGAAATACCAGCTTCGATAATACCAATTTCGGCTGGTGTGCCAAGGAGCCATACCGATAAAGGTACACCTATTTGTGAATTGTACGAGCGCGGTGAACGTACCACACCTCTCCAGCCCATCATGAGTTGATAGAGCCATTCTTTTACGGTAGTTTTGCCGTTGCTACCAGTGATGCCTATTACTGGGTGTGCGATACATTGGCGATGCCGTTCAGCTAAATACTGCAAAGCTTGTAGCGTATTAGGCACGCGCAAGAAAACAGCTGCTTCGAGCTGTGTCCAACCCTCGTTTAATCGCTCTACTACAAAGCAGCGTACACCTTTTTGGTAGAGTTGTTCTATGTAGCTATGACCACTGCCTTGGGCTGTCACTAGTGCAAAAAAGACTGTACGTTCGCCTATGGCTACCGAGCGGCTATCGGTAAGTAATAAGTCAATACTTGCTGCCATGTTGGCCGAGTGATTGGCAATGCACTCAGCTTGTAGCAATACCGCAAGGCTACTGATGGTGTAGTGTGGACGCAGCGGAGTGTCTATATTATTCATTATTCATCATCAAGTACATTAAAAGCTGCTGTACGCTGTGAGATATCAGCGAGTTGAGCTGTAAGATCGGCCCAAGGATAACGTGTGGAAAAGGCCATGAGTTGCTGTCGGAGCTTGTCTAAAAATTGACGATAGGCTTGGCTCTTTGTATGTTGTACGCGATGCCGTAAGGCACGTTGTAGTTGCTCTGCATCGTGCACTTGTGCTAGTAGCTCAGGTGAGAAACACCACTCTGTTAGCCGCCGCCACACATAGTCGCTAGCTTGTAGTGTCGGGTGGCAGAGGTCTTCTGTATAGAAGCGGTAGTCGCGTAGCTCATCAATAACGATTTCGTAAGCGGGAAAATAGCTTATCGCATCGTATTGCTGTTGCAGTCTATCTATGGCTAGCAAGAGTGTCGCTTTGCTAAGTGCGCTCTCGTGCAGTCCGTATTTTGCATAGCGGTATGGGCTTACTGTAAACACGAGGCGTACATTAGGATAGCGTGCGAGGAGGCGTGTCACCAGTGTGTTCCATTGCTGTACTATTGCTTCGAGTGACAAACTACGTTCTACGAAGTACTGCTGTGGCTGTCGATGACAGTTGGCTACTACTTGATCTTGGTAATAATAAGCATGGTTAGTACCAAAGGTCACAAAAAGCCATCTTGCTTGTTGAAGCCCATGGTGTAGCTTAGCTACCGCAGCGGATAGCAATACATAGGCTTCGTGTGGTGTGTCGCAGGTCAGTGTCGTGTCGTGTAGCCATGAGCGATATAAGCCATCTGAACCTATAAAAACACTCTGCTGTAAGGTATGTGTTAGCTCGTTTTCGTGTTCTAATAGACAAAGGTTAAGCAGGGCTGCAAGGCTTGCAGGATTGTAGAGCGTACCAAATGGGTTTACTACCGTAGGGCATAAACTATCTACAAACCATTGACCTATGCGCTCTGCAAAGCACGAACCAAGTAGCACCACACCCTCGCCACACTCCATGAGTGCAGGTGTAGAAGGCAATGCTACGGGTAAACTCCATCGTATCATATCTCCTTGTACTATGTTGCGACATTACTCATAGCTCGATACCATGAGAGGTGCAACGTAGGTACAAAATTAGCGTAATTTCTGCACATTTTCTGTCATTTGAGGAAAGTTTTTGTTCGGAGTCCTTAGACATTTGTCCGAAGTCTTC
>JAUMYJ010000029.1 GCA_030528715.1 Bacteroidales bacterium | reverse complement strand
CGTATTCCCTGCCATGCTCAAAGCAGCGGGTAGCTATATCTTGCCCGACTTCGTGGCTTCTAACGAATTCCTAAACCTCGAAGACGACAAAATCTCAACCTCACGCAACTGGGCTGTATGGCTTGATGAGTACCTGCGTGACATGCCTGGCCGCCAAGACGAGCTGCGCTACGTGCTTACAGCAAATGCTCCCGAGACCAAAGACAATAACTTTACATGGGCCGACTATCAAGCACGCAACAACAATGAGCTGGTAGCCGTTTATGGCAACTTTATCAACCGTGTATTGGTGCTCACACACAAATACTACAACGGCATCGTACCAGCCCTAGGTGCTTTGACCGAGGCCGACCGCGAAGTACTAGCCGAAGTAGGCGAAGTAAAAGGCCGTATCGAACGCTTGCTCGAAGGTTTCCGCTTCCGTGATGCTCAAAAAGAGGCTATGCAACTCGCACGTTTGGGCAACAAATACCTCGCCGATATGGAGCCATGGAAAGTAGTAAAGACCGACCCTACCCGTGTAGAGACTATCATGCACATCGGCATGCAGATTGCGGCCAACTTAGCCATCGCTTTCGAGCCATTCTTACCATTTAGCTCAGCACGTTTGCGCCAAATGATAGGCATGGCAAGCTGTCAATGGGAGCGTCTTGGAAGTACCGACCTCATAGCAGCTGGCCATCAGATAGGCAAAGCCGAGCTACTCTTCGAGAAAATAGAAGACACTACTATCCAAGCGCAACTCAACCGCCTTGAAGCAACCAAGCGCGCTAATCGCAAAGCTGAGCCTATCAAACCAACCGTAGCATTTGAAGATTTTGAAAAGCTAGATATCCGCGTAGGCACAGTACTCGAATGCTCGCCCGTGCCCAAAGCCGACAAGCTACTACAATTCCGCATAGACGATGGCTTAGAACAGCGTACCATCGTAAGTGGTATTGCCAAACACTACACGCCCGACGAGCTCGTCGGCAAGCAAGTATGCTTCATCGCCAACTTTGCCCCACGAAAGCTGCGTGGGGTAGAGAGCCAAGGCATGATACTTAGCGCGGTAGACTTCGATGGTAACCTCCGCGTTATCACCCCCGAGCAAGATGTAGATGCAGGTAGCCAAGTAGGCTAAGCACCTTATAAATGGGCAGTGCACAGCCATATCACAAGGCTAGCACTGCCCTTTATGTTTCCCTTTTCATTTCTCGTTAGCCCGTGTACCCATGACACGTACCGACCGACTCAAACTCATACTCCTACGCCTACTCGTGCAGGCTGTGGCTTGTCTACCATTTCGCGTGCTCTATGTGCTATCTGATGGTGCGCGCTACTTACTCTATTACATCGTGCGCTACCGCCGACGCGTAGTAGAGGCCAACGTAGCCAAGGCTTTTCCTACGCACTCGGCTGCCGAGCAGCAAACCATCGTATGGGATTTTTACCGTTTCTTTGGCGACTACACTATCGAAACACTCAAACTAGCACGCATGCGTCCAGAAGAGATGCGTGAGCGCATGCACATGCAAGGCATCGAAGACATCGAAAAAGCCTTTGAGACACACGATTTTGTCTTTCTCATGCTTGGTCATTATGCCAACTGGGAGTGGGTCAGTAGCTTTGGTTTATGGGCAAACGATGCCCATGTCCAAGCCTCACAGATCTATCGTCCACTCAACGACAAAGCCGTAGACACACTCTTTTATGAGCTACGCACACGCTTTGGCTCTCACAACATCAACAAGTATGATGTGGTGCGCTCGCTTTTGCGGCTACGGCGTAGTGGCAAAAAGGTCGTGTGTGGATTCATTAGCGACCAAAGCCCCAGCATGCGCAGCACGCATGCTTGGGTAGACTTTCTCCATCAAGAAACGGCCATCTTTACAGGAGCAGAACGGATTGGCCAAAAACTCAATGCTGCATATTATTTTGTAGATATCGAACGCACTAGCCGCGGTCACTACCGCGTGACATACCGCCCAATTTTCTCACCCATTACTTCGGACACTGACTATCCCATCACACGGCAATACATGGCTCTACTCGAAACCATGATTAACCGCCAACCCTCGCTTTGGCTATGGTCACACCGCCGCTGGAAGTTTACACGCCAGCAATGGCAAGCCGAGCTAGCGCGCGAAGCCTAGCTTCACCCACCCATACCACCTACCTCTGCCCCAATGCGCTACGGCCATAAGGGCAGAGTTTTTTGTATCTTGTGAGCAAGACACCTAAGACCGACAAGCACACCCTAACAGCTCCCACAAGAAAGAAACACCTACCTTAACTATCACCCATTCGCAATTTCATTTATTAAACCAAAAACGCTATAAAGTTAATAATTCAAAAATACCCCCCCCCATATGTTAAAGTCAAAACAAAGTTAGTACCTTTGCAAGTGTTGATTACTAACTATTATCCAAAATTACATTTATCATGAAACAAAAAGTCATGTATTGGCTACTCGCACTCGCCTGTTGGTGCAGTAGCCAAGCGGTGCATGCACAAGCACCAGGAGAGTCCGCTATATGGGCGTTATATTTTCAAGGAAACTATTATGGTGGCGGTCGTGGCAACCTTGTACTATGCAACGCTGACCAATCCACTGCGCCTGCCACATGGAATGGCAAAGTGCCTACTGTGAGTTTTCGAATACATTCGCAGTTCACAATGCAAGAGGCGAAAGTGCTATACAACATGAGGTGGATAGACACGCTTACAATAGACCCCACGGCTATTGGGAGTGGCTCTATCTATTGCAAGCAGCTATTCTCGAACCTGCCGATTTTTCATATCGAAGGACAAGAGGTGCTAGGGCTACTCGTAGGCAAAGCTAAGGATGGAGACATTAGCTCCATGTTTCAGCACAGCCTAAAGCAACACTCGGGTGCTCATACCCTTGACGTATCGAGTTGGAACACAGCACAGATAACAAAAATGGACAGCCTATTTGCATATACAAGCTTGCAAGTAGTTGATGCTTCGAACTGGAATACGTCGCAAGTGACTAGTATGAGCGGCATGTTTCAGAACTGCAATTACCTCCAAAGAGTCCATACAGCCAATTGGAACACAGCGCAAGTGACCGATATGAGCAAGATGTTTCAAAACTGCTCAAGCCTCACCCAAGCTGATATAGCACACTGGAATACATCACAAGTAACCACAATGGAGGGTATGTTCCAAAATTGCCGTAACCTTACCACAGTCAATGCGGCAAACTGGAACACAGCACAAGTGAGCACGATGCAAAGCATGTTTCAGAATTGCCCAAAGCTCACCACGGTCAATGCAGACAATTGGCATATAGCTCCAAATGCGAGTAGCATGTTTCAAGACTGCCAAAACTTGACAGCACTAAACGTATCGGGCTGGAACACAGCACAGGCAACTAACATGGGATACATGTTCAACAACTGCCAAAACTTGACAGCACTAAACGCATCAGGCTGGAATACAGCACAGGTAACTAAAATGGGAAGCATGTTCAAAAACTGCCAAAACTTGACAGCACTAGACGTATCGGGCTGGAATACAGAACAAGTAACTAAAATGGGAAGCATGTTCAAAAACTGCCAAAACTTGACAGCACTAGACGTATCGGGCTGGAATACAGAACAAGTAACTGACATGACCTCCATGTTTGAGGATTGCCGTAAACTCGAAACCATTGATACGAGAGGTTGGACTGGCCAACTGGGATATTCTTCCAGCTCTATGTTTAGGAACACTAAAATTACGTCGGTTGACTTGTCTGGCATGCGCCCCATAAACTTGACTACTGCCTACGAGATGTTCAAAGGGTGCGAAAACCTCATTTCAGTCAATCTATCAGGCTGGGGAGAGATGCCTATGCTTGTTGATCTCGGTAGCATGTTTGACGGTTGCTATAAACTTGAAACGGTCAACATGTCGGGGTGGAAAACGAATGCACGATATTTAGCTCAGACTTTTCGCCATTGCTACGCACTGCGCTCGCTCGACTTGTCTGGCTTCGAATTCTCTACCAACTATCTTGGGCACGAGAGCCAAGGAGGCCTATTCCACACCTTTAATCTGCAATACATAGACTTGCGCCATACCAAAATTAGGCCTGAGCTCATTAAAGACCTACAAACGATATATTCTTACGATAACAACATCACAGGCTGGGAACATAGCGATAGGCCACGCCGCCCTAAGCTCATTTATGCCCCTATCGGCATGGAGCTAGATGAGGATATACCTAACGTTGTCACGACAACCGATGGCGTGAACTATACGTGTAAAACATACGTTGTGCTCGACGAGCGCAAAGAGTTTAACAGCCTTATCACTGCTGTAAACAACTACAACAACTACTACCACCCTATGCCACCATTTGCTCAAAACACAGAGCAGGTAACACAACTCGTCAATGAGCGATACCCCAAGTATGTGCTCAACATTCCTATCCCCTTTACCGCCGAGAAGGTCGTGAACGAACGCTTTGAAGGCGTCACAACCACTGTTGGCGATGCCTACACATGGCACATGCCTTGTGATGCACCTATCCCTGCCAACGTCAAAGCCTATGAGTATGTACATAACACAGTAGTAGGTGCGCGCGCTACGTTCCGTTTGACAAGCGATGCACGTTTGCAAGCGCAAAAGCCCTACATCTTAGTGCCAACCAGTGGCACGATACCTAGCCTAATCAATGGTCCTTGCCGTATAGAAGCCTATACCCCAGGCAGCGACATTGTGGTAGAGGGCGATGGTTGGGATTTTGTGGGCACATTTAAGCGTCGCACCACAGCCGAAGCTGCTGCCGAGGGGCTGTATGCTTTGCAACCCGAAAATATTTGGCGAACGTATCAGGGTTCGAGCGCACTGCCATCATCTATCCGCGCTTACCTCAAAAAGAAAGGCACATCGGGCGGTGCAGCCACACTATCTATCGTTTTTGAAGATGGCATTACCAGCATCAATAGCGCAAGCAACGACACGGCCAACGCACCCATCTACGATCTGAGTGGGCGCTACGTAGGCAAAGACAAAGCGCAACTGCCCAAGGGCCTCTACATTGTAGGTGGTCAGAAAATAGCCATACCCTAACCTTACAACACACCCAACGAAATGAAACAACCTTATATAAGCCCCCAAGTAAAGCACGTATTCAGTGCTACACTTATGACCGAAGGTCACGTGACGCTTATCAGTAATGTCCCCGCGACCGATCCTGCACAAGGCCGACACTTTGACACCACATGGGACTTTATGCCAGGGGAAGCCGCTGATGAAGGTTTCTTAGAATAACCCCAACCTTAGTACCGCAAACCTATATGTAGGCTTGCAAGTATTTATTGAGATTTGGTTGGCCCCTCTGCCTCGTGCCGTAAGGTACTTGGCAGAGGGGATTGTCTTCTAAATATGTGTGTATAAAATAACTTCATGGCCTTACTTTTCTGTTTTTATGCTCAGTGTATTCACACATTTAATATTATCTTTGCAACACATAGCCAATGGAATGTGTTGTTCAGCTCCGCAAAGGCTGCATAAACTCATGGCCTATTTCACGATGAAGACAAAACGACTTTCCTCTCACTGCCACCATTCGCTAGGCTTACTTGCCTGGCTCTACGTATTGCCCCTCGTGCTCTTCGCACTAGGTAAAATCAGTTTTATGGTTTATACTGCGCCCTCGTCTGAGCACATGGTTTATCTCCCCGCCATTTTGTGGCATGGGCTATCGCTAGATATGGCTACGGCAGGCTATGTGGTAGCACCACTTTGGCTCTACCTACTTGTCGTAACGCTATGGCCTCGAGCGTATAGTGCTGCGTTGGTACGTTGGTGGCAAGGAATAGTGCTGGCTATGGTAGTGCTTGTGTTGCTAGCAGATGCGTTACTTTTCCCATTTTGGGGTTTTAAGCTAGACGCCACTATCTTTAACTATATAGACAACCCTAAGCTAGCCTTAGCAAGCGTATCGCTAGGCTTTGTGCTGGTGGCCATAGCCAGCTACGCCATACTAGTCTTGCTACTTGTTGTGTGTCCTTTACAGTGGCTCACGCCTCATGCACTGCGCGCAAGCACACACCGTTGGCGCATGGCAGGGGCACACCTACTGGTGGGTGGGCTGCTATTCTTGCTCATTCGCGGTGGTGTCGGTAAAAGTGTGACCAACGTGGGACAAGTGTATTTCTCAGACGACCCTTACCTTAACTATGCTGCCATCAACCCTGCCTTCAACCTTCTAGCCTCGATCAAAGAGATGAGACGTTTGGATAAGCAGCTACGCTTCTTTTCGCCCGAGACAGCCCAAAAACTCTACGCCGAGACTGCCTACACCTCCACGGCTGCGGACAGCGTGCCAACACTTCAATTTGTGCGACACACGACACGCCCGAACGTCATTATAGTACTGATGGAGGGCTATGCTGCGAGCTTTGTAGCCTCGCTTGGTGGCGTAGAGGGGACTTCACTGGCTTTTGATAGTTTAGCCCACGATGGCGTACTCTTTACACGTTGCTATGCCAACTCTTTTCGTACCGACCGTGGCACAATTTCGACTCTGAGTGGCTGGCCAGCCTATCCTCACCTGAGTCTTATGAAACTGCCACAACGTGCAGCCAAACTACCAAGCATAGCTGCCACACTACGCCAAGCCGGTTATAGCACAAGTTTGCTCTATGGTGGTGACATTAACTTTACCAATGCCAAAGCCTACTTTCGCTCAACAGGCTATGACCGCATCACGAGCGATATTGATTTTTCGCTAGCAGAGCGCACAACACACGCTTGGGGCGTTACCGATAGCATCACCTTTCTACGCCTGCGTACACTCGTAAGCGAGCAGGCAAGACAGCGCGCAGTAAGTGGCCAGCCTTATCATCTCTTGTTTCAAACACTAGCGTCACACGACCCTTGGGAAGTACCTTTCGAGCGTTTCCCCGCCGACAAGCAACGCAATGCCATGGCCTACCTCGACCATCACTTGGGCAAGTTTGCAGCTTGGCTCAAAGCCAATGGCCATTGGGACAATACGCTCTTGGTACTCGTACCCGACCATAGCATACAATACCCCGTAGGTATTACCGAGGCCGACTTACGCCACTCACACATACCTTTGCTTTTTACAGGCGGTGCTATCACACATGCCACACGCGTTGATACACTCTGCGCACAGAGCGATTTGGCTGCGACCCTTCTAGCCCAGCTACATTTGCCCACGAGCAACTTTCCATTTAGCCGTAATGTGCTCTCTACGGCCTACCAGCACCCCTATGCACTGCATACATGGAGCGGTGGCTTCATGTACATTGACGCCACGGGCTATACGGCCTACGACCTCAATGCACATCGTCCCATAGCCGAACAACCCACACCAAGCCCCCAACGCATAGAGCGTGCCAAGGCCACGCTACAAATGTACTACGCCCCCATCATAACCGAGCCATAAACACAGTGCGCAAGCAGTAACTCGGCATGACACGAGCAGGCTAAAACAGCCTTGTCACAGACAAAATCATTAGTGCTTTGGCTTATTATGGTAAACCAAAGCACTAATGACGTTATCGCAAGATAGTCGCTATCCATCAGCGAGCAAGTAGGTACGCACCTACACATTAAACCGGAAGTGCATGATATCCCCATCTTGCACCTCGTATTCTTTACCCTCTACACGCATGAGGCCAGCTTCTTTCACAGCGGCTTCGCTGCCGTATGTGATAAAGTCTTCGTACTTGATGACCTCGGCACGGATAAATCCCTTTTCAAAGTCTGTGTGAATGACACCTGCGCACTGAGGGGCTTTCCAACCCTTATGAAACGTCCATGCACGAATTTCTTTCACACCAGCAGTGATGTAGGTTTGCAAATTGAGCAAGGCATAAGCTGCACGTATGAGTCGCGAAGCACCCGACTCTTCGAGGCCAAGGTCGGCCAAAAACTCTTGACGCTCTTCGTAGCTTTCGAGCTCGGCAATGTCGGCTTCTGTACGCGCTGCCACAACGAGTACTTGTGCATTTTCGTCGGCCACGGCCGCACGCACTTGCTCTACATAGGCATTGCCAGTGACTACGCTTGCCTCGTCTACGTTGCATACATAGAGTACAGGCTTAGCTGTGAGCAAGAATAGATTTTTGGCCACAGTTTGCTCGTCTTTGGTTTCAAACGCCACGGTACGTGCGCTCTTGCCTTGCAGCAAAGCCTCACGATAGGCCGAAAGCACGCCATATTCGAGCTTTGCCTGCTTGTCGGCATTCATTTTAGCTTGCTTTTCTACGCGCTGAATGCGTGCTTCTATGGTTTCGAGGTCTTTGAGTTGTAGCTCGGCATCGATGATGTCTTTGTCGCGCACGGGGTCTACACTACCATCTACATGCACCACGTTGCCATCGTCAAAGCAGCGTAGCACGTGTATAATGGCATCGGTCTCACGGATATTGCCTAGAAACTTATTGCCCAGCCCTTCGCCTTTACTAGCACCTTTTACAAGGCCTGCAATGTCTACGATTTCAACCGTAGTGGGAATAATAGCCTGCGGATTGATGAGCTTAGCCAGCTCGTTAAGGCGCTCATCGGGTACGGTGATAACCCCCACATTGGGCTCAATGGTACAAAAGGGGAAGTTAGCCGATTGTGCCTTAGCGTTGCTTAGGCAATTGAAGAGGGTGCTCTTGCCTACGTTAGGCAAGCCCACAATACCGCATTGTAAACTCATATCTTGATGTATCTTATTATTAGCTTAGTAAGTAGAGTGCAAAGATACTAATTTCTTGCCACATACCTTGTAGGCATATCGTAGCTTTGCTATAAGCATGGCTCCTGCCAAGGCTATGCCAAGTCACTACTTAGGCACAACGCTTTGGCTGACGTCCTCGGCCATTTGCCAGCAGACTTTGGACAAACGTTTGACGCCCTCGGCCATTTATCCACAGAGTTCAGACAAAATATTTCGTGCAGCCTAGGCTTCAAGGTTTGTGAGAAAAAGGTGATAAATGCATCAATAGCACCTATGGCATGCAAAAACGTAGCTATCGCAGCCATCTTAATGCGCTTTTTTGTGTATATTTGCAGGAGTTTCATTGCTAAATCATGCTTAATCCATAAACAGACTATGCAACAACCTGACCCTAACATAGACTGGGCAAACCTTACGTTTGCCTACATGCCTACCGACTATAACGTACGCTGCTATTGGCGTAATGGCCAGTGGGGCGAGATTGAAGTGAGCAGCTCAGAGCACATCAACATTCACATGGCTGCTACATGTTTGCACTATGGTCAGGAGGCTTTTGAGGGGCAAAAAGCCTTTCGCTGCCCTGATGGCAAGGTGCGTGCTTTTCGCCTCGAAGCCAACGCAGAGCGCCTGCAACGCTCTGCACGTGGCATCATGATGCCTGAGGTACCCACGGCTCTTTTCGTAGAGATGGTGAAGCGTGCGGTAAAGCTCAACAGCCGCTTTTTGCCACCTTACGAGAGTGGCGCATCACTCTACATTCGCCCGCTACTCATTGGCACAGGGGCTCGCGTGGGTGTACGCCCAGCAGACGAGTATTTGTTTGTCGTTTTCGTAACGCCTGTAGGCCCTTATTTCCGTGGTGGCTTTGCTACCAATAGCTATCAAATCACACGCAAGTACGATCGTGCGGCACCGCAAGGTACTGGTACCTTTAAGGTAGGAGGCAACTATGCTGCTGGCATGCGTGCCAACAAAGAGGCACACGATGCAGGTTTTGCAAGCGAGTTTTACCTCGACGCCAAGGAAAAACGCTATATTGACGAGTGTGGTGCAGCCAACTTCTTTGGCATCAAAAACAACACTTATGTCACTCCCAAGAGCGAGAGCATTTTGCCCTCTATCACCAACCTTACCCTCCAACAGCTGGCCAAAGACCTTGGCATGCAAGTTGAAGTACGGCCAGTGCCCGAGGAAGAGCTTGCCACATTTGAAGAAGCTGGCGCTTGTGGCACAGCAGCTGTTATCAGCCCCGTGGGACGCATCGTAGACACTGATCTAGGCAAAGAGTACACCTTTGGCCGTGAGGGCGAGCCTGGACCATGGAGTCGTAAGCTGTACGAGAAGTTTCGCAACATTCAGTACGGCATTGAGCCCGACACACACGGCTGGATTACCATCATTGACTAAATTGCTCACCGTATTATGGCAAAGAAAAATCTTACCATCGCAGGCATTGCCACTGCTGCCCTACTACTCGTGGGTGGCGCAGGCTACTTAGTATATGACACCCAGCAAAAAGCCGAGGCACAAGAACAAGCACTTGCCGAAATGCAGCAGCTCGTAGAGCGCGATAAAGAAGACATGCAAAAGGAGTACGAACGCTTTACACGCGAGTACGACGAGCTTAAATCGACCATACGCAACGACTCGCTCTTTGCCCAAATCGAGCAAGAACAAGCACGCGTAAAGCAGCTGCAAGCTCAGCTACGCAATGTTAAGGCAACTAATGCAGCCGAAATCTCTCGTCTTAAAGACGAGTTAGAAAGTGTGCGTGCCGTGCTGCGCTCGTATATCATACAAGTAGACTCTTTGCAACGAGCCAATAGCCAGCTTACGGCCGAGCGCGATGAAGCACGCACACAATACACGCAAGCTACGGCACAAATAGGCAGTCTTACCAACGAAAAAGCCGCCCTCAACGAAAAGGTAGCTATCGCCTCACAGCTCGATGCTACGGGCGTAAGCATTAGCGCACAAAAGAGCAATGGGAAAGCCGCCAAAAAGGTCAAAGACATTGCTCGCTTCACCATCTCGTTTACCCTCTCTAAAAACGTTACAGCCCAAGCAGGCCAACGCACACTATACCTACGTCTAAGCAAGCCAGGAGGCGACATTGTAGGCAGGAGTGGCAGCTTTGCCTACGAAAATCGTACGCTCGACGCCTCGGCCGCCAAAGCTATCGAGTACAATGGCGAAGAACAGCGCCTAACACTCTACGTCAGTGTGAATGAATTTCTAAGCACTGGCACGTTCCAAGCACACATCTTTGCCGATGGCAAGATGATAGGCTCAGGCAGCATTACCATTGATAAATAACGCACAGCGACTTATATGCAAATCACAATCAACGCTCTTGACGAGCTAAGCCAAGCAGCCCAAACCTTTGCCACCCAGATTGACCAGCGCACGGTATTTGCGTTTTATGGTAGCATGGGGGCGGGTAAAACGACCTTTATCAAAGCCATTTGTGAAGCCCTTGGTGTGACCGACACCGTGCAGTCGCCCACCTTTGCCATAGTCAATGACTACCGCTCTGAAACCTCGGGCGAGCTAATCCACCACTTTGACTTCTATCGCATCAAGTCGCTTGGCGAAGTCTATGATATGGGCTACGAAGACTATTTCTATTCGGGTGCGCTCTGCTTTATCGAGTGGCCAGAGCTCATCGAAGAGCTACTGCCCGAAGACACCGTAGCCGTGCACATCAGTGAGCAGGCTGATGGCAGCCGCCTCATCACGTGGGACGATGCGCAAGCATAAAAACCCTCTCCTTAAACTAAGCAACAACATACCCTCAACGATACCATGGCAACAGTAGACGATAAGAAAATTATCTTCTCGATGGTAGGTCTCAACAAGACTATCCGTCAAAACAACAAACAAGTACTCAAAAACATCTACCTAAGTTTTTTCTATGGTGCGAAGATAGGCATCATAGGTCTTAACGGCTCGGGTAAATCTACACTAATGAAAATCATCGCTGGCCTTGACAAAGACTATCAAGGCGAAGTGGTGTTCTCACCAGGCTACACTGTAGGCTACCTACCACAAGAGCCTGAGCTAGACGACAGTAAGACCGTACTCGAAATCGTCAAAGAAGGCGTACAACCCATCGTAGATGCCCTTAACGAATACGAGGAAATCAATCAAAAGTTTGGCCTACCCGAATATTACGAAGATGCTGACAAGATGAACCAGCTCTTTGCCCGACAAGCCGAGCTACAAGATATCATAGATGCCACCGATGCGTGGAACTTAGAGAGCCGTCTTGAACGTGCCATGGACGCTCTACGCTGCCCCCCAGGCGACCGTACGGCAGAGCACTTGTCAGGTGGTGAGCGTCGTCGTGTAGCACTCTGTCGCTTGCTCTTACAAAAGCCCGATGTACTCTTACTTGATGAACCTACCAACCACTTAGATGCCGAAAGCATCGACTGGCTCGAACAGCACCTTAACCAATACGAGGGTACGGTAATCGCCGTAACACACGACCGCTACTTCCTCGATGATGTGGCAGGCTGGATACTCGAGCTTGACCGTGGTGAAGGTATCCCTTGGAAGGGCAACTACTCGTCTTGGCTCGAACAAAAAACCAAGCGTATGGAGCAAGAAGAAAAGACCGCCAGCAAACGCCGTAAGACCTTAGAGCGTGAGCTCGAATGGGTGCGCATGGCACCCAAGGCACGTCAAGCTAAGGGTAAGGCGCGCCTAAACTCATACGACAAGCTCCTCAGCGAAGACCAACAAGAAAAAGAACAAAAGCTCGAAATTTACATTCCCAATGGTCCACGCCTAGGCAATAAGGTTATTGAAGCCCACGGACTGAGCAAAGCCTTTGGTGACAAGACACTCTTCAATGGCTTAGACTTCATGTTGCCACCCAATGGCATTGTGGGTGTCATCGGCCCCAATGGTGTAGGTAAGACAACATTGTTCCGCCTAATTATGGGTCTAGAAACTCCTGATGCAGGCTCGTTTGAAGTGGGCGAAACCGTAAAACTAGCTTATGTAGACCAAAGCCACAAGGACATTGACCCCAACAAATCGGTCTACGAGGTTATCTCTGGTGGTGTAGAGCTCATGAAGCTTGGTGGCCGTGACGTCAATGCCCGTGCCTATTTGAGTCGCTTCAACTTCTCTGGCTCGGATCAAGAAAAAAAGTGTGGTGTGCTGTCGGGTGGCGAGCGTAACCGCTTGCACCTAGCCCTAGCGCTTAAAGAGGAGGGCAACGTACTACTTTTAGACGAGCCGACCAACGACATCGACGTCAATACGCTCCGTGCCTTAGAAGAAGGGCTCGAAGCGTTTGCAGGCTGTGCGGTAGTCATCAGTCACGACCGCTGGTTCTTAGACCGCATCTGTACACACATCTTAGCGTTTGAGGGCGATGGCACGGTATTTTACTTCGAGGGAGGCTACTCTGACTACGAAGCCAACAAGGCCAAACGTCTAGGCAAAGAAGAGCCCAAAGCCCGCTACCGCAGCCTAGGCTAAGCCTTGCACTTATAACTTAATAAAAATTCCAAAGCATAAAACACACACGCCATACTCCATACCATGAGGTAAAGCGTGGGTGCTTTATGCCCTTAATACCAAGCCTTTTAAATTGCCATGAAGTCAATCGAAATCAAAGGATATAAGTCTATTAAAAGGCTTACAATAGACCTGCGCCCCATTAACATACTTATTGGTGCTAATGGGAGTGGTAAAAGCAACTTTGTGTCGTTTTTTGATTTCCTATACAATCTCTACGAGCTCAAGCTCAACACTTATATAGCTAAACGTGGAGGTGTTGATAAATTCTTACATCATGGTCGCAAGCAGACAGAGGAACTCTATTTCTACTTAGACTTTGACATTAATGGATATGCAGCGACCATAGTACCAACTACTGATGGGCGTTTCTTCTTTAAAGAAGAAAATCTATATTTCAAGGGAAATCCATGGGGCATCAATCCCTTTAACAATGAGGCCCAATTAAAGTACTCTGACCTACCCCGAGCGTCATACATTAGAAACTATATCACACAGTGTCGAAAATACCACTTTCACGATACTGGGGTGTCTACTCCCTTTGCCAAAAGCAGCCATATTGACAACGATCAACACTACCTCTATGCCGACGGCCACAATCTAGCCGCCTACCTCTATAACATCCAAAAAGAATACCCAACCACTTATCGCAGCATTGTGAGCGTGGTGAAGTCGGTTGCCCCCTATTTTTCAGATTTCTTTCTACACCCCAATAGTGAAGGGTACATAAACTTACAATGGACTGACAAATATAGCGACACTACCTATGGCGTGGAAGAGCTTTCTGACGGCACATTGCGCTTCATTGCCTTAACGGTACTCTTTTTACAGCCCAACTTACCAAACACGATTATTATAGACGAACCCGAACTAGGACTTCACCCCTTTGCCATTGCTAAGCTAGCAGGACTTATACAATCGGCTGCACAGCGTAAGTGCCAAGTGATAGCTGCCACACAATCGGCCGAACTCATCAGCTATTTTGAACCCAAGGATATTATTGCCGTAGATCAGCAAAAGGGCGAGAGCTTTTTTAAACGATTAAGTGCTGAAGAACTTAGCGTATGGCTTGATAACGACTATACCCTTGGAGAGCTTTGGGTGAAAAGTATCATCGCTGCTGCACAGCCCAATTATTAGCCTACCACAAACATGCAACAGATTATTATTATCATCTGCGAGGGACAAACAGAGCAAGAGTTTGTTCGGTCAGTGCTTCAGCCTGTTTTCGAAAACTATTATTTTCAAACACCACTTGTCGGCAAAGGTGGTATTGTCAAATGGGCTACACTCAAACAGCATATAGAACGACACCTCAAAGAGAACAAAAAGGCCATAGTAACAACGCTCTTTGATTTCTATGGCATCGATAAGAAGCACGACTTTCCTCAGTGGGAACATTTAGATACCATTGACAGAGTCTCGTTTGTCACGAGGGTAGAAAAAGGCATGAAAGTCGCGCTAGACGAGGAACTACGCTATCGTTTTATTCCATACATTCAGTTGCACGAATTTGAAGGCTTATTATTTAATCGGATAGAACCATTTAAGATACTCTTCAAGCCCGACGAATGTAACCACACAGACATCGAGCAAATCATAAGAGAGCATCCCAACCCCGAAACCATTAATAATGGTAAAGCAACAGCACCTAGCAAACGCTTAGAACAGCACATACCTCAATATACAAAAATACTACATGGCTGCTTGATAGCCGAACACATAGGTCTAAACGACTTACGCACCAAAGCACCACGTTTTAACCAATGGTTGACACAATTAGAACATCTTGCAGTCACAGTTGAGCCATGACGCACTATGTATCGGCACTATCACAAGCGACGATGCTGCTAGCAAACATATCCTGACACCCTCACTACTGCTCAAAGCGCGTAAAGCTACCACAACAACTTTGATACAGGCCATGCCATACACCGCTATTGACGCTGTGCTTACAAACTAAAAAACGATGAAATCAATAGTACTATCGAGTCTTGCGAGCCTATGTCTAGCAAGCTGTTTTTCAGTCACGATGGATCGCCAGATAGCTGCTACATATCATGGTGCCGTACTTGGTGGCATGATAGGCTCAGCCATGGGCGATTTAGCTGGCGGCCCACGTTCCTCTGCCTTGGGCAATGCCATTGGCATGGTAGCAGGTGGTGTGATAGGCCATGCTACCACCGCTCCCAACCTCAGAACTAGGCGCCATGACCTAAGCCGATCCGAAGTCGTAACACAATGGACAGAGCCAACACCAAATACCTATCACTATAAATCGCCCCATAACACTAACACGAAACCTAGCATTGCGATTGAAGCTATCTCCGTCTATGAAGATGTTACCGATGGGATACTGGCTCCCGAAGAGCGTGTAGAAATCGTTTTTGTGCTACACAACACGACCAGCCACACCTTGACCAATATCGTACCATTAGTGCGTGCCATGCCCGGCAAGCACTTACTCATATCGCCCTCACAGCCTATCAATATGATGCCCCCTAGGAGCCAAATGCGCTATACAGCTTTTGTATATGTCAAGCGTAGCATTAAGCGTAAGCCTATCACATTTAGTATAGCAATAGACCATCATGGGCACATTACAGACGAAAAGCGTTTTACCCTACAAGGACGAAAAGCTACGCATTAACTCTGTGCATCTGCGCTAAACCACACCATCTACTCCCCCTCTGCTCTCACTCAAAAAAGCGATATGCAGAGGGGTGACTTGCAAAATTCTGCGTATCTTTGTAGCCGTAAATTGATAGCAAATACAACATGGGACTGAAAACAACGCTACGCAAACTCAATGCTCCTATCGTATGGGGCAACCTTTTGGGCATGGTGGTGCTACTTGTGGGCATCATCGTGGCAGTACTCTATTGGCTAGATGCCTATACCCTCCACGGTCAAGTCGTCAGCGTACCCAATGTCAAGCAAAAAAAAGAGCTGACTGCCCTCGAAACGCTTGAAGCGGCGGGTCTAAGGGGCGAAGTGCGTGACACTGGCTATGTAGCTACACTACCTGCTGGTATCATTCTTGACCAAAGCGAAGTCGCAGGCAAAGAAGTCAAACCAGGCCGCACCATCTATCTCACTATCAATAGTGGGCATGCACGTCTTGTACCCTTTCCCGACATTGCCGACAACAGCTCGCTACGCGAGGCACAAACCCGTTTACAAGCCATAGGCTTTCGCTTGGCACCTATACGCTACACACATGGCGAGCCCGAGTGGGTATATGAAGTACGCGTTAATGGTCGCAGCGTGCGTGTGGGCGAACACGTCCCAAGCAACGCCGAGGTAACACTTTTTGTAGGCGAGGGCTACGACAACGCTAACGATAGCCTCCTTGATGGCTATGCTGAGGAGGCAACTGATTTTGAAGAAGCGTTTAGCACACCTACTACAACCATAGACTACTAACTTTGAGCTTAGCAGCATGACATTTACCTCCGACAATTTGGCACACGAAGTCATCAAGGCACAGCTGTTAGCCGAGAACACACAGCAATGGGGCAACGAACCCTCTATACTTTCGGAAGACCCCGACGAAGTGGCTCAGCTCTACGAGCATTTTCGTGTAGTGGCCGACCCAGGTCAGCAACTGATGCGCGTAGACAAGTTTCTTATCGTACACCTACCCAACACCTCGCGCAACCGCATTCAAGCTGCGGCCAAGCAGGGATTTATACAAGTTAATGGCCGCGCGGTAAAGAGCAACTACCGCGTCAAACCGGCCGATGTAGTAACACTACTCCTTGACCGCCCCGTTTACGACAATCGTGTAGACCCCGAAGACATACCACTTGACATCGTGTACGAAGACGACCAGGTACTCGTCATCAATAAGCCCGCTGGGCTCTGTGTACACCCTGGGCATGGCAACTATACTGGCACACTCGTCAATGCTATTGCATGGCACCTGCGTAATAATCCCAACTACGACCCCAACGACCCTAGCGTGGGGCTCGTACATCGCATTGACAAGAACACCTCAGGACTACTTGTAATAGCCAAAACCCCCGAAGCCAAAGCACATCTTGGCTTGCAGTTTTTCAACAAAACAACACATCGCCGCTACAATGCGCTCGTATGGGGCAATTTTGACGAGTCACAAGGCCGCATCGAGGGCAATATCGCTCGCGACCCACGCGACCGCATGCAGATGGCCGTTTTTGCGCCCGATAGCGGTATAGGTAAACCAGCAGTAACCCACTATACCATAGAGGAGCGCTTTGGCTATGTCACCCTTATCAGTTGTGTACTCGAAACAGGGCGAACACACCAAATACGTGCGCACATGAAGCACATTGGCCACCCCCTCTTTGCCGATGCACGCTATGGTGGCGACACCATTTTGCGTGGCACCAATTCGAGCAGCTACCGCCAGTTTGTACGCAATGGTTTTGCCCTCTGCCCACGACAGGCGTTACATGCCCACACCCTAGGGTTTGTGCACCCTACAACTGGCGAAGAAATGCACTTTACGACCGAGCTACCCGAAGATATGCGCATACTTATTGAGCGTTGGCGACAATATGCCAACAGTAGCCGCAGCATGACCGATTAGCAACGCTTGGTTTATCATAAAATAGGAAGACCACATACACCACTTTTAATTCAATATGCAACACCGTACTATCGCCATCGTAGCTGGTGGCTACTCGTCCGAATACGAAGTGTCTCTACGCAGTGCAGAGGGTATTCATAGTTTCATGCCCGAGCACTACCACTGTTACACAGCTCTCATCACTCCCGAGGGATGGATTGCCCTCTACGATGGCCAATCTTATAGCATTGACCGCAACGATTTTGGCTTCGTCACGCACGACGGCACACGCATCGTACCCGACTTTGCCTACATCACCATTCATGGCACACCTGGCGAAGATGGTACGCTCCAAGGCTATTTCGACCTCATAGGTCTACCCTATAATACAGGGGGTGTGCTGGTCGAAGCCCTCACGTTTAACAAGTTTGTACTCAATAACTTTTTGCGTAGTTTTGGCTACACTATTAGCGATAGTATCCGTGTCGTGCAAGGCCAGCCACGCCCTACCGACCACGATATTGTAAGGCGTTTAGGCCTCCCCTGCTTTGTCAAGCCGAATGCTGGCGGTAGTAGTTTTGGAGTAACTAAAGTCAAGCATAAGTCTGAGCTAGCAACTGCCATCAATACGGCCCTCAAAGAGAGTAGCGAAGTCATGATAGAAGCCCTCATGACAGGCACCGAGATTACCTGTGGTTGCTACCATAGTGCGACACAAGGCATGGTGGTATTTCCCATCACAGAGGTTGTAACGACACAAGAGTTTTTTGACTACGATGCCAAGTACAATGGCAAGGTAGAAGAAATTACACCCGCCCGCATAGCTACTACTACTACTGAACGTGTACAAGCACTTACCGCCGAGATATACCGCCTGATTGGTGCGCGCGGTATCATTCGTATCGATTACATGTTAAGTGGGCCATCGGGCGAAGAGCATATCTACCTCATTGAGGTAAACACTACCCCTGGCATGACAAAAACAAGCTTCATACCCCAGCAAGTACGTGCTGCTGGGATAGATATACGCGAGGTTATGGCAGATATTATTGAGTCTGCACTTGCCATCTAACTTTAACGCCATACGCCTATGTACACCATTCCAGCCGAATTTGACGCCATGCGTCCTTTCACCCCCGAAGAGCTACCTACCGCCATTGAGCAACTCATTGCTGACGAGCAGTTTTTACAAATGGTCGCTGGCCTCATAGCACCGCTACCTATCGAAGCGGCCTTGACACAACTACGCCAGTGTCGTACGGGTCTCGAAGTGCAAAAAGCCCTATTCTATCCTCTGCTCAAAAAACTCATGGCCGAGAAAGCCAATGGTGTAACGCTATCTTGCGAACACCTTACCAACAAGCAGCAGGGATACACCTTTGTGAGCAACCACCGCGACATCATTATTGACCCTGCTTTTACGAGTGTCTTAATGCTTGACAATGGTTTCCCTACGACGGTCGAAATAGCTATTGGCGACAACCTTCTCGTGTACCCCTGGATACACACTTTGGTGCGCGTAGTCAAGAGTTTTATAGTCTATCGCTCCGCTGGCTTACGCGAAACGCTAGCCAATAGTGCACGCATGAGCCGCTACATTCACTTTGCCACCAGCACTAAGCACGAAAACGTATGGATAGCACAGCGAGAAGGGCGTGCCAAAGACTCCGATGATCGTACCGACACCGCCATCTTAAAAATGCTAGCCATGGGCGGATCAGGCAGTCACACCGAGAGTCTTAAAGCCTTGCGTATCGTGCCGATGGCACTCTCTTACGAATTTGATCCATGCGATTACCTTAAAGCCAAGGAGTTTCAACAAAAGCGTGACAACCCTGCCTTTAAAAAAAGCCCTGCCGACGACTTAACCAACATGCAAGTAGGTATCTTTGGCTATAAAGGACGCATTCACTTCGCTATGGGCGCAACACTTGATGCTGACATAGATGCCTTAGCTACACTGCCCAAGGCAGACTTTTACGAGCAGCTAGCAGCACGCCTTGACTACTATATCCATAGTATGTATCGCCTCTACCCTATCAATTACGTAGCGGCCGACTTGCTGCACAACACCAACACACTAGCTGCACACTACACACCACAAGAGAAAGCAGCTACCGAGCAATACCTAGCAGAGCGTATTGCCCTCATTGACCTACCCCAAAAAGACGAAACTTTTCTGCGACACAAGTTGCTCGAAATGTATGCCAACCCTGCACTCAACCACTTGGCTACTATCGGCCAATAACATCTCGTCGTGATGGTGTACCTACGCTTGTGTTTTACGCTGCTAGTGCTAGCCTGCATGGCTTGCAGTGAACAAGAGGCTGTGCTAGACAATTTCGAGCAACACCTTTGCTCTCTAACGACTGATGCCAACGGACGTGCGACAGCACTTTTGCTTGACAATGGCACATACCTACGCATTAGCAATAAAGTGCAAACACACGTGCCAAACGACACGCTACGCGTTTTAGCCTACCTTGTGCGGCAGGCAGATGGCAGCGTACGACTAGGTGCCACGCGCATGGCCACGACCTTATCTGTACCCACCGCTGCTAAGCTCCCTCCACAAGATACGCCAACGATGCAGGTTGTCACGCTGTGGCGTAGCAGCCATTTTATCAACCTACGCATCAACGTACGCACTCATGGCGAAGTGCCTACCTTTGCACTGACACGCGACACAATACAAGCTACCCCCCATGGTACACAAACAGCCACACTACACCTCTATCGCATGCCTAGCAAAGCCTTAGCAGCCTACACCCACACACACTATCTCAGTATAGACCTACGCCCATTAGCCCACATACTTGTAGCTGGGCAAGATAGCATAGCCCTAAGCGTACACACAGATAGCACCACAACTCCCACACATATGCGCTACGTTATGGTGTATTAGACACTAAATATTGTATCGTGTCATGGCACACTTGTATCACGCCAAGATACACAT
>JAUMYJ010000028.1 GCA_030528715.1 Bacteroidales bacterium | reverse complement strand
ACAAACGTCTGACAACCTCGGACATTAGTCTGAGGACTACGGACATTGGCTCGTGGTCTGCAGACAAAACCTTGTGCCTTCATCTACGACACTAGAAGGTCAATACCTAGCTAAGCGTCAGACGACTGAACATCTTCGGCCAAATGCAGCAAGAGCAACTCGGCCGTACGCTCGGCCGCAGGCATGGTGCCAAGACGCTCGGCTATGCAGCGATAACCTTCGCGCTGGGCTTGCCTGGCCTGCCCCTCGGGTAATAAAGCAGCCAAGTGATAGGCTAAGCTAGCGGGACAAAATGTATCGGCCACAAGTTCGGGCACGATAGGAGCGTCGGCCACAAGATTAACTAGTGACACATATTTTACCTTCAAAAACGCCTTACGCAGCCAGCCAACAAGCCACGGTAGGGGCGTATAATAACACACGATTTGAGGTGTACCAAAGAGTGCCGTTTCGAGCGTAGCCGTGCCAGAGGTTACAAGAGCTATTGTAGCCAAATGCATCAACCGATGTGCAGCGTGAGGCAATAGACTAATGTGCGCTTCGCCTTCAGGCAGCAGTCCCTCGGCAGCTAAAAGGGCTTTATAATAAGGCTCACTAAGGTCGGGGGCCACCGAGATAACGACCTGATAGCCCTGGGAGATATAGGGGCGAGCAGCACGATACATGTGTGGCAAATTGTCTCTCACCTCATGCTTTCGACTGCCTGCGAGCAATGCTATAATGGGGCGTGTACTATCTACAAGTCCCTCGGCGTGGAGCCGCTCTACACTATCATCAACGTGCGTTGCACGATAGGCAGCTACCTCCTCGGCCGTAGGGTTGCCTACGTAGTGTGCCATCAGCCCATGGCGCTTTTGAAAGAAATCTACCTCAAAGGGTAAAATGCTATACACACGCTTTACGTAACGTTTTATCTGCGCCACACGCCCTTCTTTCCATGCCCACACCTTAGGCGCAATGTAGTAATAAACTGGCAGCCCCAACTCTGTAGCATAACGTGCCATGCGGAGATTGAAGCCTGGGTAATCTATTAGGATAACAGCATCGGGACACTCCTCTTGTAAAGCTCGCCTACACTGACGCATTGCACGTACAATCGTAGGTAAGTGGCGCAATACTTGCACAAAGCCCATAAATGCAGTGTGCTTGTAGTGACGTAATAGGCGCATGCCAGAGGCTTGCATCAAGTCGCCACCGAAGCCTACAAAAGTAGCTTCGGCATCGGCCACACGCAACGCAGTGATGAGGTGCGAGGCGTGCAAGTCGCCACTAGCCTCGCCTGCGATAAGAAAATACTTCATGTGTCTTTGTAAGCTCTCTACCTACAATTACAACATTGTAGGAAGGGTAGTAAGCAAGTCGTAGTGGGTCATATCTAGCGTAAGTGGCACCACCGACACGTAGCCTTCGCGCAAGGCATGCAAGTCGGTATCAGTGCTATTGGGCTCGAGGTCTACTTGAGCCCCACCGAGCCAATAATATTGACTATGGCTACCAGGTCGGCTAGCAGGCTCTACTTCGTTTCTCCACTGGCTATTAGCCATACGGCATACCCGTAGCCCCACATACGTATCGCCCTCTGGGAAGTTTACATTGAGCAAGCTCCCTTTGGGCAATGGGTGGGCTAGCACGTGCTGCACGAGATGGAGAATGTAGCGCGATGTAGGAGCAAAGTCAGTACGCCAGCTGTGGCTGAGGTGCGAAAACGCGATGGCAGGCACACCTTTTATAGCAGCTTCAATACAAGCACCTACGGTACCTGAATAGTGGGCGTTGATAGAGGCATTGCTACCATGATTGATGCCACTCACTACTAGTACAGGTGGCTCATCAAGCATCAGATGGTCAAGTGCTAGCTTCACACAATCTACTGGTGTGCCCGTACAGGCCATAATGGTAACGCCCGATTCGTGTTCTACCAAGCGGTTGGTAAATGGCACTTCGGTAGTAATGCTACATGCCTTACCCGATCGCGGTCCGCTAGGTGCCACTACCATGAGGCGTGCAATAGGACGCAGTGTGTTAATAACATGGCGTAGGCCAGGGGCATCGTAGCCATCGTCGTTGCAAAGGAGCACGAGAGGACGCGTATCGGGCGTAGTAGGTATAATTTTTGCAGTCATAGGCACTATCAAATAAGTCATAGATGAGAGGACAAAAATACAAAAAAAGCACGAACTCACAGGTATGAAACAGTGGTGTTCGCGCTTTTTTTGCTAACTTTGTACTAACGTATAGATTTCTACTAACGGCTCACTGCCAACAGCTACGCACTATGGGAAAAATAATCGCCATTGCTAATCAAAAGGGGGGTGTAGGTAAAACTACGACCACGATGAACCTTGCCGCCTCGCTCGCCACACTCGAAAAGACGGTGTTACTCATTGACTTTGACCCACAGGCCAACGCATCAAGTGGCCTTGGTGTAGACCCTGGGATAGTTGACATCTCTATCTACGAGTGCATGGTCAATGGCGAAGACCCACACGCAGCCATCTACGAAACCGAAGTGCCAGGGCTAGATATTTTGCCCTCACACAACAACTTAGCTGCGGCCAACGTAGAGCTATCGGGTAACCGCCGCGAATTTGTACTAAAAGATGTCGTAGAAAAGTTGCGCAATGAATACGACTACATACTTATCGACTGCTCACCATCGCTAGCTCTCATTACCGTGAATGCGATGGTAGCTGCCGACTCTATGCTTATCCCCGTACAGGCAGAGTATTTTGCGCTTGAAGGCATTGCTCAGCTGCTCACCTCTATTCGTCGTGTCCAGCAAAGCCTTAACACACGCTTACAGATTGAAGGCTTTCTCATTACCATGTACGATAGTCGCTTGCGCCTAGCCAACCAAGTGGTAGAAGAGGTGCGCAGCAACTTCCAAGAAATGGTATTTAGCACCATGATACACCGCAACGTGAAGCTCAGTGAAGCACCAAGCCATGGCAAGCCAGCTATTCTCTACGATGCTGACTCTATCGGCTCACGCAACCACTTGGCACTGGCAAAGGAAATTATCACTCGAAACGCAAAGGCGGCAGAACAATAGTCTGTACACCAGTATTATAACCTCTACAAAGATATACACTCTATGGCGGTAAAAAAGAAGTTTGCCTTAGGCCGTGGCCTTGACTCACTCATCGCGACCAATGCTCCCGTACGCACAGAGGGTTCTTCGTCTATCAGCGAAGTATCCATCACACAAATACGCCCTAACCCCAACCAGCCTCGCCGTGAGTTTGACGAAGAGGCACTTGCAGAGCTAGCCGAAAGCATTGAGCAGCTAGGTATCGTACAGCCCATCACACTACGCCACATGGAAGATGGACAGTACGAAATCATCGCAGGGGAGCGTCGCTGGCGTGCATCACAGCTCGCTGGACTAGACAAAATACCAGCCTATATACGTACAGCCGACGATGAGAAGATGATGCAAATGGCACTCGTGGAAAATATCCAACGAGAAGACCTTAACGCCATCGAAGTAGCCTTGGCCTATCAGCACCTCATTGAGCAACATCAGCTAACACAAGACGAGCTAAGTCGCAATGTAGGTAAAAATCGTGCTACGATAGCCAATGCCCTACGCCTACTCAAACTACCTGCTGCCGTACAGCTGGCTTTGCAGCAACGCACACTCACGGCTGGTCATGCGCGTGCTCTACTCGGCCTCGAAAGCCCAACACAGCAGATGCGGCTATTCCGCGAAATCGTTACTAAGGGCTACTCTGTACGCGCCGTAGAAGATATGGTAGCACGCCTCAATGCAGGAGAAGAAGTGAAGTCTGGACGAAAAAAAATACAAAACGAGCAAGCTCCTATCTTTACAGCCCTTCGCGAGCAACTCTCTGCGTTTTTTACTACCAAAGTACAGCTCAGCTGCAATCAAGAAGGCAAGGGAAAAATCAGCATTCCCTTTGCCAACGAGCAAGAACTGCAACACATCATCAGCCTACTCAACCCCTCTTCCCAAGAGAGAAGTGCCGAGCAATAGAGGTAATAACACATACCTAACAAAAGCCCCCTATGACGTGGAAGCATAGCAATACCCTTTGGCGTATAGTCGCAGCAGTCTTTTTGACTTGCTGCGCTACATTGGTAATGGGGCAAACACCTAGCGACACTGTACGTACAGACACGCTCTTTGCTATACAGCTCACAAGCGACAGCGTAGCACGCCTAAACCAGCAACAGCTAGACGCTCTGCTAGATACATCTACTAGCCTAGAAACACTTAGCCGTAGCGACCGCAAACGCCTAGCTAAACAAGCACAAGCACTACGACAAACCACCTTTATCCCCAACCCCAAGCGTGCGTTATGGCTCGCACTCGTTATCCCTGGGGGAGGACAAATCTACAACCGGAAGTATTGGAAACTTCCCCTCATCTATGGCGGTTTTTTCGGCTGTACCTATGCCCTCATTTGGAACCAGCGCATGTACTCTGACTACTCACAGGCCTATCTTGACATTATGGATAGCGACCCCAACACCAAAAGCTACCTCAACATACTCCCCCCAAACTACGATGTAGCCAGCCGTGAAGAATACCTCAAAAGCATATTCAAGCGCCGTAAAGACTATTACCGCCGCTACCGAGATATGAGCATCATCGCATTTGGTGCAGTCTATGCCCTTAGTGTGATAGATGCCTACGTCGATGCTGAGCTATCGGTATTTGACATCTCGCCCAATCTCAGCATGCGCGTCCGCCCAGCTGTCATTAGCAATAGCCATGCTCTACAACCTTCGACAACCATGGGCGTAGGCTGTGCACTTACATTTTAACTAGCGCAGACCTCCTAAAACGATACTCTCTACACAGAACATGAAAAAGATAAAGCTATTCGCCCTTGTGGCATACTTTGTTGTCAGCCCTACTAATGTTTTTTCACAAGTTATTGAGCATGACAACGACTCTAAAAACAACGAAAGCGTAGTAGTAACATCATCGTCTACCGACAACATTCCCGAGCTCTTTGAGGGTATGGACGCAGCAGGCGAGAGTGCTCTCGAGAAGTGGGCCTCTGCACACTACATCATCAGTGACACTGGCTGCCACCATAGCAACACGAACCCTACCTTTACCGACCAAGAATACATTGACCGATTACAACGCTTGCAAACCGTAATGGAGATGACCTACAACCCCGTAGTGCGTCGCTATATTGACCTATATATGGGGCGTTTACGTCGTTCGGTCAGCTTCATGCTAGCCGCAAGCAACTTTTATGTGCCTATTTTTGAAGAAGCACTAGACCGCTATGGCCTTCCTCTCGAATTAAAGTACCTACCAGTAATAGAGTCGGCACTCATGCCCACCGCCAAGAGCCATGCTGGTGCAGCTGGTCTATGGCAATTTATGATAGGTACAGCACGCCGCTATGGCCTAGACCAGTCAAGCCTCATTGACGACCGCCTAGACCCCATCAAATCATCAGATGCTGCGGCACGCTACCTACGCGACCTATACAAAATTTATGGCGATTGGAACCTCGTCATTGCAGCCTATAATTGTGGGCCTACGAACGTAGAAAAAGCCATTAGTCGGGCAGGTGGCACACGCGACTATTGGGCTATTTATCCCTATCTACCTCGCGAAACACGTGGCTATGTGCCAGGCTTTATCGCAGCCAACTATGCTATGACCTACTATTGTGAGCATAACATTTGCCCCATGCAAAGCACACTGCCACAAGCCACAGATACGCTCCACGTCAATCGCGACCTTTACTTCGAGCAAATTGCCGACATCTGTCACGTAAGCCTTGATATGCTACGCGACCTCAACCCACAATACCTCACGAACCTTATCCCTGGCAATGCGCAAACCTGTGTCGTACGCCTACCACTAGGAGCCATCACTGCGTTTATAGATGCTAAAGATGGTATATACACTTACAACCTTGAAAGCCTACAAACACACCGACCAACCGTAGAGGTCGATGAGAAAGCTGCTGCCCCTGCCAAAACCACGACACGACGTACCACAACGCGCACAACTAGCAGTAAAGCCAAAGGCAAAAAAGCAACTGCCAAAGTGAGCAAACGCCAAGCAAACAAACGCCAAGCCACAAGTAAGAAAACAAGCACTAAGAAAAAAGCTGCGACCAAAAAAACTGCAAGCAAGAAAAAAAGGCGATAAGCCACCTCTAAGCGCACGAAATGCAGCCTTCACTCGGCCACATTTCGGTGCTTTGGTAGAGGCTCTACCGTTTTGCACGACTAACTACCCACTCTCAACGCTCGTATAGTATGGATGCCAACGCTACTCACCACGATGCTTTTGAAACACAAGAGCAGGCTGACGACCGCATGATCACGGCAGCCTTCGAACATCTTAAAGCCACCTACCTCAACAGCAATCACCGCAAGAAGATAGACATCATCACACGGGCTTACAACTTTGCTCGACAAGCCCATAAGGGAGTACGCCGCCGTTCTGGTGAGCCTTATATACTACACCCCATAGCCGTAGCACAAGTATGCTGCGAAGAGATGGGTATGGGTAGTACCACCATCTGTGCAGCACTCTTACACGACGTGGTGGAAGACACTGACTATACCTCCGAAGACATTGCCAACCTTTTTGGTCATAAGGTAGCAAATATCGTCACGGGAGTAACAAAAATCAGTGGTGGTATCTTCGTAGAGCGTGCCTCGCTACAAGCAGAGAGCTTCAAGAAACTACTGCTCACGATGAGCGATGACATACGCGTCATTCTCGTAAAGCTCGCCGACCGCGTACACAACATGCGTACCCTCGGGAGTATGCCTCCCAGCAAACGCCACCGTATCACGGGCGAGACCCTCTTCATCTTTGCTCCTATAGCAGAGCGCTTGGGACTAAATAAAATAAAGAGCGAGCTTGAACTCCTCAGCTTCAAATACGAACACCCCGAAGCCTACGAGGCTATTACTCAAAAACTAGCAGCTACCGAAGCACAACGCATCGAGCTGTTTGAGGAGTTTATAGCACCCATTCGCAAGATGCTTGATACACAAGGTGTAGAATATACCATCAAGGCACGCATCAAAAGTCCTTATAGTATTTGGCAAAAAATGCAGAAGAAAAACCTCGCCTTTGAAGAGGTTTACGACATTCTAGCCACACGTATCATTTTTAAGCCTAAGAAACGCGAAGAAGAAATCAATGAGTGCTTTAACATCTATGTAGGCTTGTCACAAATCTACAAAACACACCCCGACCGCACACGCGACTGGCTTATACAGCCCAAAGCCAATGGCTACCAAGCCCTACACGTGACACTCATGAGCCATCGTGGCTCATGGATAGAGGTACAAATACGCTCCGACCGCATGGACGACATTGCCGAGCAAGGCTTTGCTGCCCATTGGAAATACAAGGGCAACAACACCATACCCAAGGAAGACGAGGAACTAAACAAGTGGCTCAACTCTATCCGTGAGATTTTAGACGACCCCCAGCCCGACACACTCGATTTTCTAGATACATTCAAGCTCAATCTGTTTGCCTCTGAAATACTCGTTTTTACCCCCAAAGGCGATATCAAAACACTCCCTACTGGAGCTACCGTGCTGGACTTTGCGTTTACTATACATTCTTTCATTGGTAGCCACTGCATGGGAGCAAAGGTCAATCATCGCCTCGTGCCTATCAGCCATGTGCTCAGCAGTGGCGATCAAGTAGAAGTCATTACAAGCCAACAACAACATGTCAAGCGCGAGTGGCTTGCATACGTTACTACGGCAAAGGCCAAGGGCAAGATACAAGCTATTTTGCGCCGCAATGACCGCGAGATGCGTCACAAGGGTGAGGCTATCCTCATCGAGTTTTTACAGGCTCACGACATGATGTATAGCCCTGTAATGGTAGAACGCCTGTGTCACTTTGCCCACAGCCCCTCACGTGATGCCTTGCTCACAGCCATAGGCAATGGCACACTACAACTCACACAGGTGCTGGCCGACAAGCTGGCAGGCAAATATACACGGCGAGGCTGGTTACGCTATGTACCATTCTTAGGTCGTAGCGATGCCGACAGAACGGCTACAACTAACATACCTGAACACGATGATGCCGCTCACCACTTCTTTCACAACATCGACCGCAAAAAGGGCATCACACTGACCGAAACCAATTTACCTTATTGTGAAATCGCACCTTGCTGCCGCCCTATTGCTGGCGATGAAACACTAGCCTATCTCACTGACGAGGAGCGCATCATACTGCATAAGCGTGGCTGTGACGAAGCAATGCGACTGAAAAACAAGTTTGGGTCTAAGCTAGTAGCCGTAACGTGGGAAATGCATGGAAAATCAGAGTTTGACGCCACCATCTATATCAAAGGGCTAGACTCACGAGGTATCTTGTCACAAGTCATTGATGTGCTATCACGTGACATGCAGGTATTTATCAAAAAAGTAAACTTAGAGAGCAACAATGGTATCTTCGAGGGTGAACTAATGCTTGGCGTACGTGACACGCAGCATGTGATAGACACTTGCAATGCCGTTAAAGCCATTGCGGGTATCGATGTTGCTATCCGCCTCGTCTAGCACGAAGAAAGTTTGCCCCACACCTTGCCTCTTTTTTCAAGGCTTGCTAACATACTTATCAAAAATAACGTCTGATAGCTCAATGAGCTGCCAGACGTTACTTTTGATTTTATATCCATAGTTTCCTACGGAAGACATAGTAAAACACAATCGTAATAAGTAAACTAAATACGCAAACCGCAGGGAAGCCCCACCAGTCTGTTTCAATACCACTATGGAGGTTCATACCAAACACACTAGCTACGAGCGTAGGCACCATCAAGACGATAGAGACCGAGGTCATCTTCTTCATCACGGCGTTCGTAGTGTTGTTGATTACGTTGGCATAGGTTTCCATCGTGCTATCCAAGATGTTGGCATAGATGCTTGATGTTTCGCGTGCCTGACTCATCTCAATCATCACATCTTCTATAAGGTCAGCATCAAGTTCGTCTACGGGCAATTTTGAGCGTAGCTTCACGAGAAGATTTTCGTTGCTACGGATAGCAGTAGCAAAATAAGTAATGCTATCTTGCAAACGTGATAGGCCCACGAGATCTTCATTGCTGATGTAGCCATCAAGGCTCTTTTTAGAGTCTTCGATAAGGATACTGATTTGCTTCAAGCGTTTGAGATACCACACGGCCGACGAGAGAAAGAGGCGAAACACCATATCTACCGAGTCCGTAAAGCCTTGGTTACGCTTTTGCTGATAGCTCACGAAATCAATCATCATGTTGGTCTCGAAGTTACACACCGTGATGCAAATGCCTTTATTGAGTATGATGCCGAGCGGTATTGTGGTATGGGGTGTGCGTGAGCGTACTTCTTTCACGTAGGGTATGCGCAAGATGATAAGCACCCAGCCTTCTTCGTATTCGTAGCGTGGTCGCTCATCTTTGTCTCGTATGTCGTCGAGAAAATAGGCTGGAACGCCTATTTCGTTCACGAGGTAATGTTCGTCTGTTTCGTTAGGGGTTGTTACCTGCGTCCAACAGTTGGTTTCCCATTGGTCGATGGTGCGCAGTGCGCCTTTGGTATTCCAGAAGGTGATCATGCTGTGTGCTTCTGTTTCTTAGTGCCGAGCGTGGTATGGCTCGTACCTTTCCTTGATTGATGATAGAGTGATGTGTGTTGTGCAGTTGCTTTGCACCTGCGTGGCGGAAAGGCCTTTGTTCAGCATGTGATACTCCTTCCCGTCTGGTCTATTGCGTGCAACTATGATAGTCGTCCATACGTTGTGTAATACCTTAGTGTTGTCGTTAGCTGTGCAAAGTTACGTTTTTTTGCGCGTTTGGCCAAGTGTTTCAGGCGTTTTTATGTAGTTAGGCTCAGACCTATAAATGTTTGCACTGCCAAACGCTTATAGGCCTCTTGTTATTTAGTATCGTGTGCTAATCCTCAATCAATCTCTACTCACACCTTATGGCCAAAATCACTTGTAGACTTAGCCTGCGCTGGCCTAAGCCCAAGCCATTGTTCCAAGTCGCGATACACATGTGCCGCGTCATGCAACCAACGTGCCACGACATGGCACAAGTGTATCAAAACTTGGTACACACATTTCAAAGCATTGAGCAACGCTTCGTAGCTATATAAACGCATCAATGGCCATTAAAGCTACTCCACGTCTATACCTAAAACACAAGTAAGTCAAAAGGCCGAAGTTCTAGCTTAGACTTCGGCCTCATGTTATAGCGAGCACAACTGTGTTTTGCGGTTAGCAACAATGGTATGTAGGTGCGTACGCCTAGTTTGATTTAGGCAGCCAAGGCGTGCGCAGTTGCTTGCCATTGCTTAGGCTAATCACAAGGGTCGTAGTGCTATCGGGGCGGGGAGCCTTGGCATCGCCTACGTACCTAAGTCCGACGCCCCTGCCAGAGAAAAACCACATACAGCTATCGCCTTTACAAGCCGAAAGATTAACACTATCGGGTTCGTAATACAATTGGCTCATACGTGGCGATTTAGTCACGTAATCTTTGTTATTTCGGTACCATAGCTGGTAATGTTCAGACACATCTAGCAACTCCGCTCGGTCGTCAGAAGTAGCTTGCATCATTTGTGCACGTATGATGCCCACCACGTAGCTACAAGGCATGCAGTCAAGTCGCTTATCGATATGGTCTCCATAACGCTTCGATAACTCGAAGTAGCGCTCTTGTTGGTAGTACTTAGTATAGCGTTCAGTGATGTGAAAACTTAGCGTAGCAGACGATTTGCTTTGCTTGATCCAAATGCTATCAGGCTCATAAAACTCTGCAATAGCATAATCTCGAATAGGAGAACAGCCGTCATCTTGGGTGCTACATGCTGTTATCACAAAAGCACCTGCGGCTAAAATTGGTAGTAACAATCGATTTGCTTTCATAAACGGCGATATTAGTTACGAGGCTTAATACCATAACAAACCTGAAGGTTTTTATTATAGTTACTGCCTCTTGTTTCTGTGTTAGGATTTGTGGCTTCTAAACCAGGTTTAAAAAGATTGGTTTCATAATAGCCATTATATCGTCCTCCCCACCCCCAGTTACAATGAAAGTGATAGCGTTTTATTGGTTTATGATTTTGCGCGATAGAAGATGTAGAAGAGTTGTTTTTCTCATAGACCGCGACCCCATCGACCACCCATGCATGTCCATTACGATAGCCAACTGTGATGGCTATAACTTTACTCGTTGAACGATTAGCTCGGAATATTAAAGGCCGTTTCTCTATGAGATCCGCTACAATTTTTTCTTCATTGAAACTCTCGTAGTCACTAGCTTCGTATTGAACTGGCAGTGTACGATTAGGCGTTTGCTGTAGATACTCCTCTATGAGTAGGTAAAGTTCGTTAGAGTCGCGTTCGACGTCATTAAAAAGTTCGATATTGCCACCGCATGATACTACAAGCCATACAAGTAGCCGATATTCGCACAATACTTATGTGTTTGAAATCGGCTGCAATTTATTAAAAAAAATACAGAGCACAAAACTTTAGAGAGTTTTTTTTAAAAAAAAACATTAGAACTTCATATGGGGGCATGATGCAACACTTAGCCTAGGTGGTACATTTTTTCAGGGCTAAGTCTGATTGTTTAGAGTTTTACCTTTCGTTTTTTAGCCTTACTCTCGTTGTGCAGGCGATCGAGGCTCGTCACGACATAGGTGTAGCCTTGTTTGCCATCTTCGTAAGGCAACACATAGTAGTTATCTGCGGTGATGGCCATGAGGTGAGATGCATTAGCCGTGTTGATGCGCTGCCCTTTTGGAAAGGCATAGATGGCATAGGCTGTGGGGCGTTGTAGCTCGTGCTTATATTTAGGCGGTGTCCACATCAACACTTGACCATCGGATGTCCAAATGCTTTTGAGTTTCTTGACTTTTCTAGGTGCTTTGGCATCAATAAAAGGCATGTGTGGCTGCAAGGCTGGTCGCGTTTGGTAATAGTTGCTTAACGCTTGCTCGTAGACGGGGTTGTTGGCCAATGCTGCTGAATACCACAAACAGCTGCCTACGACGTTGGGTAGCTGACGTTGCAGCTGCATTTTGTCGTTCATCTGACTATTGTTAGCGTGCGTAGGCGATGGGGCTTTGAGTGTGCGCTCAATATCTTGCCCTATAACGAGTGGTCGCTCTCCTGCAAAACTATCCCACCATTTGGCAAGTATAGCATAGTCGGCCGTGCGGTGGCCTATCTCCCAGTAAATTTGTGGTACGTTATAGTCTATCCAACCTTGCTTTACCCAATGCAAGATATCGGCATAAAGATCGTCATAGTTTTGCAAGCCCCCCGTACGACTACCTGGTACCTGTGGGCCACTCTGTGCATTGTGGTAGATACCAAAGGGCGACACGCCAAACTTTACCCAAGGCTTTGTGGCGCGAATGGTGTGATGTAGCTGCTCAATAAACTTATTGACATTGTCGCGGCGCCAGTCTTCACGCGTAGCAAAGCCTTGGCCGTGCATGGCAAATGTGCCCTCGTCGGGTATGGCTAAACCTGCCTCGGGATAAGGGTAGAAATAATCGTCTATATGGAGCCCATCAACGTCATAACGGCTCACGATATCGCGCACGACTTGGCAAATGTAGTCGCGGTTGGCAGCAAGGCCAGGATCTGCCACGATGAGGTCGCCATACTGAAAGAAATCTTGTGGCCGCACATGGTAGGCGTGGTTGGCCACCAAAGCGCGTGTACCCTTGGTCTTAGCCCGATAGGGATTGATCCACGCATGCAACTCCATGCCTCGTGCATGGGCCTGCTCTATCATCCATTGTAAAGGATCCCACCCAGGGTCTTGCCCTTGTGTACCAGTAAGGAAACGACTCCATGGCTCCATGGCACTAGGGTATAGGGCATCAAACTCGGCTCTTACCTGGAAAATAACAACGTTGGCACGCACGCGTTGCAACGCATCGAGCTGACGTGTAAGCTCGGCTTGCATGCGTGCTGGTGATAGGCCTTGAAACTGCCCATTAACACATTGTATCCATGCCCCACGGAACTCGCGTTTAGGCTGCATCGGATCGCTAGGTTGCGTGATGTTGGCTGTGATGGTCTGCGCCGTAATAGGCACAGAAATAAAGGCGGTAGTCAAGGTCAGCCAAAAGGCACAATGGCACACAAAACAAGTAGCGATGCGATATATCATATAGCGTTCAGATTATAAATTAAAACGATTTAGGGCGTCCTTAGCTGAGCAGGCACAATAACCTTAGGTGGATTGACAGCCTGACCCAAAAGTCCGCTAAGTGCTTGACGTAAGGCGGTCTCATCTATACCCTCCATCAAGAGTAAGAAAATAGTATCATGCCCCGCGATTGTACCTAAAACTTCGGGAATACCTATGGCATCTATTTCCTTTGCTAGTGGGGCAGCATAGCCAGGCCAAGTGTGAAGGGCAGCCATTTGCCCAGACACATTGAGCCTCTCAAAACCCTGTATCACAGGACGTAAGGCCTCGGCCCTAGCCTGGCGTTGAAGTTCAGCCTCATACACACGCTGATAAATGGGGCTATTGGGCACGAGGTAGCGCACGCCTTCGGCCGTTTGTACCTTGGCCACACGCATCTCATTGAAATCGCGCGATAGCGTAGACTGCCGTACCCGAATATGACGGCGTGCGAGCGCCTTGCGTAGCCACTCTTGGCTCTCTACAACGTGTGTAGAGAGTAGCTGAGCGATTACGGCTTGACGTTCTTCTTTGCTCGTGGAACTATGGCTCATGTCTTTGACTACATGCTTAATTACTCAATCGTGTTATTTGCAAAGATAGGTATTTTGAGTCAATTAACCATGTAAAAAAGCTCAACAAAACTTAGCTTTGGCTGAAAGACTTGGTCATTTGCACTAAAACGACTATTTTTGCACCTTATTCTAAGAACTTTTATTCATATGAAGCAAACATTACTGATAGCTTTGCTCGCCACAATGGGCGTAGCCACGCAAGCACAAACACAGTTGTCAAACAGCGACTTTGAGCTGTGGCGTTCGCCCAACGAAGCTATGGGGTGGAATTCATTTGCCTCGGCCAAGACCACATGGCTAACAAGTTTTGGCAAGCCTTTGGTGAAAGGCAATACTACCGAAACAGAAGGCCGCACAGGCAAAGCAGCACAAATTGTATCCTCAAACGTGATGGGCTCGAAAGCCAATGGTAACCTCACGACAGGACGCATTAATATGGGCAGTGCAGCCCCAGCAGCAACGAGCAACTACAACTTTACGGATCTTACAAGTGACGACCACAATCACCCCTTTATGGGGCAACCTGACTCTGTGAGTTTTTACGCCACGTACACACGCGGTGAGAGTGGTGATTATCATGGCCAAGCTACCTTTACGCTTCACAATCGTGTAGCCTATAAGAATCCACACGAAACGGAAGGCAATGTAGCCCAATACCGCGTGGCAGAGGCCATCGTCCCCATTGCGCCTACCACAACATGGACTCGCTTTACAATGCCGATGGAATATAGCGGTGTCGCTCTGGAAGAGGGATATATGCTCGCCTCATTTACCACCAACCCTACACCTGGCAGCTCGGCAGGTGATGTGCTACGTATTGACGACGTGGCTTTTATCTACAACTCAGGCTTAAAGTCTCTAAACTACGCTGGCGTATCGGTACCTAGCTTTGCAACTGAAAACACAAGCTACGTGCTAGCCGCCCCATATGACAGCACAAAAGTAGAGGCCGTTGCCAATGGGCGTGCTGCTACCATCAAGCAACACTACAATGCAGAGGCAGCTATGCTAACCATTCGTGTAGAGGGCGGTAATATTGCCGACCAGCCGAGCAACTTTACAGAATACACCATACGCTTTGTAGATGTGCCTGAGCTGCAGCCACACTTAGCATATATCATCGCTTCGGGCGATAGCACACTGCTATCTTTTGACCCCAAAACTTATGACTACACGCTACCATTCTCTTACCATCGAGGTGTGGTAGTAGAAGCTACTGTACCAGATACGCACACAACGATGGCCATAAGCTACAACGATGCAAACAAGCAAGTGGCTATTAATACCTATAAAGAGGGAGAGACTAAGGCTTATACCATCGGCTTTACGCCAAGCATCAACACACGTGAAATTACTGGGCAGCTACGTGTAATCCTAACTGCGGCTAATGGCATGGTAAATACCTCACCAACAATCACCACTACAGTAACCGAAACAAGCAATACCAATGGGTCTATCAATCTATTGCTAAACAACTTCTCGTTTGGTGAAGCTCTTGTGGGCGATATCTTCCTACCAGCATTAACAGCCAATAGTAGCCAAACATTTACAGGCAAGCGTACAGTGCGACTCACCTCTTATAATGAATATGGCACACCTAACATGAACGCCCTTGGCTTTGTGTTAGGAAATGTGCCTATGACGGCCCAAGTAAACACTACGCCCACACATTACCGCGCTGACATTAGTATTATCACAACTACACACCCTATACTCTCGGCACAGTTCCAAAATATTGAAGTCGTTTTTGAAGCTGACCAAACAACAACTATCGGCAATATCACAACTACTCCAACGACGACAGACGTCTTTACACTCTCAGGCCAACGCATACGCCAAGGCGTGCCAATTCCTACGGCCACCCTTGGTTTGCCCAAGGGTATCTACCTCGTAGGTGGGGACAAAGTAATAGTACGTTAAAATAACCCTTATAATTTAAGGTAGCTATCACTACTTGCGGCCAGGTCATAATCATAAACGATTGCGACCTGGCCGCAAGTATTTGCACACAAATTCACGAAGTAAGTTGGAAAAGATGAGAAAAGCTGCAACAATACACGCTAGAAACCTACTATAAAGAGGAGTACACCTAACGTGTTATCTCTATTTAGCTGTTTTTTAAGGGAGAGAGCTTACTAAATCATCGCATAAGAACTAAAAGTACAGCCGTACGATGGCACGATTGATGACAAATTGCACACTTCACTTAGCAAAATGGTCAGATACTTGCATGAAATATGAAAACCATGTTACAGCAATGGAAAAATATGCATCAAATGTATGGTTTTGGCGTATAAATTCGTAACTTTGCAATCTACGAAACAACCATCACTAACCTCAAATAGATATCAATTAACACACCGCTTATGGCTAATATCAAGTTGGCTTGCTTTAGTGCAATGCCTTACGACAAGGAATCCTTTAACGCTGCCAACGAACAGTTTGGCTTTGACATTCGCTACTATTCTGGTGCGCTCAATGTAGACACTGCTGCGGTGACGCGCGGTGCTTTGGCTGTAATCGTCTTTGTAAACGACCATGTAGATGCCGATGTTATCGAAGTGCTGAAAGAAAATGGCGTAAAGCTGATAGCCCTGCGCTGCGCTGGCTTTAACAATGTAGACCTCGAAGCAGCCGCTGCGGCTGGCATTCGCGTAGCCCGTGTGCCTGCCTACTCGCCTCATGCTGTAGCCGAATATGCCGTGGCTTTGATGCTATCACTCAACCGCAAGATACAACGTGCCTCATGGCGTACACGAGATGGTAACTTCTCGCTTAACGGCCTCATGGGCTTTGATATGTATGGCAAAACGGTGGGTATCATCGGTACGGGCAAGATAGCCAAAGTACTCGTAGGCATTTTGCGTGGCTTTGGCATGAAGCTACTAGCTTACGATGTATATCCCGACCACGATTTTGCTGCAGCCAATGGCATGAAATATGTATCACTTGACGAACTTTATGCCCAATCCGATATCATCACACTGCACTGCCCACTTACGAGTGAGACAGAATACCTCATCAACAAGTATAGCATTGCCCGCATGAAGAAAGGCGTGATGATCATCAACACAGGCCGTGGCCCACTTATCAACTCAGAAGACCTCATCGAAGGCTTGAAGAGTAAACATGTTGGCTTTGCAGGTCTTGACGTATATGAAGAAGAGGGACCTTACTTCTTTAAAGACACTAGCGACAAGGTAATGGACGATGACACGCTGGCACGACTGCTATCGTTTAACAACGTGATCATGACGTCGCACCAAGCTTTCTTTACCAAAGAAGCCACCGACAACATCGCCAACACGACACTAGGTAATGTCAAAACGTTCCTCGCTGGCGAAGAGCTGGTGAATGAAGTCAAGTAAGCCTAGACCGAACAACAAACGAAGCCACCCACTTGCAATTGTACAAGTGGGTGGCTTTTACACATGTGCAAGTATCCCTTTACAAGCGTACGGCCTCAATGGTGTATCCTTCGTTTTCAAGTAAGTGAAGCACTCCTGGATAACCGCAGTCGTCAAAAAGATGGGAAATCCCTACGACAAACAGCGTGGGTTTAGCCTGTATCATCTCCGTCATAAGAGGGAGCCATCGGTTATTGCGTGCTTGCAACTGCAACCGTTGTGCCAGAGATCCATTGTCGCTTTGAGCGAGCAAAAACGAAGTGGCGATGCCATCTTGATGCACATAAGCAGCCGTTATTGAGACTATGTCTGTATACAGTTCACAGTCAAGCGTTTGCGCTATGGTATAGAGGGTTTCGGATTGTATTGTGCCAGAGCCTAGCATCAGATTGAGCTGCTCCAAATTGGCCCTCATTGAGTCCATCTTGATATTTTTGAAGTCTGCACCAAACAACAGGCTATTCTGATACTCTAAAGACTCTAATTGTGCTTTCTCTTTTCCCAAACTATCGGCAAGGGTATACATATAGGTGTCAATAGCTATTGTCTCTGCGACCCTAGGCAAGCCTAGGACCTCGTGCGTCACAACAGTAGCAACTTTGTTGGATAAGAGTAGAGGATTGACAGAGATAAAAGCCAACATGTTGAGATGTTCCCAGTCGTCAATACCCTCTACGACACAATAGCGCTGAAAAATCGAATCTATATAGTGGTACTTCTCGGGTGCTACATGTTGAATCCACTCCGTTTCAGGGAGGGTTATCAAAGGTTTTATCTCTTGAAAAAGGTGCTGACCATACACCTCTAGACTATCTGTCCACCATTTCATACTATCGATATTAATTTCTGTCGTAATGCAGTCTACCGATTGGGCTATCTCGATAAAGCGTGGCTTTTGCTGGACATACTGACAGGGCATACTGTGCAGCGAAGCATAGATATACGAAGGGCGTGCTAGTCCTTTACCACTGATGCGGTACATCAAAGCAGAGGTGTAAGTGCGTGGCACAAAGTCTTGCGACCGAGCCTTGACAGAGGGAAGTACAAGGATAAGCGTACAAAAGAATGCGTATTTTATAAATACCATAAGCTACAAACAATTAAACTGTTGTATTGCAAATTTACAAAAAAACACATTAAAGACACCGGAAACTTACCTACCCCCCCCTAAATGTCACAAAGTAGCCTCCCAGGACAACACATAATGTCTAAGGAGTGAGGACAAATACTTTCAGCAGCACTTACCTAGGGGGAATTCACACACAGCAACGCAATAAGTGAGTCAAAACACGTATGGCAGTATCATGAGAACGACACTAGTGCAAGAGGGGCTATGACATAGGACACCAGATAAAGGCTTCTATTAAGCCAAAATTTATAATGTTTCACGTGTAGCTTGACGTTACACAATTGCACAAAAAAGCCTTTTATGGGCTATCTATGGGTGCTAACTCAAATAATTTGCGTAAATTTGCATCAAGACTAATAGGTGCGTGCTAACACTATCATGCGCTAGCAATGGCACATCACATAAGCATTATGGAAAAGAAGCATAAAATTCAGTTCAGTCTCGTCTACCGAGACATGTTTCAGTCTTCGGGCAAATACCAGCCTCGTAAAGACCAATTGGAGCGTATCGCGCCACTGATTATTAAAATGGGCTGCTTCGCCCGTGTAGAGACCAATGGCGGTGCTTTTGAGCAAGTTAACCTACTGTATGGCGAAAACCCTAATGACGCAGTACGTGCCTTTACTAAACCTTTCAACGAAGTAGGTATCAAGACACACATGCTAGATCGAGGCTTGAACGCCCTGCGTATGTTCCCCGCACCAGCCGACTTGCGTCGCCTTCAATACAAGGTAAAACATGCACAAGGCGTAGACATCACGCGTATCTTCTGCGGACTAAACGATGTGCGCAACATCATACCTTCGATAAAGTATGCCCTCGAAGCTGGCATGACGCCACAGGCCACGCTGTGTATCACCAACTCACCCATTCACACGGTAGAGTATTATAGTAATATTGCCGACCAACTCATCGCTGCAGGTGCACCCGAAATTTGCTTGAAGGATATGGCAGGTATCGGTCAGCCCAAATTACTCGGTGCACTATGTAAGAGCATCAAGGAAAAGCACCCTAACGTACTAGTAGAATACCATGGCCATAGTGGGCCAGGCTTGCAGATGGCCTCTATCCTTGAACTTGCCAAAAACGGCGTGGACGTGATTGACACCGCTATGGAGCCTATCTCTTGGGGTAAGGGGCACGCTGACATTATCTCAGTGCAAAGCATGCTAAAAGACTATGGCTTTGATGTGCCCGAGATAGACATGGTAGCCTATATGCAAGCTCGCGCCCTAACACAAGAGTTTATGGACGATTTCTTGGGCTACTTCATGGATCCTACGAACAAATACCTTTCTTCACTACTGCTCGGCTGCGGCCTACCAGGTGGTATGATGGGTTCAATGATGGCCGACTTGAAGGGTGTGATGGCAGGTATCAACAGTATTCTCGAAAGCAAAGGTGAAAAGCCTTATACCGAGGACGAATTGGTTGTAAAACTATTTGACGAAGTTGCTTATGTATGGCCTAAGGTAGGTTACCCTCCATTGGTAACACCATTTAGCCAATACGTAAAGAATATCGCGCTACTCAACCTGCTAACAATGGCTAAAGGAGAAGGACGCTACGTGATGATGGACGACTCTACATGGGGTATGATCCTTGGTAAGAGTGGCCAACTACCTGGTCCAGTAGCTCCAGAAATCATTGAGTTGGCTAAGAGTAAGGGGCTAGAATTCTATAATGAAGACCCACAAATCCTCTATCCCGACTGCCTAGATAAGTATCGTGCTGAGATGGAAGAGCTCGGATGGGACGTTGGTCAAGACGATGAGGAACTCTATGAGTTTGCCATGCACGACAAACAATATCGTGACTATAAGAGTGGTGTAGCCAAGAAGCGTTTCCTCGAAGAATTGCAAAAAGCTAAAGATAAAGAGCTCGGTAGCACCATGAGTCTTGAAGAAGCCACAGCCTTTAAACATGCTATGGCAGATGCGATTGTAGCTCCTGAAAGTGGTATCGTATTGTGGCAAGTCGGAGGTGATGCCGAGTGTGTAGCTGCCGTAGAACCATTCATTGGTAAAGAATACGTAGAAGGCGACTTCCTTTGCTATATCGAAAACGACTTCGGTCGTATCATTGAAATCCCTGCTGCACTCGGTGGCCAACTCGTAGAAATCGCCTGCAAGCAAGGTGGCCATGTAAGCAAGGGCGATGTGCTAGCTTATATCCAACGTCCTAAAAACGTATAAGACAAGTATCTCTTAAATAAGAACAAATAGCGTATGGGCTACATTACAACTAACTCGTAATGTAGCCCATGCTGTTTGAAGAGAGAGTTCTATAATCCCGAAAACGAAGCGTATCTTTTTGAGGTTTCTTTTTCCCCCTCGCTACTCTATCCCCACATTGAGGTTTTATCCTTGATGTGGGAGTTTTTTTTGTAGTCTTGTTTTAGCAGATTTGGGGGTGAGTTATAAACTATGCTAAGACACTCATCTTTGGGGCAGAAAGACTTGCGTGTGCCAAAGTGTGATGTTATCTTCGCAGTGTAACAAACGAATAACGATGATGACTGCACTTGACCGCTTTGAAGCTATTATAGAGAGTTCGGAAAGCAAGACCAACAAAATCAAGCAACTGCTTCTGATGGGGCTTACACGCCGCTAGGTAGCCGACCTTGTAACAAGAGGCAACTATGGTTTTGTATATAATGTTGCTAAGAAATACGGCCTGCTTGAAGTAGGTGGCCAGCCTACTACTGCTGCACACCTTGACCTTACTTTTTCACGTAACTTTGGCTTTGAGATTGAGGCTTACGGCTGCACACGAGCCGAGCTACTCAGCGAGCTACGTGCTGCTGGCATCAGCGTTAAGGACGAACGCTACAACCACACGACACGTACGCATTGGAAAATTGTAAGTGATAGCAGTTTACAAGGGCAGAATAGTTTTGAGCTGGTGTCGCCCATCTTACATGGCGAGGAGGGTTTAGCTCAGCTGCGCAAGGTGTGCTATGTTTTAGATTTCTTAGACGCCAAGGTGAACCACAGCTGCGGTTTGCATGTGCATATTGATGCTGCTGATTTTAGCCTTGCCACTTGGA
>JAUMYJ010000027.1 GCA_030528715.1 Bacteroidales bacterium | reverse complement strand
TGGGCTGACCAGGCCTCACTAGATGCGCACACTCAGACAGAACACTTCAAGCATCATGTAGAGCGCTTAAAGGCTTTGGCCGAGATGAAAATAGAGCGCTTTGAATTTTAGCCTACTGCGCTAGGCTATACTAACACGATAAGCCACATAAATAGTTGTCCGAAGTCTTCAGACAAAGGTTCGCAGTCGTCAGCCTATTGTCTGAAGGCTTCGGACAAATGTCTGAGGACTTCGGACAAATTGTTGTGCTAGTCTTTGTACGCGCCAAGGCTACCCTCTGTAATACGCATAGGTACAAAACGCATTTTATCGCTATGGGTAGCTAGTTTATTCAGAAAAAAAATGTAACTTTGTGGCCAACAACAAAGTGTATATAAATAAGATAAACTAACACTCTCAGATGAACGTGATTAAGAAGACTGTCTCTTTGCCCGATGGACGCACCATTGAGATTGAGACTGGTAAGCTGGCCAAGCAGGCCGATGGCGCGGTGACACTGCGCATGGGCAACACCGTGTTGCTCGCTACGGTAGTAGCTGCTAAGGACGCTGCCCCTGGTGTAGACTTTATGCCATTGCAGTGCGATTATAAGGAAAAGTATTCTGCCGTAGGTCGCTTTCCTGGTGGCTTTACCAAGCGCGAAGGGCGTGCTGGCGATTACGAAATCCTTACGAGTCGCTTGGTAGACCGTGCGTTGCGCCCGCTATTCCCCTCGGACTATCACGCTGAGGTGTTTGTAAATATTACGCTTTTCTCAGCTGATGGCGTAGATATGCCCGATGCTTTGGCAGGCTTTGCTGCCTCGGCTGCACTAGCTTGCTCAGACATTCCTTTTGAAGGACCTATTTCAGAGGTACGTGTAGCACGTGTGGCGGGAGAATACGTCATTAACCCTACTTTCCAGCAACTCGAAACGGCCGATATGGACATCATGGTAGCAGCTACTGAGCGCGACATTATGATGGTAGAGGGTGAGATGAAAGAAGTCTCAGAACAAGACCTATTACAAGCCCTCAAAGTGGCTCACGAGGCCATCAAGCCTATGGTAGCTCTGCAAGTAGAACTCTCTAAGGAGCTAGGTACAGATGTGAAACGTGACTATTGCCACGAAGTACACGATGAAGACCTTCGCGCAGCATGTAAAGTGGCGTGCTACGATAAGGCCTACGAAATCTCTGGCGCTGCCCTTGATAAGCATGCTCGTGCTGCAGCTTTCCTTGAAGTGCGCGAGGCATTTAAGGCAGATTATGCCGCTACACATGCCGACCTAACCGAGGCAGAACTAGCCGAAAAGAATGCACTTATCGACCGCTATTACCATGATGTGGAAAAAGATGCCATGCGTCGCTGTGTGCTCGATGAAGGTAAGCGCTTAGATGGTCGTAAGACGACAGATATTCGTCCTATCTGGTGCGAAGTTTCGCCCCTACCTATGCCTCACGGCTCATCAATCTTTACACGTGGTGAGACACAGGCATTGGCCACTGCTACCCTAGGCACTAAAAACGATGAAAAGCTCGTAGACGATGTGTTAGACAAGAGCTACATGCGCTTCTTACTACACTATAACTTCCCTCCATTCTCTACGGGTGAGGCCAAACCACAGCGCGGTGTAGGCCGTCGCGAAATAGGCCATGGTCACTTAGCATGGCGTGGCTTGAAGGGGCAAATTCCTGCTGACTATCCTTATACCATTCGTGTCGTTAGCGATGTGTTAGAGTCTAATGGCTCGTCGTCAATGGCTACCGTATGCTCGGGTACGTTGGCATTGATGGATGCTGGTGTGCCAATCTCAGCTCCTGTGTCGGGTATTGCTATGGGGTTGATAAAGAACCCTGGCGAAGATAAGTATGCTGTGCTATCGGATATTCTTGGAGACGAAGACCACCTTGGCGATATGGACTTTAAGACGACAGGTACGGCTAAGGGTTTGACAGCTACGCAAATGGACATCAAGTGTGATGGTCTCTCATATGAAATCCTCGAAAAGGCACTCATGCAGGCTAAGGAAGGCCGTGAGCATATCTTGCGTGAAATGCTTGCTACAATGGCCGAACCACGTGCAGAGCTTAAGCCACACGTGCCACGCATTGAGCAAATAACGATACCTAAGGAGTTTATTGGTGCTGTAATAGGTCCAGGCGGTAAGATTATTCAAGGCATGCAAGAAGAAACCGGCACAACAATCTCTATTGAAGAGGTTGATGGTGTAGGTAAGGTACAAGTATCTGCTCCCGATAAGTCGGCTATTGACGCTGCTATGGCTAAAATACGTGCTATTGTGGCCGTGCCCGAAGTCGGTGAGGTGTACGACGCTAAGGTTATTAGCATCATGCCTTATGGTTGTTTTGTGGAGTTCATGTCAGGTCGTGAAGGCTTGCTGCATATTAGCGAAATTGCATGGAACCGCATCGAATCAATGGAGGAGACTGGCCTAAAAGAAGGCGATCGCATTAATGTAAAGCTCCTTGAAATAGATGAGAAAACGGGTAAATTCCGCTTGTCTAGCAAGGTACTTACAGAAAAACCAGAGGGCTATGTAGAGCCTGAGCGTCCAGCACGCCGTGAGCGTCCAGCACGTCCACCTCGTCGCGATTAAGGCACACCTCGTCGCCCCCTTTATTTAAAAAGCCGCTGTACGCTCAAAAAGCGATATGGCGGCTTTTATAAGTCTAGCGAAGTTAACTTGCCTCGCCTCATCAATAAAATACTGGGCTACGCCATTCCTTATGATGGCGTAGCCCAGTGTTGACTATGGGGTAGGCCTATTCGGCCTCAATACTGATAAGCTCTATCTTAAAGATGAGGTTGGCGTATGGAGGTATGTCTTGGCCTGCACCACGCTCGCCATAGGCTAGCTCTTGTGGGATAAACACCTCCCATGTAGAGCCTACGGGCATGGCTTGTAGGGCTGTTGTCCAGCCTTTGATAACTTGGTTGGCCTTGAATACGATAGGCTCTCCACGCTTGTAAGAGCTGTCAAATATAGTGCCATTGGTTAGTCGTCCTTCGTAGTTTACCTTAACACTGCTAGTAGCTGTGGGTTGTTTACCTTTACCCTTGACGAGTATGCGATATTGCACACCACCTTCAAGTGTTTTGAGGTCTTTGTTGGCTGCGAGGTTAGCCTGCATTTCGTCGTAGGCTACCTTTGCTTTTTGTAGGCGTAGGTATTGGTCTTGTTGTGCCAGTATTTGGCGTGCTTGTTCGGGCGTGTAGCGTGCTTTACCCTTGCTTAGGTCTACAAAGCCATTAAGAAACGCTGTTGTATCTATATAGGCTTTACCTTGCTCTCCTGTAATGATCTGATTGAAGCGAGGGAGCTGTTGAGTTAAAGCACCTATGCCGTTTGTAATGGCTTCGGCTTCGGCTACAAGGGCTAGCTTTTGGTTGCTAGGGGCGTTGTAGTAGGCTTTGATACCTGCGATGTTAGGTGCCATTTGGTCGTCATAAACATTATACTGGCTTTGGAGGTAGTAGCCAAGGCCTTCGGTGTGTGTAACGCCCTTTGCATAGCTGTATTCGCTATCGCTCACAACGCGTTTGACTGTAGCATTGTTGTTAGTAGGTGTGGTCTGGCTATTACCTTTGGCTGTGGCTTTGCTGACCGCTTTGTTGGCAGCCTTAGTGCCTTTTTTCGTTGATTGTGCAGTGGCTGCTACGCTAGCTGTAAATGCAACTACGAGGCAGATATAGTGAATGATTTTCATAAGGCTATGGATAAGCTAAATAAATTAGGGTGTGAGGGTAGACTAAGGAAGGATTTCGAGCAGGTGTATCTTGAAAATGAGTGGTGCGTAGGGGGGGATACCCTCTTTGATAAGTTCGCCTGTTTCGCGATTGAAGTGGTCTTGTGTACCTTGTGCGCCATAGGCTTTCTCTTGTGGGATATATACTTCCCAAATTGCTCCTGTGGGCATCTCTTGTAGCACTTCTTGCCAGCCTTTGATAACATCTTGTATCTTAAACTCTGCTGGTGTGCCACGCTCGTACGATGAGTCGAAGACCCGGGCGTCGAATAGTAGCAGTTCGTAGTGTACTTTAACAAGACTGCTTATGTTTGGTACAGTGCCTCTATCTACATCTTGGATAATGTTGTACTGCCAGCCCATAGAGCTTACATGTAGGTAAGGTTTTTCTTTTAGGTTATCGGCCATCATCTTAGCTGCATTGGCAGCCTTTACCGCTTCGTAGTAAGGGGCTTGAGCCAAAGTGATGGCTTTGGCTGAGTCAAGCGAATAGCGTGCTTTACCTTGAAGAGCCTCTACAAAACCTGCTTGCCCTGCTGCTGTGTCAAAGAAGTTGGTGCTATCGGTCAATGATAGGCGGTAGAGCTTGTTGTTTACGAGCATGGCGTCGGTCATTTTGGCTATACTGATGCCAGCACTATATGCGCGGAGTTGTTCAATAGAGTCGGGGTGCTGGAAAGGAAGTACAAAGCTCTGTCCAAAACTCATGCGCTCAATAGCATCAGTGGCTGTGGGGTTGCGCTGTTTGAATGTTTGCCATTGTACATCGGCTTGTACGAGTCCGAGGGCATAGCTAAACACTTCGGGAGATACGGGTTGTAGTGTGTCAAGTGCTGCTAAGTGTGCAGGAAGTGCTTGCTTAGTAGCTTTGGTTTTCTTTTGTGCGTTGGCCGTAGTGATACTTATCCCAAGGGCCAATGCCAAGCAGATTAAATGGTTAAAGAGTGACATAGGATTATAGGGTTTTTATGATTTGACGTGGCGAAGTAAGCTATCGGCGACGTGGTGCTTTTTTCTTTTTGCTGCTCGTTTTGCTTTTGCCTTTGGTTGTGCGGTTGGCTGTGGCTGTTTGTTTTGTCTGTATGCGGTAAATGCTGAAAAACTCTGGTAGCTTAGCTGATAGTATTTCGGGGTTTATATTATTGGCGCTACTGTCGTAGGTATAGTAGATGATGGTGCTTCCTAGGGGTGCAGTGGCTAGTATGCTACGCAGTGGCTGTGCTACGCTGTTGAGCCGCTGATTGCGTATCGTTGGTATTGTTGTTTTGGTAGAGCTATGGTTAGGTGTTTCAATGGCATTTAGCAAGCTATCTAGTGGTGTAAGGGTAGCTGTGATACGTTGGTTGGGTGTAGGCTTACTGCCACCTGCTGCCATCTCTATACGATAGGCTGTATGCTCGTCTAGCCACACAATTGTACTATCTTTCCGCAATTGTTGCCAAAAGGTTTGCGCTTTGTGTTGTGCTTGCTTATAGTGGTTGAGGGAGTGATATCGTAAGCGTTCCGAATAAAGCGTTGCGCAGGCTTCTCTGGTGAGTGGTTGGCCTTGTGTATCGGTAAGGCGTAAGGTGCCTTGATACATATCGGTAAAGCCATCTAGATAGAGCTTTGGTGATAGGTGTGTGAGATGCTCTGGTGTCGTAGTTTTGCCTAAGAGTATTAGCTCTGTCATTGTCAGTATTTCCCAGCCTTCTTGTCCAAGGCGTAGCCCCATATAGCGTGCAATCTCGTGTGGCGTATTATTGCGCAGGCCATCTGTGATACCTCTAATAGCATTGGTAAGGTAGGTGCTGTCTGCCCCATAGCCATGTATGAGTGTGGAGATATAGCCAGCAGTTATAGCTACACGCCCCAAGGCGTAGCTTAGCTGCTCGGCTCGTTCGGGTGTGTAGTTGTTTTTAAGGGCTAGTAGCTGACCTTCTACCCATTGTTCGAGTTCATTTTCGGGTGCAGGTAGTGTTTGGAGGTGATGTTGTGCCTCTTCTATCCCTTGGGCAAAGTGAGGCAGGCTCAGCTGGCTGATGCTATCATTGGCAAGGGCATGTGTTTCGGCTGCACGTAGTAGGTTGATGACTTCAGGTACAATTATGATGCCTGTGTTGTAAGCGAGGCGTTGTGGCGTGTTGCGCTCTTGCCAATATTGGCGGAAGCCTCCGATGAGCTCTGGAAATAGTTCGGAGGTAATGCCCATAGCATTGCCTTGGTGTTTGAGCATAGCACCTGCGTTGGCACCTGCTAGATAGCTCAGTGTATCAAGCTCCTCGGGCGCAATGTGTGTAGCCGTTGGTGGGGGCATAGTAGCTTTGGGAACAAAGGGTATCGCAAGGCTATTGTGCCACCATAGCATGAGTACTATGAGGCTTATAAGGCGTAGGCACCATCGTGTAGTGTTCATAGTTTTTTCATCGTTATGTTAAGTTCGGGTGTCTTTACCATGAGTTAAGGAGACAGCCCCACAGCCCAGTATCCTTGTGCTGTGGGGCTGCTGCTTTGTAGCGTTGCCTAAGCGGCAGTGTTTATTGCATTTGGATTTGGCTCAAGTCAACAGGCATGCCGCCAGCTTGTTTAGGAGCATCTTTGGCTTCGATAGCTTCGATTTTGAATACCAATGCTGAGAATGGCTCGATAGCAGGCTGTGGTGATTCTGCCCCGTAGGCTTGTTCTTGGTCTATATAGACTTCCCATGTTGCACCCATAGGGATTTGCTTCAAAGCTTTGTCAAAACCAGCAATTGCTTGTCCCATGGCAAAGTCTACGGGTTGGTTGCGGCTGTATGAGCTGTCAAAGACCTTGCCATCGATGGTCTTACCCTCGTAGTGTAGCTTGATGAGTTGGCCATCTTTGGCCACAGCCCCAGTGCCAGCTTTGAGTTCTTTGTAATATACACCAGGTGCAAGCTGTTTTACGCCAGCTTCTTTGGCTTTCTTAGCGATAAAGTCGGCACTTTTTTGACGATTAGCAGCAAACTTTTCGCCCTTGATGCGAGCAGAAGTACTGTTGATGAGGTTTTGTAGTGCAGCCATCTCGAGTGGTTTGCCGGTAGAGTCTTTGATGGCTATTTGATTTTTCATCACGTCAATAAACCCAGCTGCGATGTTTTTATAGCTCAGTGTAGCTGTGCTATCGCCTAAGAGCTGTGAGCCTGCTTGTGACAGATTGGTGCGAATGTTGTTGCCGATAGCGATACCTGCTTGGTAGGCTTGTGTCTTCTTGTCTTCGGTGTTAAGACCTTCGGCGATGCCTTTGAGGACTTCGTCCACCATTTCGTCTGAGAAGCCACGGCTTTGTAGGAATTGCGCCAGCTGGTCGGGCGAGCCTGCATTGGCTGCACCGATGGCGTACGATAGAGAGTCTACTGGTGTGCTTAGGTCGGCCTTAGGCGCGCTGCCATCACACGAAGTAGCTAGCAGCGCCGCTGCTGCTACCATTGATAACATGATTTTTTTCATTGCTATGATTGTGTTTTGTTTTTTAGTTGTATTTCAAGAAGAGCTCTTAGCATACTTGTAGTAGCTCTACCTCGAAGATGAGTGCTGAGAATGGTGGTATCAGTGTACCTGCTCCTGCTCGGCCATAGGCAAGCTCGTGTGGGAGATAAAAGCGATATTTGGCGCCTTCGCTCATCAGTTGTAAGCCTTCTGTCCAGCCGGCAATCACTTGGTGGAGTGCAAATGTGGCTGGCTGATGGCGCTTGTAAGAACTGTCAAAAACGCGCCCATCAATGTGCTTGCCTTCGTAGTGTACGCGTACCACGTCCGTAGCGTTGGGGGTACGGCCTACTCCCGCAGTTATTACCTCGTATTGTAGTCCTGAGGGTGTTGTGACTACACCTTCACGCTTAGCGTTTTCGGCCAGCCAAAGTTCGCCTGCCTGTTTGTTCATCAAGCCTTTGCGACTGATACTTCCCATTGTGATATGCTTTACTTGATAGCTATAAGCTCTACCACAAAGATTAAGGCTGCAAAGGGAGGTATCATAGCACCTGCCCCACGCTCACCATAGGCTAGGTTGTAGGGGATAAAGAAGCGATATTTAGCACCTTCGCTCATGAGTTGCAAGCCCTCTGTCCAGCCAGCGATGACACCATTGAGTGGGAAGGTGGCAGTCTCACCACGTTGGTAAGAGCTGTCGAATACCTCTCCTGTGATAAGCGTACCTTCGTAGTGGCACTCTACGCTATCGGTAGCTTTTGGCTTGCGTCCTGTACCCTCGCTAATGACTTCGTATTGTAGGCCACTTGCTGTGGTCACGATACCTGGCTTTTGAGCATTCTCGGCCAAGAAAGCCTCTCCATCAGCTCGTGCGGCTTTACTCGCAGCCTCGGTACGGGCTTGCTCAGCTTTGGCAAAGGCCGATACAAGTTCTTGGGCTTCGGTAGGTGTGAGCTTTTCGTTTCCACTAAGTCGGTCGCTGATACCTGCTACGAAGTCAGCAATGTTCATCTCGGGAGTAATGATACCTCCTAGCTGACCACCGATGTTGAGCCCGAGGGCGTAACTTGTTTTGTCCATTCTCTTTTGTTTTGTCTATGTGTTAGGTGAATATACTAAGTGATAGTCATGCTAATGCATGGCACTATTTAATGAGCAAAGATAACGAAAAAAACAACAACTCATACCTCTTGCCATGTTAAATAGCGTGTGTGAGGCCAAATTACTGATTATGGGCATATAAAAGGCAGAAAGCTACACTATGGATAAGACTATCGCCAGCTAGATAGGAGTTTTCTTGCTTAGCCTAGGGAAGGTGTTGGTATGAGGAGTTGTTTCACGTCCTTGGCTCTTTGTCCGTAGCCCTCAGACCTTTGTCCGCAGTCCTCGGACAAAGGTCTGAGGGCGTCAGACAAAAATGACTGGCTTGTTTTTGTTGGCTATTGATGAGAGCTCTATGTATATTGCAAAAAAAAACTGCTGCAACTTGCTTATGGCACGTCGCAGCAGAGCGTGGTTGAGCTGTTGAAATACAAGGTATTATTCGGGTACGTAGATCACCTCGCCATTGGCTAGCTCATACGCTGTTCCTACGCGTTTGCCACGATTGCCATTGGCAGATGTGTTGTCATTAGAGGGTGTATAGCGCTCAATTTTTTGTCCTTCTTTGGTGATAATTTCCATGTTGTCTTTACCTGGATTTTTCACCATGGTAAAGTCGTTTTGCGAGAAAACCTCGGTCATCTGATAGCGGCTTACGAGGGCTACCATGAGTGCTACGGCAAAGACCATGGCTACATCAAAGAGGTTGGCCACAGAGGCTAATATGTCTACCTCGTGTTCGGTAGTGTTTAGGCGACGGCGTCTCATGGCTTGGTAGTGGTGTCGTGGTGAAGCGAGGCGACAAATTCGAGCTGGCTCAGTGCTTGTGTGTTCCAGCGGCGTTGTACTTGCATGGTAAGTGAGCCAATAGCACCTACTACTAGCCCTACTACTGTGGTGGCAAAGGCTACCTGCATGTTGTAGGCCATCGAAGCGATGTCGCCTGAGGCAAGCCCTGCTAAGGCTGGCCCCATAGGTATAAGTGTACCCATTAGCCCTAGAATAGGCCCCATTTTGGCCAGTGTGCGTGGCGTGTCAAGCTGTCCATCGGCTGCGGCTTCATATTGAGCTAAGATACGCTCGCTATGAGCAGAGCTGTCAATGTGGCTGAGTAGGTCTTGTAGGTAGCTTAGCACGAGTGGCCCTTGCTTTGGTAACTGCTGAGCTAGGGTGGGTAGTGTGCTAGGAGTGAGTGTATCAAGGTGTGCTTTGCCCCATACTTGCCAACGGCGTGCTTGCTGCCATTGGCCGAAACAGCCACCAAGTAGTGCTAAGCTGCGTAAAAAAAGAAGGATAAGTAGCACGATGGTAGGTACGAGTAGCCCCGTACTAATCCAATTGAGTAATTCAGAGATTTGGTTCATAGTTGTTGATGGTGTAAATACATAAGGGGGTGCATTATTTACTTCGGTTACGCCAAAGACGAAAACGATAGTATGCCCAACCTATAAGACTGAGTAGGAGGGCAAGTAGCACATCGAAGCCTAAGGCGTGCCAATCTGGCGTAAACTCTGGTGCCGTGAACGTTTGGCCATGAACGGTAGCAATCGTGCCGACTAAGGCCGTAGCGACAGCGGCTAGGAAGCCTATTTCACTCCGCAGCTCGGTCTCTGGTAAGAGCCAGCGTGCACCATAGCTTAGCACTATGATAGCTACAAAGATGCCTAGCGCACACATGATAGTCGTGAGCCAAAAGTCTACACCAGGGAGTGCAAAGATAAGGGCTACTTGCAGGCTAAAACACACCACAAAGCCCGTGAGCATGGGGTAGTAGCGCAGGATAGTCCATAGGCGTGGCCAGCGGATAGCTATTGTGCTTTGCTTTACAGAGAGCCAGTAGTAGGTGAGCAATAAAGCTACATCAAGTGTGAGCAATACGCTAGTGTCACGCATGAGGGTAGGGTTGGCTAGCCAGTCGGCTATCTGTGTGCGTGACTGCTCAATGGCTAGTGGCTCGAGTAGTAGCGTTGCCACGGCTGCAATAGCAGCCGTGGCAATCACTTGCAAAGTGTCGCCATGTGAGAGCTTGAGTATAAAGCTGATACTCACGAGTACGACTAGGAGGATTACAAGGGTTTCCATGATGCTAGGGATAGCAAGATTTTAACCTTGACGACGACGGCGGCGTACCAGTATCACGACACCAACGATAAGACCTATGGCAATGGCTACGATGGCAATCGTGCTTACGAGCTTTGTTGTAGTAGCTGTGTCCGACAAGGTTTCTTTTTTGAGTACTTTGCCGTCTTTGGCATCGCCTTCGCGGTGTTTCTTGATATTTTCGGTATATTTTTGGGCTGCTGAGGCCTCTGCTTTTTCAGCAATAAATTCGCGTAGGGCAGCATTGTCTGTTGTAAATTCTGCACCACCTACACCATGCTTGTTGACAAGGGTGGTGTGCTGGTCTGCCAGTGTTTTTACCTGTGCATCAGAGGCTTGCCACATACCTTTGCGTGCGGCTTCGAGCATGATGGCCGTGATCTCTTGCAAGGCTGTAAAGCTCTTCTCCTCTATCCATTGGTTTACACCTAGCTGATGCTTGTCAAGGATATAGGTGTCGTAGATTTCGTTCCAAAACTCCTCGTCAATGGCTGTGGGCTTCATGACCTCCCAACCAAAGGTGTTGCGCACGATCTCTTCAAAACCGCTGGCAGCTGAGCTACCGCCTTGTTTCATTTGCTCGCGGATATAGTTGGGGTTGAATATCGTGGTGCGTGCTTCTACACCGATCTGTTCTTTGACTTCTTGGATACGCACGTTGTTGCGGTTGCGGTAGTCACTCATGTAGGCGTCGGGGTCTTTGCCTGTGACATTGCGTACGGTAAGGTTGAGTCCACCCATGAACTCAAAGACGTGGTCAAGGCTTAGTGCCCCCCAAGTGTTGTTTTGACGTGGCTGGATAACGACATCAGTGCGTGTAAGTGCAGCCTCGAAGGCGTGTTGTTGGAATTCCTCCCACGTGTCTTGATGGCCATAGTATGCCCCCATGTTGTTGAGGTAGACGTTGGCGATTTCTTGCTCGTCTTTCCAGCGGTCGCTGGCCATAGTCATTTCTTGAATGCCTGTACCATAGTTGCCATTGATACCCCCAAAGATGCGACGTTTGGCAAGCTCTCGGGCGGCCTTGGGCGATAGGCCTCGCTCGGTTAGTTTGCGCTCACTCTCTACAACGCCTTCGGCAACTTGATTGGTATAAGAGTCGTCTTTGGCGTTGGCAGCCATCTCTACGGCACGCTGTAAGAGGAATAGTCGCGATGCAGCCAAGTCACGCAGTTGCCCAGAGGTCTGTACTACGACATCAATACGTGGGCGTCCGAGCTCTTTTGAAGGTATCAAGCGGAGGTCGTGTACGCGCCCCATGGCATCGCGTACGGGTTCTACGCCCAGCATATACATGGCTTGGGCAAAAGTGGCCCCTTCGGTTTCGATGAATTCGCTACTCCAAAACGAATAGCTTACCTTGCGTGGTAGACTGTCGTTGTGGCGTCGGCGATAGAGGTCGATGGTATTTTGTGCTAACTGCTTACCCTTAGCCCATGCGGCTTCGGTAGGGGTAGCCTCGGCATTGAGGGCATACATGTTGCGTCCAGTAGGTAGGGCATTGGGGTGAGCTATGGCGTCACCACCTGGTGAGGGTGCTGTGTAGCCACCATTGAGCGCGTTGATGAGTGCGCGAAGTTCGAGCTCGGGGCTTTGTTGTAGCTGCTGTTTATAGCGTGCTACATTCTTTATGGTGCGCTCTACCTCCATGACGGTCATAGCCCAAAGCTTTTCTTCGGCTTTGAGTGTATCTGCACCTTTACCCATCATGCCTGCCATGCCCGTGGGACGTGTGGCAGTAGTGTTGCGTGTGGCAGCCATAAGCGCCGAGTGATTGGTCGATGGATTGCCTGCTGCTGCACGGCGTGTAGTAGCGTGGCCATTGTTGCTGGTAGCTGTATCACCTTGCTTTTGGCGCTGGGCGAGTTTTTCCTTGACATGCTTAGGCATTTCTAGGCCTAGGGCTTTTGCCATGGCCATATGGCTATGGCTTTTGTCCTTAGTGGTGCCATTGGCGTTTTTGCCATGTGTAGGTTTTACGCCACTTACCATGCGATTGCCACCGCCACCAGCTTGCATACGTGCCATCATAGCAGCCATAGCCCCCCCTGCGGGCTGACGTAGTGCTTCATCAATTGCACGTGCACGCGCTAACTCTGCTGGTGTTAGTTTGGCCGTTTGGCAAATGAGTGCATCAGTGGCCGCAGTGGGATTGGCGATGAGGCGTTCTACAAGTTGGCGTGCAGGTAGAAGGTATTTGTTCGTAAATTGTTGCTGGCGGCGTTCAAAATCGGCTGGCACGCGCTGGGCTTGCTTGTCTAGCGCAAGTAGGCTGTAAGCAATGGGGTCGGTAGCCATAGCTACCACTGTGCTATGAATGCGTGCAGGGGCATATGCTTGGCCGTAGACATAGAGTTCGCCTGTAATCTTTTCATTAGCGAGCTCTTCGGCAAAAGCCTCGATACGTGCGATGTCGTCGTCTGAGTAAGGGACGAGTAAGTTGCTGTCAAGCTCTAAATAGCGATGGAAGCCTAAGGCTATAGTTGCAGCTTTTACGGCGAGTGAGGCCTGGTCTATGGCACTATTGCTACGTGTGTTGTTGGTCGTACCATTAACGTCGTCGTGCACGGTAGTATTGAGTGCTAGGGCGTTGTAGACGTTGAGCTTCTGTGTCAGCTCACGGTAGGTACCGCGCAAACCGCTCTCCATGAAAGGCGGTGTAATGTAGCTCACGAGCTGAGCGTATGAGCGACGCTTGGCAATGATACTCTCGCCAACGTTGCCGATGGTGTAGATATAGAAGTGGGGTAGGGTACCTACGAGGCGGTCAGACCAATCTAGGCTACTTAGTGCCACTTGTTTATCGGGTGTAAATTCGAGACTGCCATGCGTGCCAAAGTGAATGAGTGCATCGGCTTTGAAAGCATGCTGTGCCCAGAGGTAGCCTGCCATGTATATGTGTGGTGGCGGAGCATCGGCACCATGGGCTATCTTGAATTCGTCTCCACCTACACCAGCTGGCATTTGTGGCATAAGCACTACATTTCCAAACTGCAAGCGAGGTAGCCCTAAGCGGCCGTCGTCGGTAGCCATGAGTGTGCCAGGAAAGCTACCACTTGTAGCTACAAGCTCCTTGTATCTTTCGGGACGTAGCGACTGCTTTACCCAGCTTTCATATTGTTCTGCGGTGATATATTCGGGTTTGGCACGCTGCATATAGCTCTGCATCATGCCTGCATCATAGCTGCTTAGGATGGCTCCCTCGCGCTGTATGCGTGCTTCTAGTTCAGCTGCTGTGGCAGGGAGAGTACCTACGTTGTAGCCTTCGGTTTGTAAGCGTTTGAGGAAATTAAACAGCGAAGGCACTACCTCTAACCCTTGTGCGGCCAGTGCACTCTGGCCTGGTCCTTTTAGATAGAATACGGCTATACGCTTTTCTTTGTTGGGCTTTGAGCGCAGGTTAATGTAGCGCCCTACGGTCTCAACAAAGTTGTCTATACGGTCGGGCATGGCAGCTACCTGTAGCAGTCCTTCGCTATCTTTGTAGTGTGCAAAAACAGCATAGGGCATGAGTGCACCATCTGTTTCGGGCATAGCCACAGTTTGCGACATGTAGCCACCCCAAAGGCCTTGCTTGTTGGCCTCCCATTTGTCTACTTCGCTTTGTACGTTGATAGGTGCAAAGAAAGGTATATTGGCGGCTTGTAAGTAGGCCACAATATCATCTCCCATGCGGCCGTGTGCCATATTGATGATTGCTTGTGGCTTGACACTATCGATGTGTTGCTTAGCTATGAAGCGTGGTAGGTTGTCCACGTGGTACACATTATGGCCTTGCTTTTCTAATGCGGTTACTAAGTCGCGTGCTTCGCCCATAATGCCAGTGACAATGACGGCTGCGCCTTGCTCCTTCCATAGCCCTTGTTTATGTAGCCAAGCTTGATACTGCCCTACACCACTAAAACCACGGTCTTCGGCCTCGGGATTGTTAGGGTCAGCATGGTAAAGTAAGCTACTTACGTGTTCGAGTACGGCAGAGGGTTCGGGTGCAAAGAGTGTTTTCCCATCTACATAGCGGCGTACGTAGTACAGCATGTTGCGGTAGTTCTCTCGTCCCCCATTGCCAAGATAGCTTAGTAGTGCGTTTGCTGCAACAGAGTCTACTGAGATGACTTTGTTAGCTGGATTAGTAACCATTGTGGCTAAGATGGGTAAACCATCTTCGGCTGCTGCAATGAGTGCTGCGCGTTGTTCTTCGGTAATGCGTAGTCCCATGCCATTGATAAAGACCATGTCGTAGTTGCTCACCTTGGCGATGTCTTCGGATGAGAGTACGTCGATGTCAATCATTGCTGCATCGTTGGCTTTGCTAATGTGTCCCATCTGAATGGGCATGAAGTTTACAAAAGCCACACGAGTGGTAGCAGCCCAGCGTTGCCAAGCTGTGAAGCTGGCAACGCTGAGCACTAATGCAGCTACTATGAGCCATGTGCGGCGGCTCTTGAATAGCTTGTTGAAGTTCATGCTATAAATAATATGTGTTGTGTTAATGAGCGCGAGCAACGCTTGCCACCGAGGTGGCGAGCGTGGCTCTACGCATCGTGTTATAAAAGAGATTGTTTACCAGCCAAATGTGTCGGCAAGGTTGAGTGTGAGCGTAGCTACGTAGCTACGTCCTAGGTTAGGCACTTGTATGCTGGCGTTAGAGGCTTTGTCGCGATAGTTAAAGATATTGTCTATGATAAAGCCAGCCTTAATGCCACGAGGCAGCGTTGCACTTAGGTTAAGTGTACACAAGGTACGTGCATCGTAGTGGTTGCGTGTGTAGTAGGCTTTTGGATTATCTTTGCTCTTGCGCACATAGGCGTAGGTGTCAAGAGCAGAGCTCCATTGGCCTGTAAAGGCTATTTGTGCTAGCACTTGGCCCATGCGTCGGCGATAGTCTGCTCCAAAGGCGATGCTATGTGGACGTACGGTTGAAGTGTTGTAACCATTGATTTCCTTGTGGTCGTCAATGAAGTTGTATGCAGCATGTACGCCTAAACCATAAGTCGTGCGATAGCGCGCTGTGGCTTCGAGACCTGTTGTGCGGCTGTTGTCCATGTTGGCGTATTTCAGTGCATAGCCATAGCTGTTGGGGTAGGGGGCTACTACGGTGTAGCCGATGCGGTGGCGATAGAAGTTCTTAAAGGCCGAAAGCGTTAGGTTCAAGCCATCTTTGTTATACTCAGCCGAGAGTGAGAACATACGGCTTGTCTCGTCTTTCAAGTGCTCGTTGCCAAGGATATCCATGTGCCCCATTTGGTTGTAGTGCTGATAGAGCTCTTTGAGCGTAGGCACGCGATAGCCTTCGGCATAGTTGGCACGCAGGGTGATGATGTCGATAGGGCGATAGAGCAAACTCGCTTTGGGGGTGAGGCGTATGTTACGTCCTTCTGTTTTGTCGGCACGTACACCAGCTACGAAATGTAGATTGTCAAGAATGTTCCAATGCTCTTGTGCATATACAGCCCATTTGGTACGGCTACGCGTAGGCGGAGTGTTGTTGAAGCCAAAGAAGTAGTGGCGTAGATGCTCATGATCTAGCTCAGAGCCTAGGCTTAACGTATGTGCTCCGATAGTCCCCGTATAGCTGAGGCGAATGTTGTTGTGACGGTTGCGGTAGCGTGTTGTGGTGCTGTCCTTAGCTGTATAGGTGCGCTCTTTGGTGTAGTTGTCGAAAAGGTAGGCGAGGTCGAAGCGATGATTAGGGCTTAGTAGATAGTGTAGCTTAGCATTGACAGCCACATCGTTATAACGGTCTTTGTAAGGCACCTTGGGTGCTTGGGCGAGTGCGTTGGTGTAGTAGGTTATCTTGGCATCAGCTTTTAGATAGTCGCTAATATCATACGAGAAACGTTGTGATGCGTCGAAAATGCTATACCCTTGTAGGCTTAGGCGTGCAGGGCTTGTAGCTGTAATCACGGCTACGCTGTCTTCGTAAATGCGATCTGAGGTGGCAGCGGTTTTGTCTGTCACGATGCGCGTGTTGCGGTGACGGTAGCCAAAGGTTGTATAAGAGCTCCAGCCCTTACGATTAACACCAAGTGCAAGGTTGTATTTCTCGCCTTGCCAGCCTGCATAGCGGGTGTTGAGCAATGCTTCTATGGGGCGTCGGCCTTTTTTGGTAATGATATTGATGACACCTGCTGTAGCATTGCTGTCGTAGAGGGTAGAGGCTGCGCCACGGATGACCTCGATGCGTTCAATTTCGTCTACGTTGATGCGGCTGTAATCGATGTTGTGGTCGCTACCCTCACCACTTATACGCTCACCATCAATAAGAAACGCTAAGAGCTTGCTTGACATACCTTGGTAGGTAATCGTAGGGCCAAGGCTCATGTGGTTGCTCGCAAACTGTATGCCAGGCAGAGCGTATTCGAGCAATTTACTGAAATCTTGTGGGTTGATACGCTCGATTTCAGCCTGTGTAATCACGCGTGTGATTACGGGTACATCGGCTAGCGGACGCTCTGTGCGTGCTCCCGTTACTACGGCTTCGTGTAGTTGGTCGGCTGTGGGTTGTAATACGATATTGATACTTTGTCTAGCTGTAGCATCTACTGATGTTACAGCTGTGGCATAGCCTATATGGCTCACCTGCACTTGGCGCATACCACCTTGTTGTAGCGTAAGCTCAAACTCACCCTTAGAGTTAGTGCCTACTGATCGCGTTGTGCCTGGTACACGTACTGTAGCACCTACTAGCACTTGACCATCAGCACCACTTACGCGACCACGAATAATATAGCTGCCCACCTCGTCTACCATAGTGTGTGCAGAAGTCGTGATAGCCACCATAGGGTTGGCCATCAGCATAGAAGCAATAAGAAATTTATTAAGCATTTATATAAACGTTGATTGGACATGTGCAAGTCTTGTGTACGACAGCGCACAGCCCTAGGTTGATTTGAACGCTGCAAAATTACAAACTTCTTATGTTTCACCGCAATCGCTATTTATAGCTATTTTTTACAATGAGCTGCTTCGTTGTATGGCATTGTAAATGTACTTTCTCTACCTATTAATGGGGATGTTTTTGGCCTGTTTTGCCCTTGATGGAGGAGTTTTAGCTTTTTTGTCCCTATTTGTGGTTAGCTATTTGTGGGTATCTTTGCTTTGTGCATAGTTTTGCCATCCATGCAGACTAAAACAAAATTTCATGCTAAGTCTATACTTTGATGAAATCCGATTGCTTGCTTGCAAAATAATGAGCTAAATAGATGTGATTAAAACCTTTTGTGCTGGTTGATAATAAATAAATTACTATCTTTGCCGTTAAATGAATTTTGATGTCGCAGTACTTATTCTTACCGCTCCTAATATTCACTTCTAATTTATCTTTCTCATGATTAAAACAATTACGCTTACCAAGCAGCGCATACATCGCATGATGTGGGCTGTTGCTTTGGCTACGGCTGCCGTAACCCCTGCTTGGGCGCAGGCACCCACACAGGCTGAGGCGCAAACAAAACTAGACTCTGTGGCCACTTATTTGGCCAAGACTGTGGGCTATCCTAAGGCAACAGCGACAGCTCGTGTAGACTTGCAGACGCTTTACGATGCGCACCACTCAGCAGCAGCTACGATGACGGCCGACACCTACGCCGACCTCACGGCTAAGCTTGCTACATTCCGAACCACACGCACTGACATCCAGTTTCCTACGCCTGATGCTTTTTATTACCTTAAAGCAAAAGGCTATGCTAATGCATCTACCAGTACTACTGCGATGGGGACGTATAGTCGAGCCGATGTCCACGTCTTCCACACCGCTACCGATAACGGTAAGTTCCAGTGGGAAACTACGCGTAATGCGGCTAGCTTTATGAAGTATGTTTTCCAGACTAAGGGTACAAGTGTGCCTAATAGTTTTGCACTCCGTCACTTCGATACTAATACATACATTAGTGCCAATGTTAATAAGACATCTACGCCCTTTAACTTTTTCTTGGAACCACGCGGTGATGGTCGTTTTGTCCTTAAACGTAATGAGAACAATCGTCCTATCACTGCTTGGAAAAATGGTCGTCTTGATGCTTGGACACCAATCTTAGAGTACGACTACTTTTACTTTGAATTTGAAGAAGCAGATCTTGGTGCCATGTTGACAATTACGAGCAACATCGCAGCGGCAGGTGGTCAGTTCTCTTGGAATGGTCAGACCATTACGGGTGCAGGTACTATTATGCTAGAAAAAGGACAAACCATTACCAACGGCACGCTGACCTATACGCCCACCACACCCAATGGCCTCTACACCTTTACGGGTTTTACAGATGAGGATGGTACAGCGATTACATCGGTTGATGCCTTGGCGGGTAGCAAAACGATTAAGGCAAACTTTACTCCTGCCTTTTTTAGCACTACGTATGGCGAGAAGTGGGTGCGTGTGGGAATGGCAGGCAATCCTAACATTGTGTGGGGACTTGCCAATACGACCGACTACAATGGTTCACAAGTAACCACGGCAACACTTGATTTTGCATCGGCTAAGACACTCTGGTGCTTCGTAGGTACAGCCGATAACTTCAAGATTTATAATAAAGTCGTAGGAGAAGATTTTGCAGTAACTAGTCAAGATCCAGCCAATGGTGTTAATGCCGTTTTTGCACCAGCCGACGAAGCCACTGCTTGGACTATGCGCACCAATTATGCCGCAGCTCCTGCTACGGCTCCAGGCTTTACATTCTCAACCCAGTCAAGCGATGGCGCATACTCACTCAACAGCTTTGGTGGTGCAGCAGCTGGCAATCGTGTGGCCTATTGGAGTGCTCAAGATGCTGGCTCGCACTGGGTGGTTAAAGACGCTTCTCTGATGGCTACGATTACTACCACAATCGCAGACCTACCTGCCAGTGTGGCACCTACACAAAGCTATGTGGGCATCTTGCCACTCACCTTCGATGGCGTGGCTACCAATCTAGCTTTCCGAGCGCAAACCGAACATTCACAAACGCTCTATCTGCCCAAATTTATTACAGGTATGGTGGGCGCACCGATGACTAGCCGGGCCTATACTATCAATACGATTACTGTCAATGGCAGTGAACTTACCACAGAGCCGCTCGACCCTTCTACTGATGCACTCACTATCAATGTAGCTGCTACCATGACAGACCCTACGGCACACACCCTCTTTGCTAGCCCCGACTCTGTGCATGGTAAGCCTTTCCGCATCCCCGCCATTGGGCGTGCATTCAACGGAGACCTCATTGCACTAAGCGACTATCGTCCCGATCGTGGAGACGTGGGTTATGGTGGCAATCGCATAGACCTCGTTGCTAAAATTAGCAAGGACAATGGCCAAACATGGACGAATACAATTATGGTGGCCGAACACTCTGAGACCGACCGAACTAAGCGCGCTTACGGAGATGCAGCCATAGCTACCGACCGTGAACGTAATCGCGTACTTGTGTTGGGAGTAACGGGCGAATTTCAATTCCAAACAAGTACACTCGAAAATCGTCTGCGTTTGGTAAGTATTTACGGAGATTACAATCAAGAGACTGGTCTCTGGGAGTGGACCGAACCAAGAGATATTACTGACTATATCTATACAGACGTACTTAAAAACCAAGAAAAATCAATCTTTACCGCCTCAGGTAAGCTCATGCAAAGTCGCATTGTTAAAATTGGCGAATACTATCGCCTTTACAATGTCCTAACGACACGAGCAGCCGATGGCACACCCAACCGTAATCGCGTACTCTTCTCGGACGATTTTGGGGCAACTTGGCACCACTTAGGCAATGTAGATACAGACCGTACTTACCTCATTCATGGTGATGAAGGCAAGTGCGAAGAGTTGCCAGATGGTACACTCATCATCACAAGTCGTGCGAACAATTTGCGCCGTGCTAACGTCTTTACCTATGGCGATAATGCCGAAGACGTAGCCAATGGTCGTGGTACATGGGGAGCACAAACTACATACCTCGATGGCCATGGCACCAATGCTACCAATGGCGAAACCTACTTCATACACGTGACAAAGAAGGCTACCAATACACCTGTATACCTTGCCATGCAAACCGTGCCTGCAGCTAATGGTCGTGCCAACGTGACGTTCTTCTACAAAGAGGTAGACCTTAACGCATTCCGCACAGGCAACCTCGGCGATGTAAGCACATGGCAACGTACGCAGCTATCAGCCTTCTCTAGCGCATACTCTACATTTGCCCTGCAAGCCGATGGCAAATTAGGGTTCTTTATCGAAGAGCTACCCGATGGTAAAAATGGGAACTATGGCTACGACATGAACTATTTTGCTCGCACCATCGAGCAACTGACCGATGATCAATACACGCTTGACCAAACCCTAACCCTCAATGAGTCAGGCTATGCCACTTTCGTAGCACCATATCCAGTGCAACTTCCAGCCACGCTCGAAGTATTTACGGCACATGTTGAGAGTGGTAGCAATAAGCTAACCCTCACAGCCTATGGTAGTCAAGTCGTTGCTGCCAATACACCCGTTATCATCAAGGGTGCAGCAAATACTAGCTATACTTACCAAGAAACGCATATAAGCCAAAATGCATCAGCTACTAATTCACAACTGTTTAGTGTTGCCAAGGCTACAAACACCTCACCACGCACACAAGGCGTGCTTTACTACACATTAGGACACGATAGTGCTAGCACGGTGGCCGAATCGGCTGGCTTTTACGTAACAGAGAAAGAGGTGCAAAGTGGTCAGCCATACCTCCGCTTACAGCCTTCTACGGTTTACTTGAAGCTCCCTGCTACTGATGCTATTCGTGGCTATCGTTTCAACTTATCGCCTATCACGGCTATTACGTCTGCCATTGCTCCAATGGTTAAGGCTGCTACAATTTACGATTTGCAAGGACGTCGCCAGTCTCACACGGCTGCTCCTGGTATTTATATCGTAGATGGCCAAAAAGTTGTGATTAAGTAGTCACTTACAAGTGTGGTCTTTTCGTGGCCATGTCTAATGCTCTCGGGTGCGTCTATCTTAGGCGCACCCGAGATTTGTTTGCTTGCTTCGTTTGTGTGGTTCAATTGTTGGTTGTGTATTGAGGTTCAACATTAGTTTTGCTTGTCGTTTTCTGTCTTTTGTTTGAGGGCTTGTGCCCAATGTCTGTGCACTTCGTCCTTTTGTCCGTAGTCTTCGGGCAAGGTTTTTGTCGCTGTTGAGTGGCTTTGAAATGGGGTTGGTAGGTGTTTTGTTTTACAGTCTAGGTTGGTGTACGTTGTATTGTGCTGTCGTTTGGTATTTTTGTTTCTCTTTGATTTATAGTGTTTTAGTTGTTGTTTTGTTTATTGTGTTTTAT
>JAUMYJ010000026.1 GCA_030528715.1 Bacteroidales bacterium | reverse complement strand
TTGCTGTACTTCTACTTCTGCCTTGTGCTGCTCTACGCGTTGCTTCTGCTCGGGCTTTGCTTGTTGCTGTACTTCTGGCTTAGGTTGTTCCAAGGCCTGTTGTACTTTGGTATCATTAGCGTGTTGCTCTTGCTGTTTACCCTTACTGCGACGACGTTGCTCGGCACGGACGGCCGTGTCGTCTTGGCTACGCTGTAAGCCAGGTACCGTGGCAGTGTTGTTTTCGTCTTCTTGCTTGCGACGTTTTTTGTGAGCGTCAATAATCCGGTCTTTGAGTTTGCCCTCGTTTTGGATACGTTCCCAAGCAGTAAAGGCTGCGCGCTGATGGCTTTCTTTCTTGTTTGTCCCTTCTCCTTTGGCTATGTGGATACCCTCTACGGTAACACCAGTGACAAATGTGTTGGTTTCGTCTACGCGCTCACTCTCTGGTAGGTTAGGGAACTGCACTACGAAGCGATTTTTTTGTGCCCACTCAATGAGCTTGCTCTTGTAGTTAATCTCGCGCATGGCAAGGTCGTTGAGGTCGCCTAGTGACTTTACGATGCGTAGGTGTATGAATTGTCGACAGGCATTGTAGCCACGATCCAGATAAATAGCACCTACGAGGGCTTCAAGGGCATTTCCACCGATGTTGTGTGCGTGGTCTGTTGCTCCTTTGCCTACACGAACGAGCTTGGTCACACCGAGCTGATCGGCTAAGCGATTGAGGCTCTCACGCTGTACAACCTTGCTGCGTGTGTTGGTCAAGAAGCCTTCGCCCTTTTGGGGGAAGCGGTGATACATCACATCGCTTACGATAGCACCGATAATCGCATCACCAAGGTATTCTAGGCGCTCGTTGTGTTGCTGGCGCTGTCCATCTTTGTCGCGGCCACGCTGCGATTTATGGGTTAGTGCTTGGCGATAATACTTGACGTTCTTGGGGTAGAAACCCAACACGTCATAGAGTTTTGAGAGAAGCTCCCTCTCCTTGCGGAAGGGGAGCTTCATCTTGTCTAATAAGTTTCTAAGCATATTTATTGCTCATAGTATAAAGGTTAGTCTGCGCACGATTGCTCAGACACTTGCGGTAGCTTAGTCTACGTACTTCTTTACGATTACACAAGCATTGTGGCCACCAAAGCCAAATGTGTTGCTCAGAGCTGCACGTACTTCGCGCTTTTGAGCTTTGTTAAACGTAAAGTTAAGGTTGTAGTCGATGTTTTCATCGTTGTCACCTTCCTCGTGGTTGATAGTAGGTGGCACGATGTCTTCTTTGACTGCGAGCAGCGAAGCAATAGCTTCTAAGCCACCCGTGGCACCAAGTAGGTGACCAGTCATCGACTTGGTAGAGCTAATGTTGAGTTTGTAAGCGTGGTCGCCAAAAACGTCTTGGATAGCTTTTACCTCCGAGACATCGCCTACTGGTGTAGACGTACCATGCACGTTGATGTAGTCAATATCTTCGGGGTTTAGGCCTGCATCTGTCAAGGCATTTTGCATCACGAGCTTAGCACCATAGCCTTCGGGGTGAGAGGCCGTAAGGTGGTGGGCATCGGCCGACATACCTACGCCAGCTACCTCAGCATAGATTTTGGCACCGCGTGCTTTGGCGTGTTCGAGCTCTTCGAGAATGAGTATTGCTGCACCCTCGCCTATCACGAAGCCATCACGCGAAGCACTGAATGGGCGTGAGGCGGCTTGTGGTGCATCGTTGCGTGTAGATAGCGCGTGCAAAGCGTTAAATCCACCCACACCACCAGGTGTGATAGCTGCTTCGGCACCACCTGTTACGATAACGTCGGCACGGCCTAGACGAATGAGGTCTACGGCCGTAGCGATAGCGTTGGTTGAAGAGGCGCATGCAGAGGTGGTCGTGAAGTTAGGGCCATGGAAGCCGTAGCGGATAGAGATAGCACCCGAGGCAATGTCGGCAATCATCTTAGGAATGAAGAATGGGTTGAACTTGGGGCCATTCTCTTCATTCTTAGCATAGTTGCTTACCTCGTCTTCAAAGGTTTTGATGCCACCGATACCGACACCGAGCACCACGCCTACGCGTTCTTTTGCTATGCCTTCGCTGTCAATGCCAGCATCTTTCACAGCTTCGTCGGCTGCTACGATAGCATATTGTTCGTACACGTCCATCTTGCGCAACTCTTTGCGGTCGATGAAGTCGCTTGCGTTAAAGTTTTTCACCTCGCAAGCAAATTGCGTCTTAAACTTAGACGCATCAAAATGCGTAATGGGACCTGCCCCACTCACGCCTGCCTTGAGGTTTTCCCAAGTGGTAGCAACATCATTGCCAACAGGTGTGAGTGCGCCAAGTCCCGTTACTACTACTCTTTTAAGTGACATAGGTCTCTAAAACAGTTTTGTAACGTTAGGTTGCTTGTGATAGCTGCCTTGTCTCGCGTGTGGAGCAAAAGGCTGGCTATTACTTTTGAGCGTTTTCGATGTAAGCGATAGCATCACCTACGGTCTGAATTTTTTCAGCTTCTTCGTCAGGAATGCTTACGTTAAATACCTTTTCGAGTTCCATGATGAGCTCTACGGTGTCAAGTGAGTCAGCACCAAGGTCTTGTGTGAAGCTAGCCTCAGGTGTTACGTCAGCGGCGTCTACGCTCAGCTTTTCTACGATCAGTTCAGTTACTTTTTCTGCAATCTGTGACATAGTCGTTGTCTTTTTATGTAGTGAGTAAATTATTGTTGTTTCGTCTGTTGTACCGAAAATTCTGTGTGCAAAGATAAGCATTTTTGCATACATGGCCAACTAGTGAGCAAGAAAAATGCGTTTCGGTTGCGCATTTTGTATGGTGATGAGCAAACTTTGGCTTTGTTTTAGCAGCTCTTACGATGGTCGTCTTAATACCTGCTTGGTGTGGTGTTATGTATGCTCGGCCATGATGTAGGCGTGAAATAGGCTTGTGTCTTTGAGTGGTGAGAGGGGCAGATAGCCTGCTACGATACGCCCAGCGTAAGTTTGGGCTGTGTGTAGTGCTGTCATACGTGGCCCTAGTGTGGCTCGGAGCTCTTGTTGCAGTGCTTCGGGGGTACGAGCATAGGCAATAGCAAAGTGCCCCCTACTTAGTGGCGCAAGCCGAGGAGCCAAGGCGCAGGCAATGTGTCCCATGGTGTGTCGTACGTTGATTTCTACACATGGGTGCAAGTGTAGTTGATTGGCCGTATGTGGTAAGCGTATCGTCATCATATCAATGCCTAAAGGTCCTGTATAGCTGCCCAAGAGTGTTGGCAGATAAGTGCAGATAGCATCGCGCACTGCGCTTAAAAGCCCCGATGGTAAGCCCCGTTCGACTGTTGCCAGCAATACCTCGTCTGCTGCCAGCCGATTGCCTGCATAGCCACCAACGCCAGTGGTGGCAAAGCATGAGATGCCAATGTAGTGTGCCTTGTGTCTTTCGCCATCAATATAAAACTCCATCGCAAAGTCGCTCACTTTGTCGTAAAAGGGCTCTACCATCACGCCGCCTTGCTTAGCTAGGGCATGGCGCACCCAGCCGTCAAGTGGCTTAAACAGGCCACCAAAACCACGCCGTAGCCCACGCCCACTCCCCGACCAGGGCAGTTTTAGGAGGGTTGTGTAAGGCACACTGACGGCTGACTCTACTTCGTGCTCCGTGGTGCAGAGGTGAGCTTCGCCTACAAGCTCTGGCAGTTGTTGGCGCAAATGAGCGAGTAGCTTAGCTGCGGTATGTCTATGAGCTATTTGGCGTAAGTGTTGCAACGCTCTCTCTGTGGGGAGGGAGGTACAACCCATGCGTTGCAGGCGGTGGTGTATTTGCTTGTTCCACCCCCATGGTTGTGGCCGAAGGCTATGGCTTGTTAGTGGTAGCGTAGCCATGCTGTTGTCTCTGGGATTACTACTCACCCATTGCACGCGTGGTAGGCACGCCGCTACGGCTGGTTGTTGTGCCCATTGCACAGCGGCTGCCACATCGGGTACGGCTACGTAGTCGCCATCATTGGCAAGCCAAGCCATGAGCGTAGCCAAATCGGCCGACAAGGCTTGTGAGGCTTTGTCGGCGATGTAGTTGGGCTTATTGTAGGCGATAGCCTCGTCGTGGTCAGGGTTGAAAAGGTAGAGCTGCATGGTGGTTTACACTCAGCTGTGTTTACTGAGGTGTCGTGTCATCGCTCCACTTGTCAAGGGGAGTGTTGTCTTTGTCGGGCTTGGTTTGTCCGCGAAGGGCGTCGAGTACACGTGCATCGTGGCGTGCCAAATCGTTGAGGTAGGCCAGCTCGCTATGTGCAAACTCACTATTGTTGGGGTCGTCTAGCATTTGTGTTAATAAGTCGTGCGCCTCTTTGTAGCGCCCTACATCAATGAGTGCGTAGGCGCGGCGGCGGAATAAGAAGCTGCGCAAGCTGTCAATCATCTCGTTGCCTTCGTCTTCGTCAGTGTTTGGAGGCAGCTCTTGGAGTAGGCGGTCGATGAGCAGTAGCGCACGAAAATCCTTTGCGTTTGTAAGACAATTGACGTACTCTTGTGTATATTTAGGACCTTTGCCAAAGATGGCATCGAGGTAGAAGTACGCCTGTTTATATTGTTTCAAGCTGCTGTGGCAGAAACCAGCCAAGTAGCATGCCTCGTAAAAAATATGTCGATCGCCCTTAGAGAGGCTGTTGAGGTCGCGCTTTAACAGCTCGTACACCTGCTCAAAACGTGGCAGTGCCTCGTAGTAGCGTGCTTGATAAAAATAGGTGGTGCCCCAATACATGTGCATGCTTACGTGCGGTATGGTGCTGTTGATGACCATGCGCTGAGCTTGACTCAGTTGGTCGGCGCGTCCTTCGCGTGCTTTGTCTAGCGCATCGTGCCACATGTATTTGGCCTCTTGTATCTTTTGTTCGGGTGTCTCGGTGTCGTAGGCCATGAGTGCCGACACTTGTTTGCCGTGGTGGTCTTCGCCCAAACGTGGGCGTTCTGCGCGCAGTTGTGTAGGAGGTAGAGAGAGTGTCGTGCGAAAGTAGTATGAGCCATGTGTGGCTTGGCCCTCGGCTTCTAGCAGTAGCGTTGCTGTGCGCTCGTGTTCGGGGGCGTCTAGTGTGGTGTAGCTTAGCCGTAGCACGGCCATGAGGCGTTTGAGGTAGTGTGTGCCGTCGGGCTTCTTGCCTATGAGTGCACTGGCAAGGTCAAAACTGGCTATATCTAGCTCGCTCTCAATGAGCTGTGTGCGCTCGGTGACAATTTGCAATGCCACGTAGCTGTTTACGTTTATACCTGCACCTTGTGCCATGAAGGTGCTGAGCGCAAGGCGTTCATCGTCATTTTGGCGCTGAGCAAACTCGGTGTGCTGGTGCATGAGCTCTTGCTCGTGGAGTAGGTAGAGCTCGCGCTCCCATTCTAGGTTGCTACGTTCGGGGTCTATCTCGTTGCCGTCTGCCTTGATGCTGTCGTACCAAGCGTTGATGTCACGCCGCGCCTCAAAGCAGAAGTGTAGTGCCGAGCGCACCGAAGAGAGTAGGCGGCTCACGTCATGTGTGATAAAGAAGTGCGAGCGTAGCGAGAGGCATACCTCGTTGGTCGCAGGGCGCACGTCGTAGGTGGCGCGCAGCATGAAGCTCTGTTCGTTGTGCCAGTTGGTTACAGCGCGCATCTCGTTGAGCTCGGCAATGGGTAGGCTAAATAGGTTTTGGAAGTAGAGTGTGAGTGTTTTGCTCGCGCGGTTGAGTATGAGCGCAAAATGCCCACCTTGATAGTCAAAGGCAAAGCCAAGGTATTTCTCGTCATCGCCCTCGGAGCGCTCTTCCCACGTGCAGTTGAGTGCCGTGAGTAGTGCGCGTGTAACGTCTTCGGCCGAGCCATCAAGTAGCGTGTGTGGTGCACCCTCCCAAAGCAAGCGCTGAGCTAGCCTATGTAGGGCTTGTCGCTTGCGTTTTTGCTGCCAAAGGAGAGAAAATAGTAGTGCTATTGCAACGAGTGCTAAGCCCAATGTTATTGTTGTCATTTCGTTCATTCCCTTGCAAATTCTAGTCGTTAGTGTGTAGTCTAGTGTGTACTTGTGGTGTAAAACAAGAAGGCTACGCTATTACAAAGGTACGATTTTTTTTCGTTATAACCTCGTGCTGTAAGCCTTATCTCTTGCCAGGCCCCTAGGGCTGCTCGGGTGTAAGCCGTTGGTGTGCTTGTCTAGGCGTAAGCACTTGTGCCGTGCCGTGGCACAAGTGTACCTTATCGCGACACACTTGTATCTTGTCGCGGTACACGTGTGCCGCGACGCGAAACAATGCTTTGGTGTATTGTGCTTTTAGCTTCGGTCTATTGGGTTTTGGGGCTATCCATTGTGTAGCCTAGGTATTGCTCTATTAGAAAAAATAGTGTTCATTTTGAGAAAATAATAGTTTGCACTGAAATTCTTTTATATTTTCTTGGCTGTGTGTGTTTTTTTGTATATCTTTGCCACAAAGATATTAATTAAACTTATTGCATTATGGAGAAAAACATGTACGCAATGGCAAAGCACAGCTTCGCCCTATTACTGCTCGCGCTGATGCCCATTATAGCTATGGCGCAGGGAATGGTGACGATTGATTGTGGAAAAGATGGTGTTGGTGGTGGAAAGACTTGGAGTAAATATAAAGCTCATGATTATACGCAAAGTGCTGTAAGCCTTAGGTTTACTAAGCATATTCAACGTAATGATCATAGCCAGATACAAAAAAACTCTACCCTTACGATTACAGTAAGTGCAGGTCAAATTAAGACCGTAGACATTTACTATAATGAGAGTGCTACCAAAACAGCTAACAATATGTACACTGCCGCTTCGTTTGGTGGGCAAGGTACATATGACGCCGAAAATGCGATTTGGACGGCTAATGAAGGTGAGAATGTAACTACTTTGGTACTTAAAAATACGGAAGGTCCTACCTATATTGACGCACTCGTCATCAACCAGCGTACGTACCAACTCACCATTGGCGAGCATGGTTATGCTACTTGCGCTCTGCCGTTTGCCTACGTGATACCTGATAACTCAATCGTAGGCTCGCCTGCCTTGGCTGTCAATGACGGGGGAGTGGTTGCCTTTGATTGGCGTTACGATGTGGACAAAATTGTGCCTGCCAACATGCCACTCGTGCTCAAAGGCACGCCTGGCATCACCTACACACTCGGAGAAACGACCGAGGCGAGCGATGTGCCAACGCCTGCTACCAACCTGCTCGTAGGCAATGCTACCGATGCTCCTCAAACATTAGCCGAAGCCAGCACCAAATACTACGGCCTTGGCAAGGGCACTGATGGCAACTACGGCTTTTATAAGACTACGGCTTTGGGTGCAGACATTACTCTGCCAGCTAACCGCTGTGCGCTAGCCTTGCCAGCAACGTCAGAAGCACCCAATTTCCTTAGCTTTGGTGGCGTAGTCACAGCTATTGCTACAGCCACAGCACCATCGGCACAGCCCACTACGGTATACAACCTGCAAGGTCAGTCCGTAGGCACTACTAGCACATGGCAACACTTACCGAAGGGCATCTATATCATTGCTGGCAAAAAGGTGGCCAAATAATCCTAAAACTGCAACACATAACAAAACACGGACGTCTTATGAAAACGCTTTATCAAGTACCTCAAGCGACACGCTATGCTATGCAGGCCGAAGCACTTATGGCCACGAGTAAACTCAAAGTAAACGATGACGCGACACTCGTAGGCTCACCAGAAAGCCGTCGCTACGATGCGTGGGATTTTACAGAGCCTACCTACAACCTCTTTGAAGATTAGTCAGCGCGCATAAGCCCGTTTGGTGATACTGTCTAAACTAGACAACAATAGGGCCTCAAAACCCAAGCATCTTGCTTTGTAATGGCTCTGTTGTTGTCTAGTTTTAGCCTATGTATCAGGGGGATATTTTAGTATGTGAATTGGGTAGATTACATCCATAAAATAGCCGATTTAGCATGACCCTAAACGAAGTGAATAGTGCTATTTACTTAACAGCGACTCTTGGAAATCTGTTCCATATAGAGCTCCTAAATTACTTGGCTTTATTACCCTGTGGTATTGCAGCCTATTTCCTCATACGAGAACGAAGTGCAATAAAGATACTTTTCACCATAATCATGATAGCCTACGGCATAGCTTCGATAGCTTTTATAATTGACACTAAGATGTCAGTTCTAGAGCTAAGCTCGTGAAAATAGCAGTGTAAAATATATAAATCGAAGAGCTGAGGAGGTGAGGTTGAATGTTTGATAACATAAACGGATAGTGAATTAATGCTAAGCCTCAATTTCCTCATGTTTTTCATGGTGGCTTATCCCACTACTTTGCTGGAAATGGGGTGGTAGTTTAGGTTTAATTAAAGTATTTCCCCCTCTTTGTTACCCACTAAGGTGCAAGGAGGGGGAGTTTAGTTTGCTATATGAGATGTCGTGTCGGTGTGGTCTAAGTTTTCTCGGCATGCAGTGCGAGGTGGGCTACCTTGACTTGCTTTAAGAGGTCGGAGGCGAAGATGAAGTTATTGAGCTTTTCATTAGTAGCTGTCATAATTTCGTCTTTGGTACCTTCCCACTCTTTTAGTCCCTCATAGAGGTAAATGATGTGGTCGCCAATACCCAGCACGGAGTTCATATCGTGTGTGTTGATGATAGTTGTCATGCCCATATCGCGTGTAATGCTATAAATGAGCTCATCAATGACGAGTGAGGTACGTGGGTCTAGCCCCGAGTTGGGCTCATCGCAAAAGAGGTAGCGTGGGTGCTGCACGATGGCGCGTGCAATGGCCACGCGCTTTTGCATACCGCCCGAAATTTCGCCAGGAAATCGGTGCTCGGCACCTACAAGATTGACACGTTCGAGACACTCCATAGCGCGGCGATTGCGCTCGCGTAGGGTATCGCTTGAAAACATGTCTAGTGGGAAGCGCACATTGTCTAACACCGACTGCGAGTCAAATAAAGCGGCCGACTGAAAAATCATGCCCATCTCGCGGTGTAAGGCTGTAAACTCTTGCTTGCTCATCTGCACAAGGTCGCGCCCATCGTAGAGTATTTGGCCACTTGTAGGGCGGTAAAGCCCCACAATGTTTTTCATTAGCACGGTTTTACCCGAGCCACTTTGGCCTATGATGAGGTTGGTCTTGCCATCTTCAAAAATAGCATTTATGCCTTTGAGTATGGTCTTGCTGCCAAAGGCTTTTATGACGTTGTTTAGCTGTATCATTAGGCCAATAGTTGTGTAAGAAAGAGGTCTGAAAAAAGGATAAGCATGCTGCTTGATACGACGGCGTTGGTGCTAGCTTTGCCTACCTCTACCGAGCCACCCTCTACCGTATAGCCCCAAAAAGCCGATACGGTGGCTATGATAAAGGCAAAAAACAAGCTCTTGATAATGCTTGTCCATAAAATCCATTCGCGAAAATCGTGCTGTAAGCCTGCTGTGAGATCGGCTGGCGTGATGATACCAGCATAGGCCGAAGCGTAAGCTCCTGCAAAGCCTGCTACTGTACTAAATACGACCAAAAAAGGAATAACCGTAACTAACCCAATGACTTTGGGCAAGATGAGGTAAGAGGCTGAGTTTACCCCCATAATGTCTAGAGCATCAATCTGTTGGCTTACGCGCATTGTGCCTAGCTCGGTAGCAATGTTGCTACCTACCTTGCCTGCCAAAATTAAACACATGATGGCCGACGAAAACTCTAAGAGCATAATCTCGCGCGTGGTATAGCCCGTAACCCAACGCGGCATCCAAGGGCTCTGAATGTTGAGTTTCATCTGAATGCAAATCACAGCACCAATAAACACCGAGATAAGAAGCACGATAGGAATAGAGTCTACGCCCAATTGGTATAGCTCTTTGACGTATTGCTTGAAAAACATACGCCAACGCTCAGGCATGGCAAAGGTGCGGAGCATGAGCATGAGGTAACGCCCGAAGAGGGCAAGCGTATCTGTTATTATCATAATGAGAGCGGATAATCTAGGCGAATGTTATAGATATAATAACCTATATGTGTGTATGTACGAAAAGACAAATTTACGCATTTCTTGTGAAATAGCCACCCCCTCTGCGGTAACAGGCCTACATAGGGGCGGCTTTTTTGTTTTTTTAATGGCACAAGGCTTACTTGCCTTTCCGATTGTTTACATCTTTGACTTGTACGGGCATTTTGGGCAAGAGCTGTGAGTTTTTCACGAGTATGAGTTGCCCATCGTTACCACCAACGAATTGAAAGAAATTGCGTGTCATAGAGCTGCTCATTGGGTCAGTAAGTATCATCCATACGCTGCGCACGAGTGGGTAGCTGCCCGTAGCGATGTGGTATTGGTAGGGGCGTACATATTCTGCTCCCTCGCCCCCTCGGCTCACGAGCATGACACGAATGCTGGGGTCGAACGAAATTTTAGAGGTGTCTTTCGGATTTTTTACCCAGTCTGCCCCTACTACACCGATAGAGCGTGGGTTGTCTTTGATAAAGTCAATGACCTCTTGATTACTTTTGAGGGCTGTTAGGTGCTTGCCTAGTGGTGCTCCGCCATTGAGGCTGTCGCGCACATAGCGCACAGTACTCGAACTCTGGTTGTCAAACACGACTTGGATATCGCCTTTTGTCGTAGCTTTTCCTAGCTGTTCCCATCGGCGTAGCTCGCCTTGCATCACGCGCTTAACTTCGGCTAGTGTGATGGCCGTGTCGGGGTTGTTTCGATTGACGATAAGGGCCAAGGCATCATAACCTATGATTTGCTGACGTGGGTTGAGTTTGTGACGCTTGATGGTTTTGGTCTCAGACTCGCTCAGTGGTCGAGTGGCTACGATGAGGCGAATGCTATCTTTGAGCAGTAGGTTGATAGCTTCGGTTTCGGTGGTGTAGGTGGTGTGTATGTTTGTGGTCGTGTGCTGTGCATTAAACACAAAGACCTCCTCTTGCATGATGGGCTTAAACGTTTCGTCAATGGCCACATAGACTTCGTCCGTAGCAAAGCGTGGAGGCTCTGTAGGGGCTTTGTTGCAACTGATGGCTGTCAATATCAAGAGGGTGGCAGAGAGTAGATGAATTGCTTTCATAAGGTATGGTGTGTTGAAGGGGATTATCGTAGGCGGATTTGTAGGTTGAGCTTAAAATAAGAGCTTATTGTCATGGCGTTCTAATCGCGCGTAGTTGTGCCGTGTACTGCTGGCGCGTTCTAGATAAGCGTTTCTAAAGAGGTAGTTTTCGAATCTATTGCGTTCGTAGAAATGATAGCAAAGTATTTCGCGGTCTTGTTTAACCACAAGGAATCCGCCATTAGCATCATAAATGCCTTGCCAAGGTGTGGCTGGCATGAGCCCCAAAGCTATGGTCGTGAGTAGATGTTTTATTTTGTATGTATAGAATGGAGAAGGGTGTGTCAGATCATAGTGCATAGGGTTTATATTTGCTAAATGTGCAGTTAGTGATTCTAGGCTTTTGACCTCTATCTCTATTTGCGCTAAGAGCATGTGAGCCAAAATTTGAGGTAAATCTCTATCTAGTAGTGTTAGATTGTTTTGAAAGGTACTGCTTTCTATCTGTTCAAAAATGAAGTGTCCACCTTTGGAGAGTATGGCTTTAACTCGCTCTATAACTTTATTGCGTGGAGTGTTGATGCGATTGACATTTTCTATCTCTTCGTCTGATAATTTACATCCTTCAATGCGGTAACAAAAATTGGTAGCAAAAATAATAGTTTATAGCTACGATAGCGACAACGTTTAAGCCATCTGATTATTCATTGCCACACCACACCCTTTCGCAGAATGATATTGGCGTATTGGGTGGTGTCGCTTGTGGCTACAATGGCATAAGCCTCGGCCGCTAGACGATAGAAGTCTTTGCGCGCGATGCATGCAAAGAGCTTACCTGCGGGAATGTCACGTGATGCGCTCCATAGAGCATCTTGGTAGTTATTTTGAATTGTTGGGGGTAAATGATCGCCTGCTACGGGAGCCATTAGTAAGGCTGGTGGCATGAGCTGCTCTGTGGGCGTGTCTTGCATGCTTTGGCCTAGGTTAGTTAGTACCGAGAGGGTATCGATGCTGCTATCAGCCTTGCAGCGTGGATAGGTGTCTAGGGGCATGAGCTGAGCGATGGCATGTAGTAGTGGCACTATCTCTTGACCATCTGCGCGCACCACACGTTTCCCTAAGCTAGCCACAGGAAAGTGTGCGTCGGCTAGTACGATTTCGTCGCCATGTCCCATCTCGGCGAGTATTTTGAGCAACTCGGGACTAATGAGGGGAGAGATACCTTTGAGCATAGCTATTGTGTTGTTTTAAGAGGGTTATCATTGCTGCAAATATACAACATCTTTGCCACACGGCGCACCATCTGCCTGCGAAATCTACCTTGACTCCCCCTTAATAGTCTTTTCAAGGAATAAAGATGGGCTTGGTGTGTGCGTACAAAGCACTTAAACGTCTGTCTATACGCTTGGGTCTTGATGTCAAGGCCTTGTCTAGCAAATAGCTACTTCATCGCTATGGTGTAAGAAGTTGTGTTAAGGTCCTATTTGTAGCGTATTTTAGCTCTATGGTGTGATTATATCCGAGTGCTTATCTAGATTGGCTAGATAATTATTATCTTTGTGACGAGTTCAAAAACAGACGCTATGTATGGCCATTAAAACGAAATCTATTGTTGGCTTTAAGACCTGCGCTTGCTGCATGTTGCTATGCTTGTGTCCGCTACTGGCATGGGCTACTGATAGTATCGCTCAGCAGCACATTGTGGCAGAGCGTGTGATGCGCTTAACCTATACGTTTGCTGCACGTAAGCAGTTGAGCGTGGGGAGCTATGAGGCTAGGGCGTATGTGCGCACAAGTGTTGATACGCACCGGCGTAATGGGCTTATGCGCTATGTACCTGGTTACTTTGCACTCGAACGCGGTAGGCGGCAGTATGTTAATGAGATGGAGCTAGCACTCTCTTATCGCTACCCTAACCTGCTTGATCGTAAGGTGGTGGCAAGCTATGGCAATGTGCCACGTGATATTCAACAGCGTGAGCGTTTGATGGAGCATTTCGTACTTACTCCTTATGGCGAAACGCTATGGCGTGCCTTTGCGCTCTCGCCTTTTCATCGTAAGAATGCCCGTTACTATCATTATCGTCTTGACAGCTTGTCTGCCGATAGCGTAGGGCAGCTGTGGGCGTATATGCGTGTTGAACCCAAGGTTGAGAATACTCAGCTCGTGCGTGGTCAAGCTGTGATACAAGCACACACTGGGGCTGTGCGTAGCATGAGGTTTCAAGTCTATTATGACTTGACACGTGTGCGACTTGATGCCGAACTTGGTACTACTCCCTCTGAGGCTCTCTTGCCCAAACGAGTGAGGGTAGATACACGCCTTAATTTTATGGGCAATCGTGTGACAACTTCTTCCGAAGCGTTTTGCACCTATACGCATGTGATTTCTCGCCCAGACCTTATTCTTGATGAGGCCGATCGCTCTGCCGATACCGCTCAAAGTCGTTTTGACTACTCGCACGTTTTTGCACATCAGCTAGATACGACGGCTATGGTGGAGTGCTTGACTCATTTTGACAGCCTGCGCCCTTTGCCCTTACCCGATACCTTGCGACACAAGCCGGTGAGTCGTGCTAGCTCGATGCTTGCTGTACCACGTCGTCGTACTTTTTGGCAAGGACTAGAAGATGTGCTACTTGATGGTGCACGCTTTCGCTGGCACAATGCTTCGGGCATGCCTGTGGCCGAGGTACGCTTGCCCCGTGTGATAAACCCTGAGGGGATAAGGTGGAGCCATAGCCGTGGCTTGTTTGTACTCACGAAGTGGCGTGCCTACTGGCAGCTGACACCCACGATGCGCTTGCAGAGTACAGCACGCCTAGGCTATAATTTTCGTGAACACGAATGGCAAAGTATTGTGCCTCTTGTGTGGGAGATAGACACGCGCTATCGTTTGCGTCTCAATGTGGAGGTTGGCAAGTATAATAATCTCTACAACACGCGTCAGTTTCGCGAAGTCTTACAGCCTTTACACCCGCATATGCCTTATGACACGCTTATGCGTATGATCAATCGCTACCCCTACAACCTTTATCGCAACTATCAAGCGCGCTTGGCGTTGAGTGGCGATCTCGTGCCTGGCCTTACTCTTGGTGGAGGGATACATTATTACCATCGCGTGCTTAAACACTACGATGCAACAGCTGCATCTTATGGCTTGCATTCGCATCATCGAGCATTGGTCCTCTCGGCTAAAACAACCTTTACACCAGGGTTACATTATTATCGTGATGCTACACATCGCCATGACTTGTATAGCTTGTGGCCTACGCTTTTTCTTAGCTACGAGCATAGTGTTCGTACGGCTTATTTGCGTGCTGGCTATGCGCGCATAGAGGGTAGTGTGTCTTATCGCTATCGGCTTAATGCTGTCAAGTCGGTCTACTTGCGCTTAGGTGGTGGAGGCTTTACCAAGCGCCGTGAGAGCTATTTTGCCGACTTTGAGTTTTTTAATAACAACCCTTTGCGTGACCAGCTTGATGACGATATGATGGGGCGTTTCCAGCTGCTTGATGCCCGCTGGTATAACCTTTCGAGCTATTATGCTCAGGCTAGTACAGCTTACGAGTCACCCATGCTTTTGATGTCTCGTCTAGGCTCGCTCTCACGCTTGATTCATACGGAACGTCTTTATGCCAATGTGCTTTGTTCTTCGCTGCTGAGGCCTTATGTAGAGGTGGGATATGGTATTCGTACACCAGTGTTAGATATAGGCCTTTTCGTTAGTGGTGCGCACGGCAAACAGCTTAGTGCAGGTATCTCGTTTGAATATCGCCTCTTTGATGGCTGGGGCCGATAGACACTTTACATAATTAGATGTATGGCTACTACGTTGTCTTCTCCTTTTCTTGCGCGCCCTTTTACGACTTTACTGCGTGGTGTATGTATGCTTGGCATCATTGTGAGTCATGCGCTTAGTGAGTATGTAGAGTTCTTAGTGCGCTATCGCTTGACAATGGTGCTAGATGCTGGCTACTTTGCTACGGGCATATTCTTTTGTTTGAGTGGGTATGGCATAACGTGCTCTATGCAACAGCATGGTGTTAATGGGGCTTTTGTATGGCGGCATATACGTAAGTTGCTGCTAGCCTATGGCGTGTTTTGGCTATTTTATGTATTGCTGGCTGTGATACTTGGTCGTGAGTTGCCTTTGGTAGAGTGGGTGTGGCGTTTTCTTACGCTGCGTTTCCCCTTAGCTGATGCTTGGTTTTTTCGTACCATAGTGTTGCTTTATCTATGCTATTTTGCGCTGATGCGCTTGACGTCTAAGCCCACCCTTTGGCTTTCAGGGTTACTGGTGGCCTATGTGGCGGTACTGGTGGTGTGTGGTGTGTCTACTTGGTGGTGGAATACTGTCTTGTGCTTTGCCCTAGGGGCTATCATCGCACATCGACCTATACCTAGCAAACCTTGGCCTTGGTATTATTTGCTGGTTTTGGCGGTACTATGGGGCATGTGTTACAAGGTGTTCCCCATCGTTGAGGTCAGTAAAGTCGTAGCCCCATTGTTATTGTGTGTACTAGTTGTGGGGGTATCGCAGCGTTGGGTAGGGTGTAAGCTTCCTGTGCTTAGTTTTATGGGTACGCATAGCATTTATTGCTATTTTATGGCAGCTATTCCCGAAGATTTTATTGCTGCAAGGCATCTTTCAGCCGTTCTTTATGTTGGGAGTGTATTGGCTATAACGCTTGCTTTGAGCTATCTAGCGCATAAGCTAGTAGAGCGTGGCTTACGACTGATAGGTAAGCCGAAGTAGCCGCTGTTATCAATAATTAACCGCATGGTGTGTGGTTTGTCTCACTTTTTTGCGTAACTTTGTAAACCATAGTGCGCACAACATACGCACGCTTATCAAACTATTAAAACCATACAGACTATTATGAGTAGCTTAACGCGCAAATACATCACTGTTTCTTACGAGTTGTACAGCACTAACAGCCAAGGCGTAGAAGAGCTTGTAGAGGCAGCCCCAGTAGAGCACCCTATGCAGTTTATTAGTAACATGGGTACAATGTTGCCAGCCTTTGAAGCGCAAGTGCAGTCGCTCAATGCTGGTGATACTTACGATTTTAGCCTATCTCCCGAAGATGCCTATGGCGAATATGAAGACGCACACGTCATACAGCTTGATAAGGCGGTATTCTCGCCGAGTGGCCATTTTGATAGCCAAAATGTATTTGTAGGAGCTACGATACCCCTTGTGAACGAAGATGGCAACCGTTTTCAAGGTACAGTGGTGGAGGTTGGTGAGGACAAAGTTACCGTAGACCTCAATCACCCACTTGCTGGCCAAACACTACGCTTTAAAGGTCAAGTCGTGACTTCACGCCCTGCCACTGACGAAGAAATAGATGCCCTTATCATGCGTCTCTCTGGTGTAGGCGGTTGTGGTTGTGGCGATAGCTGTGGTTGCAGCGATGAGCATAGCCATGGTGGCTGTGGCTGTGGTAGCGGCGAAGAAAGCCATGGCGGCTGTGGCTGTGGTGGCAACTGCCAGTGTGGCAGTGACGAGCAAGGCGATTGCGGTTGCAGTAGTGATAGCTGTGGCTGCGGCGATAATTGCCAATGTGGTACCGAAGGCCATGGCGACTGTGGCTGTGGTGGCAAGCACTAAGCATTAGCATACATCAAGCCTACACTTTACAAGCTCTTTGCAAGCGTTGTGAGGTGTAGGCTTAACTTTGTGTCATACGATGGCCGAAGTCATACGTGCTTGCTGTGTAGTAATATACAAAACAAAAGTGTGTAGTGCCGTGTTTTCATCAAAGGCAGGCGCATAGTATCATGTAGAGCATGCTATTACCGTACGATATAAGCACTCACCTTAAAGCAATAAAAACCCTCTCTATTTATGAATACTTTTGGAAACGTATTTCGCTTCACTACGTTTGGCGAGAGTCATGGCCCCGCTATTGGGGGTGTGATTGACGGCTTTCCTGCTGGTGTAGCCATTGATATGGATTTTATTCAAAACGAGCTTGACCGCCGTCGTCCAGGGCAAAGCTATATTACTACACCACGCCGAGAGAGTGATACGGTGGAAATACTTTCGGGTGTTTTTGAAGGTATGAGTACGGGCTGCTCAATAGGCTTTGTTATTCGCAATCAAAATCAGCACTCTAAGGACTATGATAACCTGCGAGACCTCTTTCGCCCTTCACATGCCGACTATACCTATTATGCCAAATATGGCCATCGTGATCACACTGGTGGTGGGCGCTCGTCAGCACGCGAAACAGCAGTACGTGTCGTAGCAGGGGCGTTTGCTAAGCTCGCTCTGCGTGATATGGGTGTTGTGATACATGCTTATACGGAGCAGGTGGGGCACATCAGTGTAGGTCGTCCTTACATGGAGCTCGACCTTACAACTACGGAGCAAAATCCTGTGCGGTGTCCCGACCAAGCCATAGCTGCCGAGATGAAAGCTCTTATCGAAGCCGTGCGCAAAGAGGGTGATACCATAGGTGGTGTGATAGCCTGCGTAATCAAGGGCGCACCTGTAGGGTTAGGGGAACCAATTTATGGCAAACTTCATGCAGCACTTGGTGGTGCCATGCTTTCAATCAATGCTGTCAAAGGCTTTGAATATGGTCAAGGCTTTGGCGGTGTACATCAGCGTGGTAGCGAGCAAAATGATGCTTTTTGCCCCGATGGCCAAGGTGGTATTACGACCGAGACAAATCGTAGCGGTGGTATACAAGGTGGCATTAGCAATGGACAAGATATTTATTTCCGAACGGCTTTTAAGCCTGTGGCTACAATCTTGCAGCCACAGCATACGGTAAATAAGGCTGGCGAGCGTGTGGAGTTCTTGGCCAAAGGGCGTCACGATGCCTGTGTCTTGCCGCGCGCCGTACCTATCGTAGAGGCTATGGCTGCTTCTGTGATGCTTGATTTTGCTCTCTTGCAACGCATGCGACAATAGGTAAAATGTGCGTTCGTGTAGTAAATCGGGGTGTTCATCAAGTTTTTTGCAGATTTTTGATGTTTTATTTGGTATGATTTTCTAAATCTACTAACTTTGCCAATGGTTATGACGTCGTGAGACGCTTCATACAGTTTAGCTAAGTCTAGTTTAGTTTTTGTGTTGGTTAGCGGAGCATGCCGGTGGGGCAAGCTCCGCTAATTGTTTATGTGTCTGAAAAATAACAATATTGTAATTTTGCGAATTTGTGCTGTTTGGTATATTATTTGTACCTTTGCAGTGTCTGCTAAGCCTGTTTCTTGCAGGTAACAAGCGTTTATATATACCTTATATTATATGAGCAAAAAACAAGCAACACCCAAATTTATCTTTGAGACCAGCTGGGAGGTGTGCAATAAGGTGGGCGGTATCTACACCGTGCTCTCTACGCGCGCTAAGACGATGACAGCACGCTATGGCGATAACGTATGTTTCATCGGTCCAGATGTGTGTCCTAGTGTAAATCCTTCTGATTTTAAGGAAGACAAAAAGCTGTTGCCTGCATGGCATAAGGCTGCCGACAGTGTTGGAATAAGCGTGCGCATCGGCCGCTGGTTAGTGCCAGGTTTGCCCCTCGCAATGTTGGTAGACTATGCGCCACTGCGTCCGAATGTCAACGCAATCTATGCTGAAATGTGGGAGCGTGGTGGTATAGAGTCACAAAATGGCTATGACGATTACGAAAACGCCGCCTTGTTCTCGTATGCTGCTGGACGCCTTGTAGAGGCTATTGTAAAAAACACATTAGCACCTACTGATATCGTGGTGTATCAAGCGCATGAATGGATGTCGGCCATGGGCATGCTCTATTTGCAAAGTACTACGCCGCAGGTAGCTACCATCTTTACGACACATGCTACAAGCGTAGGCCGCTCTATCACGAGTAATGATAAGCTGCTCTATAAATACTTTGAGCACTATAATGGTGCACAGATGGCACGCGAGCTCAATGTGGAGGCAAAACATAGTAACGAAAATCAGCCTGCATGGCTAGCAGATTGCTTTACGACGGTGAGCGATTTTACGGCACGTGAGTGTCAGCAACTCTTTGGCAAAAGTGTAGATGTGGTGCTCGAAAATGGCTTTGAGATGGACTTCGTGCCAACGCCCAAGGCTACATTTGATAAAGCACGCCACGCAGCTCGCACACAAATGTTGCGTGTAGCTTCGGCAGTGTTAGGGAAAGTTCTCCCCGAGGATACATTGATAGTTTCTACAAGTGGCCGTAACGACTATCGCAGCAAGGGTTTTGACGTGCTATTTGATAGCTTGGCTACATTGCGTAGTGACTATCGTGGCGAACGCCCTATTTTAGCATTAGTCGAAGTACCCTGCTGGGTAGATGCACCGCGCGTTGACTTACAGCAACGTTTGAAACGTAAGAAACCTGCTGAGACGCCACTAGACGCTCCTTATCTCACACATACGCTGCATAACTTTTGGGAAGATCGTATACTTAATACCATGCGCTCACGCCAATTGACCAATGAGATAGATGAGGCTAGTAATGTTTATACCCTTCTTGTTCCTTGCTATCTTGATGGTAAAGATGGTATTTTTAATACATCTTATTACGACTTACTCATCGGTTGCGACTTGTGTTTGTATCCCTCATATTACGAGCCTTGGGGCTATACACCACTCGAGAGTATCGCTTTTCATATCCCTACTGTCACGACAGACCTCTCTGGCTTTGGTCAATGGGTAAATAAAATGCTAGCTCATGAGGGTATGCTCGAAGATGGTGTACAGGTAATCCATCGTACTGATGACAACTATCACGAGGTGGTGCATACGCTCAAAGATACAATCGCTCTCATGGCAAGTGCTACACCAACGGTAGTGGCTACTATGCGTAAGCAAGCCGCTGCCTTAGCCAAAAAGGCTGTGTGGAGCAAGTTCTTTAAGAAATACGAGCAAGCTTATGCTGTGGCCATCGCTAAGGCACAAGCACGTTTGCCAAAACAAGCCAAAGATAAGCAAGGCTCGACCCCCAAAGCCACAACTAAAACAACAACCACTACACCAAAGGGCGGTAAAGCCTAATCCCTAGAATCACTAACACAACAAAATAGAATGGAAATAAAGATGAACCAAGCAAATCAGCCCGAGTGGCGATTTGTAAACGTGAAATCACAAATCCCTGCTGAGTTTAAGAAGCTCGAAACTCTCTCGCGTAACCTCTGGTGGACGTGGAACTTTGAAGCTATGCAGCTATTCCGTAGCTTGGACAAAGATCTCTTTCACGAAGTACAGCATAACGCCGTAGAACTGCTGCGTCGTCTCAGCTACGACCGCATGTTAGAGCTAGCCAAAGACCAAGAGCTCTTAGCGCGCATTGATAAAGTATATGCTGACTTCGAGGCTTATATGAATGAAGCTCCAGACACCTCGCGTGCTTCGGTAGCTTACTTCTGTATGGAGTATGGTCTATCACATATCTTGCGCATTTACTCGGGTGGTCTAGGTGTGTTAGCTGGCGACTATCTTAAAGAGGCTTCAGATAGCAATGTTGATATGTGTGCCGTAGGTTTCCTATATCGCTATGGCTATTTCTCACAAGAGCTGTCTATGGATGGCCAGCAAATCCCTATCTATGAGCCGTCAGATTTCGATGGTCAGCCTATAGAGCGTGTGCTTGATGAGCATGGTAACCAGCTCGTTGTCGAAGTGCCTTTCCCTGGCTATACTGTTTATACTAATATATGGCAAGTCAATGTAGGCCGTATCAAGCTATTCTTACTTGATACAGACCTTGACCGTAACTCTGAGTACGATCGTAGCATCACCCATACGCTCTATGGAGGCGATTGGGAAAACCGCTTGAAGCAAGAGTACCTCCTAGGTATAGGTGGTGTATTAGCTCTCAAACGCATGGGTATTACCAAGGATATCTACCATTGTAACGAAGGCCATGCAGCACTTTGTAATGTGCAACGTTTGGTAGATTATGTGGCTACTGGTCTGTCATTTGCCGAAGCACTCGAACTCGTGCGCGCCTCGTCACTTTACACCGTGCATACACCTGTGCCTGCTGGCCACGACTATTTCGAGGAAGGCTTGTTTGGCAAATATATGGGTAGCTATCCTGCTCAGCTTGGTATTTCGTGGAAGGAGTTCATCGGCCTCGGTCGTGTCAATCCCGAAGATGCCAGCGAGAAGTTTTCAATGTCTACATTCCTTTGCAATACTTGCCAAGAGATCAATGGTGTAAGTTGGCTTCATGGCGAGGTTAGCCATAAAATGTTTGCACCCACATGGCCAGGTTATTTCCCCGAAGAAAATCACGTGGGCTATGTAACCAATGGTGTACACTTCCCTACATGGTCAGCCCAAGAGTGGAAGGAACTCTATGCCAAGTACTTTGATAAGGCTTACTATCGTGACCAAAGCAACCAAACCCTTTGGGAAAAAATTTACGACGTACCCAATGACGAGATTTGGGCTACGCGCAAAACACTTAAACTAAAACTTACTGAGTATATTCAAAAGCGTTTTAGCGATACGTGGCTCAAAAATCAAGGCGACCCTTCTCGTGTTGTGTCACTCTTGCAAGCCATCAACCCTAATGGTCTTATCCTAGGCTTTGCGCGCCGTTTTGCGACCTACAAGCGTGCTCACCTACTCTTTACCGATGTAGACCGCTTGGCGAAGATTGTTAACAATCCTGAACGCCCAGTGCAGTTCCTCTTCGCAGGCAAGGCGCACCCTACCGATGGTGCAGGCCAGGGGCTTATTAAGCGTATTTACGAGATTTCGCAGCGGCCTGAGTTCCTCGGTAAGATTATCTTCCTCGAAAACTACGACATGGAGCTTGCGCGTCGCTTGGTGTCGGGGGTAGATATTTGGATGAACACACCTACGCGTCCACTTGAAGCCTCGGGAACTTCGGGTGAAAAGGCTTTGATGAATGGCGTACTCAATTTCTCTGTGCTTGATGGTTGGTGGCTAGAAGGCTATCGTAAAGGTGCTGGCTGGGCACTTACCGAGAAACGTACTTACGAAAATCAGGCCTATCAAGATGCACTCGATGCTTCAACGATATATAGCATTCTTGAAAACGAGATTATCCCACTTTACTATGATCGTAAGGAAGGTAAAGACTACTCTGAGGGCTGGGTTCAAACCATCAAAAACTCTATTGCTCAGATTGCTCCCCATTATACGATGAAGCGTCAACTTGACGACTATTATGCTAAATTTTACAATCAGCAAGCCGCACGCTTCCGTGCTATTTCGGCCAATGATAATCAGTTGGCAAAAGAAATCGTGCAGTGGAAACGTGCTGTGAGTGAGCGTTGGGATAGCATCAGCATTATTGCGTGTGATAAGTGCGATACCTTTGCCGATGGCCATATCCTTAGCGGTAAAGATTTTGAGGTGAAAGTTGTCATAGACGAGCAAGGACTCAATGATGCCGTAGGTGTCGAACTCGTTGTTGTTGGCACCAATGATAAAGGGGAAGAGTGTGTCGTAGAGACTGTACCCTTTACCCTCACTGAGCGTGACGGTAACTTACACACCTTTGTGTTGAAGCATAATATGGATGCAACGGGTACATTTAAGTGTGCTTTCCGCATGTATCCTAAGCATGCTGCACTACCGCACCGACAAGATTTCAATTTGGTGCGTTGGTTTAATTAAACACGATTGACTAGCTCTACGCTATTAAATATGACAAAGCCATACCTTATTGTTAAGGTGTGGCTTTGTCGTGTTTAGGTGTATAT
>JAUMYJ010000025.1 GCA_030528715.1 Bacteroidales bacterium | reverse complement strand
GGTCTACTGGCACGTTAGGAACGCCTACTGTACCACCTACACGTGGGTCAGTGTTAGGGTTGGTGTCTGGGTTGTACTTATTGGTATAGTCATCCCAGCTATTACCGCCCTTACCATCAGGATGGAATGGCTTAGGTACGAGTGGGTTCCAGTTTTCACCAAGGCCAGCGATACCTGTAATGTGGATGGCGTAGATGTTGTTACGCACCGTTGGAGCATCCCAATACTTGTTGGTAGCAATATCGGTTGATGGGTTGATCCACAGTGTCCAAAGCATCTTACCAGCAGGGTAACGCTTAATCCATTGACCTGTTGGGATTACATACTTCTTGCCATCTTCCTTGTATTCTGTACCACCAGAGTTACCATTCTCAGTCGCGTTGAACGACTTCACGGCACCTTCAAGCGTACGATAGAAGAGGCCTTGACTCGTGTAGTAGAATGTACCAGCAGGGTCACCAGCAGTTTGTACCGTAGCGTTGATAGTCGTCTTGCTTGATGCGTAAGCATAGTAAGGAGACGTGTTGATCTTCGTAGAGAGGTAAACTTGTGTTCCTTCATCAGCAAACGACTTAGGTTCAAACTTACCACGTACCAATACGTAAGCCGTGTTACCCTTGTGGTAGCCAGAGCTATTGTTGTTAGTAGCCTTATGCGTGGTTGGCAAGAAGAACGTACCATTGAGCATTTCGTCTGTCATGTCAGCAGCCGAAGCAGCGGTACGAGCACTTACCTTGATACCATCGCTCAGCTGGTTAGCCGTATTACGATCTGCACTACCGCCGTCAGCACCAAGCCAAAGTGTAGCATAGTCGTAGTGTTGAATGGCACCAGAGTCAGACGCAGTCATGTCAAACTTACCCGTTGGGTCGAAAGCATAAGCAGGCGTACGCACTTCGTCAGCCTTTGAAGCGCTGTAAGTAGAAGCCTGAGCACCAGAAGTGCTGTTTACACGCTTTTGACCAACGTAGAAACGACGCTCACCTTGACCTACTACGTATTGCAGGCTTGTCACCTTACCCAGCTCTATCGTACCATTCATGATCTTGTAGTCATCAACAGCAGAAACCGTCTTAGAAGCTGTTACGTAAGCACGTGCTGCAGCACGGCGGATGTCACGCACGAAGCGGTTCTTATCACTGGCTGCACCAGCATCAGCTGTAGCACCTGTTTGTGCATCGCTAGCTACAGTACCTTCTGCTGTAATGTTAGGGTTAACGCTATAGTACACGAAGTCTTCTGATGTCATCAGAATTTGGTCGTGACCACCAGCATGCTTAGCAATCTTGCTAACAGCAGCAGTAGGAGCAGTAGTGTAGTCACCTGTTACAGCCAAGTTCATAGCTGACAAGTCGTAAGGCGTGTTAAACCAACGCTCGTTAAGACCAGTAGTGTTACCACCAGCACGTAGCCATTGGATCAAGTTGGCACCTTCTTGCGTCAAGTTGGCATTGAGCATCACGTTTACTTGCTTCTGAGCATCAGAAAGCACTTCAATGGCATTAGCCTTATTGTTTTGAGGATAGATGCGAGCAGTTGAAGCTGTCGTACCAGATTGAGTACCTCCTTGTGCAGCATAAGTGCCACCATCTGCATTAAAGTTACGATAGATCACACCATTGAGACCTTCTGTAGCGTTCTTACTACCGAGGAATACGTCCAAATGGCCGATTTTGTCCTTACCGAGGTATTCCTTTACCCAGTTGTAGTTTTGCTCAAAGGTATTTGTATGAGTACCTTGGCGTACTTCGCTGCCCGTACGTACTACGGCAGAGATAGAGAGTTGGGTCTTGGCGCCATCATTTGGCTGATTATCCGGACCAGGGACAACCTCATTGCTACATGCTGAAATACTAGCAGCAGCAAGACCCACGAATAAAAGATGAGAAATCTTCATGAGTAATTATTTTTATAAGTGATGAATTGAGTTCTTTATTTATGGTACAGGGGATACGTTACTATCCATCAGTACGTTTCAACCGAGCTATTAGTGCAGCAAGAGCTTCAAGTTGGCCACAGCAGTTGCACTCCCTGCTTGAGCCGCCTGCGAGAAGTAGCGATGTGCCTCTTCGACATGCCCTTGTTTAGCATAGCAAACACCAATATTATTCTTGGCTTCGGCTACATCTACGCCTTCAAGCAGGCGCAACGCCTCTGCATATTGCCCTGCATTAATCAAGGCTTCGCTACGATTTACACGACTTTCGGGCGCATTAGGAAAGAAAGTATAGGCTGTTTCAAGAGCGTGCTTATGCTCTGCACTACCTACTGCGTATGAAGCCGCTACGGTGTACATTTCGTGCAAGCTCAACAGCTCAGGATTTGTCCATATTACACGACGCGCTGTCTCGAGGTCAAAGGCATCTACGGTGTAGCTTACCGTATACTCGTTACGACGTAGTTTAGGATAGACCACATTGAGCAATATCATGTATGGCACGCTAAACTTATAGTTAATAATCTCCATACGCATGGCATCGTCACGGCGACCTGTGCGAATGATGTTAGCAATATGTTTAGCATCTTCGGGGTTAATAACCTCACCACGATCAAGTACAGCCAAAAGGCCGTCCCAGTCGCTGCCATACCAGTTCACACGCATCTGCGAACGGCTTAACCCATGCTTATCCATGAGGTATTGCTCAAAAGCCTCAGCACGCCCACGCGACAGACGCATATTATTAGCAGCGTTACCCTCTGGCGAAGCATAGCCCGCAATGTCTACATAAGAGACTTTGGCGGTTGGCTTAGCTTTTATCGTTTTTATGACTTCGTCCACCTCATCTAGCTTGCGTGCGTTATCTTCAAAACTACGCACTAGCTCAGTGCGATTAACACGATACGTAAAAGTGGCCTCAAACTTTTCGCTACGTTCCTTGCGTAACTCTGCTTTCGGTGTCATGCTAGCAATAAGCCAAGGCTTTGCAACAGGCTGCTTTACAACTGGCGGTGTTACGATAGGCTGTACGGGAGTAATTGACACTCCACCAAAGACACCTGCAAGCAACGGTGTAGCCAAACCATCACTAACACGCACTGGACAGTCGGCACAACCACGCACCTCTTCGCGCACGACAATATTTGCGCCACGCATCCACACCGCATAAGGCACTTCTACCTCATAGGCCACTTGCTGCTGCTCATGGCTATAGCGACGCAGCGTAGTGTCTACCACTTGCACAGCACCATGCTTAGCACGACGCAAGTTAATAATGCTGCGTTTGCGACCCTCTACCACCACCGATGGCAAGGCGTGTGTTTGACCATCGGCCGACACCAACGTAGGCGTCAGCACCAAACTCTCATTAGACGACATACGCACGGCTGTCAAGTCTATTTGCATACGCACTTGCGCTAGCGTACCCGCTTGATTGCGCACGGCTTCGGCCTGTGTTATTTTAGCTCCCGAGGGCTGCACTAACAGCTGTGCTTGCGCTGCCATAGCAGCACACGTCAAGAAAGCCGTAATCATCCATTTTGAACTTCTTAGCTTCATCGTCTTACCCTCTTTATTATTTCAATATATATACTAGCGAGATACCAACCTTGGTCACGCCAAAGTAATTCTTCGTACGTTCGTCTACTTTCTTAGCACACGACTTACAGCCATAACGCTCATAATCAAGATGCACAAAGCCAGCTCCAATCTCTGCTTCCAAATTCCAACGGCGACTCAACACCCATTGATAGCCATAGCTCAAACCAGCACCTACACCCCAACCTTGATTACGTTTATCACGCTCAAAGCCCATAGGCGAAAGATTTACACCATTGACATTAAACTGCCCTCCGAGGGCATGAATACCCAAGAAGTGTCCATTATACACATCACAAAACCAATAGCGATAACTTGCCGTAGCCATCCAATGCTTCCACATCTTCTGACCATGACTCAGACGGAAGGGATTAAGCCCACCTGTCAATTCTATTGTACTACGCTTACCCACAGCCAACTCTACACCCAAATTAGGCGTCAGCGTAGCCGTATAGGGCAGATTTGTCTTGACACCCCATTGTTGTGCCACAGCAGAGCCACTCCACAACACCAGCATCAAAAGGACGAACAGTTTCGAGACTTTCATATATCTGATTACATTAACATCAATGCATTTACAGGCAAATAAAAATGCCCAGGAGACAAACATGCTATTTCCAACAAATCCTTTATGCGCTAAAAACAATCGACATTAGACTATACATACGCATTGAAACACATTTATCACAATGCAAATTTACAAAATCTTTTGGCCACACCCAAATCCTTTCACATATTTAACGTAACAGAACAAACGATTTAGAGTTTTTCCTAATTACAAAGGAAATCCCCCACACACTCACGACTACATAACAAACTCGCCATCAAGCAAATAATAAAACCACACAAATTAACCCTATATTAAAAAACAAAGTAGAAAAACATCATTAAGCCCAACTAAATTGTTTCAACAGCACACATTTTACCTCATTACAGCCCACCATATCTTAATTTTAGAGATTTATGACCAACAATACCATCACACACTACTCTTAAACTATGGCCACAAGACAGCAATGCCACTCATGAAGAAGGAAATTCAAGGCTTTTTCGTACTTTTGTATTTAGTAACTCCTATGCCTACTCTTTATGCAACGCAAACTTAAAGTAACCGAGATGGGGCGTGCTACGCTCGAAACCTTTCGTACGCAAACCAAACTGCCTATTGTTTTAGTGGCAGATAACCTGCGCTCTATGCACAACGTAGGCGCACTCCTACGCACAGCCGATGCCTTTGCACTTGACAGCGTACACCTCTGTGGCATCACTGCGCAGCCACCACACCCAGAGATACACAAGACAGCCCTCGGTGCCGAAGACAGCGTGACGTGGCATTACCATAACAACACAACACAAGCCCTTAAACAGCTGCATGCCATGAGCTACATCATTATAGCATTAGAGATTACCGACCAAGCCCTACCTCTACCTCAACTCACGACATGGCTCAGCACACAGCAGCCATCTACCCCATACCCACCAGTGGCTCTTATCGTGGGCAACGAAGTACGCGGCGTGAGCGATGAAGCCCTCGCACAATGCCATCATGCCACCGCCATACCACAATGGGGAACAAAACATTCGCTTAACGTTAGCGTCAGTACAGGCATTGCATTGTGGGAGCTCGTGCGCCACTACCAACATTCATACCACAAAAACGACTAAAAACGCCTAGACCCATACCTCTTACGAATAGGCATTGTGGTCAAGTCAAAGTTTTTCATTATCTTTGCCCTTGCATACGCTATTGCCTCAAATATGCTGCCTTGATATTTCTTATTTTTACTTCAATGATAGGTAAGACATATCAAACTTATAAAACGTTTCTAATGACAACTTTGCACCCCCTCACAACCGCCCTACTGCTAGTAGTCAGCACACTCAGTAGCCAAGCGCAAACGCTACAAGATATGGCTCGACCTGCCAAGCAGCGAGGGCGACAATTTACCATTCCTCGCGTACGCCCTAGCAAGCCACCCGTACTACGCCCCACGGCATGGAGCTATCGGTTGACTGATGCCAATGGAGACAGCTATGCACTTGCCCAACACCGCGGCAAGGTGCTACTCATTGTCAATACAGCCAGTCGCTGTGGCTATACCAAACAATACGAAGGCCTCGAAGCCCTACACCGCCAGTATGCTGACCAAGGACTTGTAGTGCTAGCTATTCCTTGCAACCAATTTGGGCAGCAAGAACCTGGTAGTGCCGAGGAAATAGCTCAATTTTGCACAGCTGAATTTGGCGTATCGTTTCCAGTATTAGCAAAGGCCGAAGTCAACGGTCCCAAGGCACTTGCCATATACCATTTTTTAAAGCAACGCGCACCACAAACACCAGGCGCTGATATACGTTGGAATTTCACCAAATTTCTCATTGGGCGAGATGGCCAAACCGTTTTGCGCTACGAGAGTGGCGTAGACCCCAGCAGCCTTACTTCGGCCATAGAATTACTTCTCAAACAATAAACAAACCGACTACGCTCCACCTGAGCCCATTTCATGATAGCTCCATGACAGATCACACAGACCTCTTAAAATTAAGCAATCAAATTTGCTTCTTGGTCTATCGTATTGACCGCGAATTTAATGCACACTATCGTCCATTTCTCAAAACACTAGGCTTGACCTACCCACAATATTTAGTCATGCTAGTGCTTTGGGAGGAAGATGGCATTCCTATTGGTAGCATTTGTACACGACTAAAACTCGACACTGGCACTATCTCTCCACTCCTCCGTCGCCTCGAAAAGCTCGGCCACATCCGCCGTCAACATTCTACCATCGATGAGCGTTCATACCTCATACACCTCACCCCACAAGGTCGCGAACTCAAAGCACGCGCCACAAGCGTACCGCACTGCCTACTCGACAGCATGTGCATGACGTTTGACGACTACCTTAGCGCACGACACGACCTCGAGCGTCTACTACAACGTGTCGAACGCACTAAACTCAGCCCTACCGACACAGCCATGCCCCCCGGCCTAGACCACGAAGCATTATAAAGCAAGCCCCCTTGACGTCACACCTCTATACAGCGTTATCCGCTTGGTAGCCCTATGCCACCAAGCGGATAACGTCATATTTAGGCCACTAGCTTACGTAAGTCTCCACAAACTATACGGCATACATGGCATTGATAAGGTCGGCGTAGTTTTGATTGACCACGGCACGCTTCACTTTGAGCGTATTGGTCAGCTCACCACGCTCCATTGTCAATGGCTCGGGCAATAATTGAAACGCCTTAATCTTTTCGTACGAAGCAAACTCTTGCTGCAACGTATCAATGCGGTCTTTCATAAAAGCCACCACCTGCGGTAAGCGACACAAGCTTTCATTAGAGCCAAACACTAGACTATTGGCACGCGCAAAATCTTCAAGTGCTTTATAGTTGGGCACAATGAGTGCCGAGACAAAACGACGCTCGTTGGCAATGATGACAGCTTGGTCAATATAGCGGTCTACGGTGAGTTTTGTTTCGAGCATCTGTGGGGCTATATATTTGCCATTAGAGGTCTTAAAGAGATCTTTAATACGATCCGTCAAGAAGAGCTCATCGCCCACAAGATAGCCAGCATCGCCCGTACGAAAAAAACCATCTTCGGTAAATGCTGCACGCGTAGCTTCTTCTTTTTTATAATACCCCGTGGTGATGCTATCACCACGCAGTTGCACCTCTCCTTCATCGCTAATGCGCACTTCAAGGTGCGGCAGTACACGCCCTACCGAGCCTATGGTAAATGGCTCGCCAGGACGATCACAGCTTACAGTGGCCGTACTCTCAGTAAGACCATAGCCCACGAGCATATTGATGCCAGCAGCATGTGCAAAGCGCTCTATGGCTGGCGCAACTGTAGCCCCAGCTGTGGGAAAGATGTTACCACGTTCAAAGCCAAGGGCCGTTTTGAGTTTTTTGATGACAGTCTTTTCAAAGAAGGCATTTTGCATGCTAAGCCATAGCGGTGCACGCTTGCCTTTGCTCTTATAATGCTCGACATACTCACCACGCACTTTCAAAGCACGTGCGATAAGGGCACGCGTAGGCAAAGGGCTAGCCTCGGCTTTATCGAGTACACCTTGGTAGACTTTTTCCCAAAAGCGTGGCACAGCGCTCATACATGTGGGGTGCACCTCTTGTAAGGCTTGAAGAATTTCGGTGGGTCGGCGATTGACCGCACAATGCACCCCTCTGGCAAGCCCCACATAAGTCCAGCCACGCTCGAAGATGTGTGATAGTGGCAAAAAGTTCATAAACACATCGTCCTCTGTAATGGGCAAGATAGTATGTGCAGCAAGCTGTGTGGCTACATTACGATAGGTAAACATCACCCCCTTGCTCTCGCCCGTGGTACCACTCGTATAGAGTAGATTACAGAGATCGTCCATATTAGCCTCGGCCAGCAATGCATCAAGACGTGGCATCAGCACCTCGGCCTGTGCATCGCCTAGCGCCAAAAATTGCTCAAAACTCAGTGTATGGCCATGCCCCGCCAAAGGGGTTACCTCCCTATCAAAATACACAATGTGTTCTAACATGGGGCAAAGTGGCAAGATACTCACAGCCTTGTCATATTGCTCTTGCTCGCCTACAAATAGCACGCGTATCTCTGCATCGCGCACAATATATTGCAGCTGCGCCTCGCTACTCGTAGCATACATCGGCACCGAAACCGCACGAATACCAAAGCACCCAAAATCGGTAAACAAAATTTCGGGCATATTTTGCGAGCAAATACCCACATTTTCTTGCACACCAACACCCAATGCTAACAAGCCGAGTGAGGCACGCCTAGCCGTTGCGTTAAAACCATTCCACGACACTTCGCGCCACACGCCCGTACTCTTGCCATCGACAAAAGTGGGCGACGAGAGGGCTGTGCGTGTGCCAAAGCGTTTGGCGTTGCGTGGAAGAAGCTCTGTAAGGTGCATATAGTCTGACATAATCTACTGTGGTAGGCTAAATGAGGCGTTGCCTCTGATGATAACTTACGACAAAGGTACACAAAAAAGCCTAAAACCACCCCTCACACACGCCAAAATGACACAAACGAACTTCATTTTAGCCTCTACACACACAAAAAAGGATTGCTTGCGAACTATTTTTCGTATTTTGAAACACTCACAATTAGGACACCCCTCAAAAGGGACGCAAAGGCTATACCTAATATTTAGACAAACAAAAGCAGAATGAATGATTGATTACTAAACACTACACTTATATTGAAGTGTACCAAATGGCATTTTACCAACACGAGCTATAAGCAGATAGAAAACACGACATACAATTAGTCATATTACATCTCAAGTCAAAGCAAAAAGTCACACCATCGGAGAGGTGCAACTACTTCATCACGATGGCGCACCCACACCATCGCGATGGCGTAGCTACGCCACCATGATGAAGTAGTTTTATCCTCATAATAAGGAAGTATTAATACTTAAATCGAGCGAATACACGCCCCCTATCTAGCACTCACAACAACAAAGGCGCTAAAAAACTTTTTATACACTTGAATATTTGTTTTTTTTATTTGTAACTTTGCATCAATGATAAGCCAAAAAAAATTGCACAACAATGACAAAAAAAACTTTCCTACTTCTAATTACAACCCCATTATTGGGGATTCTATCTTGCTCTGACAATGAGCATAACCTCAATCTAGAAAGAGAGGAGACTAGAAGACTACCATCATTATATTCTACTTCACTAGCAACAGTGGATAGATCTGATCTTAAAGAGCTCATAGAGCAAGAATAACAAAAGCCGTATGAAACACGCTTTACTACTATTACTTTTTGTGGCAATAAGTACACTATCCTTTGCACAAGAAAAGCCACAAAAGCGCTTTCAATTCGAACTCGGGCTGAATAGTTCTCACCCACTCGGCAAACTGACTACCCCCCGACCGAAAGTTCTTTTCTACCTCAACGGTACTTACCGTCTACCTGAAAAGCCACTGAGCATAAAGCTCAAAATTAGCTTTGACAAATACACTTACAGCACACCTTTTGTATTCTATCCTGGGATAGGCCTTATAATGGCCAAAACAGAAGTGCGCTCACTGACTATCATTCCCTCGCTCAACTACCATTGGAGGCTACACCGACACGTGGCACTCTATACGGGCATGGGTACAGGTGTTTCGTTTGGGAACCACGATGCTGGCGTTTTCAATGCAGGCTTTAAGACACGCCTCAACGTAGCCCCACAGGTGGGCATAGAGCTATTCAGACACCTCAATGTTTCGGCTCAGTGCGTGCTAACCAACAACACTTCATCTCGCCTCATGCTACACCTTGGCTACATGTTTTAGCCACGCGATAAACGGCAAACAAACAAAAATAGTTATTCCCAAAGTCAAAATGCTTTGGGAATAACTATTTTTATCGCGAATACCTCCTCATCAGCTAAGATTATTAAGCTACTTTTTCGTAACTTTGCCCTATATATTATGGGCTAAAACCATGGCACACCGCATCGGACAAACGCAGACACAGGCGCAAGCACAAACCCAGCAGCTAACACTTACTCCGCAGCAGCTCCTCCTCATGGGGCTGTTGGAGCTATCGGTGGTTGATTTAGAGGCGCGCGTACAGCGCGAGCTCGAAGAAAACGTAGCCCTCGAAGAGCGCACCCCATGCGATGGCAACGACGATGCTAGCACATCTGATACACCTGATATCAGTGAGGCCTCAGAAGACCTCTACGCAGGCAATGACGATATGGAGGAACGCCGAGAAACAGGTCAAGACGAGCTCTACAACTATGCCACAAGCGATGATGTGCCAGAGTATCTATTGCGCCAAGTAGAAGCCCAGCGCAACGCTAGCGAGCGTATTGTACAGAGCAGCAATACCTTTTACGATGCACTTATGGAGCAAGTGGGTGAGCAGTTGCTGAGCAACGATGAGCGTCAGATCTTAGAATACCTTATCGGCTCGCTAGATGACGATGGACTACTGCGCAAACCACTTGATATAGTAGCCAACGAATTGACGATTTTTCAAAACATACCTGCTAGCGAGGCCGACGTTAAGCGCGTATTACACGTATTGCAACGCTTTGAACCCCATGGTGTGGGAGCGCAAAACCTACAAGAATGCCTCCTGCTGCAAGTAGAAGCTCCCGACTACACACACCCCTACAAAGCACTATTGCGACAAGTACTCACTTCGGCTACACTCTATGACGATTTTACCCACAAACGCTGGCCACAACTCGCCACACGTTTAGGTATAGACGATGCTACACTAGCACACGTCAAACACGGTCTTACGCACCTTGACCCACGCCCTGGTGCTGCACTCAGCGACGTGGCTAGCGAAGGTGCTACGACCATCGTTCCAGACTTTATCGTAGAGTGCGAAGCCGGAGAGCCTCCCATAATAGCCCTTAACCGTGGCGAAGTACCCGAACTGCGCATCAGCCCCACCTTTGGCCATACACTCCAAGCCCTTGAAGCCACCGAACGCAAGCAGCTTTCGCCTACCGAACGCGACACACTCCTATACACACGTGGGCGTGTGCAAGCGGCACGTAGCTTTATCGAAGCACTTAGTCAGCGACAAACCACTCTACTACGTGTGATGCACGAAATCGTACGCCAACAGCGAGCTTTCTTTGACGAGGGCGACGAGGCTCTGCTACACCCACTCTTACAAAAAGATGTGGCCGCAGCTTTGGGCATAGAGCAAAGCACCATGTCACGCATTGTAGCAAGCAAATACGTGCAAACTAACCATGGTATTTTCTCACTAAAACATTTCTTTGGCCAGAGCTTTGTAGATCAAGCCGGCAATGCCCAATCGCGCCGCGAAATTATGACTGCCCTTGCCAAAATCATAGCAGAGGAAGACAAGCTACACCCCCACTCTGACGAAGCACTTGCCAGTCTACTCAAAGCGGCGGGCTACCCCGTAGCTCGTCGCACAGTAACCAAATATCGCGAAGCTCTAAAACTCCCTACCGCTCGTCTACGCCGATGAACCGCTCTACCCCTAAGTTAAGACGCACATGGCGTCAGTCGCTCACAGCCGACCGCCTAGTACTTTTGGTGGCACGCACCGTATCGCTTTTATTCACACCGTTTTATTTCTCTACGGTGGCCTTTATCGTGCTACTTTTTTTGAGCCCTAGCTACTTACGCCTACTTGATGTGATGCACAAGCTTTACATCGTGCTGATGGTATATTTGTTTACGGTAGTCCTACCCGTACTAGCCATTTGGCTCTACCGCTACATCAATGGGTTGGCACGCCACGAGCTAGGACAACGCGAGCGGCGCATTATCCCTTACATACTCTCCATCAGCAGCTACACGTTGCTCATCTATATTTTTGCCTCGCAGCAGATACACCGCAACATGCTAGGCATCTTGGTGGGCGCGCTAGCCATGCAAGTTGTATGCAGTCTACTGACTCCCTTGGTCAAGCCAAGCACACATGTAGCAGGCGCAGCAGGTGTAGCAGGCATGGTGCTGGCTTTCTCCTTTGTGCTACACTTTGACCCCACATTGTGGCTTAGTGGCAGCATTTTGCTCACAGGACTAGTAGCTTCTAGTCGTATCATCTTACGCTACCACACATTAAAACAGGTCGGCATCAGCGTCATTATCGGGCTGCTATGTGGCTTTCTAGGTATCGTCTTGATATAGCGCTCTCGAAACATTAAATAGTAACACCATTATAAACACACGACGTTATGACTCCTCTTGTAAGTATCATTATGGGCAGCACCAGCGACTTGCCCGTGATGGAAAAGGCTGCCCAATTTCTCAATGACATGGAAGTACCCTTTGAAATCAACGCACTATCTGCTCACCGTACGCCTGCCGAAGTAGAGGCTTTTGCAGCTGGTGCTGAAGCCCGCGGCATCAAGGTTATCATTGCAGGGGCTGGCATGGCCGCTGCGCTACCTGGCGTTATCGCGGCCAACACCAACGTGCCTGTAATAGGTGTGCCTATTAAAGGCATGCTCGATGGGCTAGATGCCCTACTATCAATCGTACAAATGCCTCCAGGTATCCCCGTAGCCACAGTAGCCGTAAATGGGGCACTCAATGCAGGCATACTTGCCGTACAAATTATAGCCAGCGGCAACCCCGCTTTAGCTGCTAAGGCCGCCAGCTATAAGGCTAACTTAAAACAAAAAATCGTAGAGGCCAACACCGCACTAGCTGAGGTGAAATACGCCTTTAAAACCAACTAATCCTACCGATCAGCATAGCAGCCAGACAGCAGCTATGCCCCCTTATTGGGCCGCTTTGCTTTGCTAAAACCAAGCCTGCATGCCCCACTATGCGCTCATAGCGCAGGCTTCACACATCACTCGGACATAACAACTTAAAATCAGCAAACAAAAGCTCACATGATAGACTTTTTCAACTACCACCGTCGCCCATCGCACACGGTGCAAATTGGTACGCTTAGCCTAGGGGGGAGCAACCCTATACGCGTGCAAAGCATGACCACAACCGACACCAACGACACCGCAGCCAGCGTGGCACAGGTAAAACGCATCGTAGATGCTGGCGGACAGCTCGTACGTCTCACCACACAAGGTCGACGAGAAGCCAAAGCCCTTGCCCCCATACATGCGGCACTAAGGGCAGAGGGCTATGATGTACCCCTCGTGGCCGATGTACACTTCAACGCCAATGTAGCCGATGTGGCAGCCGAACTCATCGAAAAAGTACGCATCAATCCAGGTAACTATGTAGACCCAGGGCGCACCTTTAAGCAACTCATCTATACACCCGAGAGCTATGCCGAGGAGCTGCTACGTTTGGAAGAGCGATTTGTAAAGCTACTTAACATTTGCAAAGCACACGACACAGCACTACGCATTGGCGTAAACCATGGCTCACTCTCCGATCGTATTATGAGCCATTATGGCGATACGCCCGAAGGCATCGTAGAGAGTTGTATGGAGTTTTTGCGTATCTGTGTAAAAGAAAACTTTGACCGCGTAGTCATCTCTATCAAAGCGAGCAACACGGTGGTCATGGTACGTGCCATGCGCCTACTCGTCACTGTCATGGAGCGCGAGGGCATGAGTTTTCCACTACACCTCGGTGTGACTGAAGCAGGTGAGGGCGAAGATGGGCGCATTAAAAGTGCCGCAGGCATTGGCGCACTCTTGGCCGATGGCATAGGCGACACGCTGCGTGTGTCGCTAAGCGAAGACCCCGAGTGTGAAATCCCAGTAGGCAAACACCTTGTAGACTATATCACCCGACGCGAAGGTCACCTCACAATTCCTGGCCGCACACCCAAGGGCTTCAACTACACAGCCCCCGAAAGGCGCCTAACTCAACCCGTAAGCAACATTGGTGGCACACGGCCTCCCATAGTCGCAGCAGCAGCCCTCACCACTGAGGCACACAACACACTAGCCGACATTACCACTAAGCCCGACTACATCTACTGCGGTCAAAGCCTACCTGCACCCGAGGCACGCCTTAAAGGTGTAGGCTACATTGTTGATGCTGATGCATGGACAGGCGAAGCCAACACCTACCCAGCCTTTCCACACAATTACTTGATGTTTTTGGCGCAAAACAAAGCACCACTAAAATTCCTCTTCGTAACCTATGGTGCACTGACCGATGAGGTCAAAGCCTGCTTACGCCTACACCCTGAGGTAGTAGTCATAGCACAAAGCAACCACGACAACCGCGTGGGCGAGCAACGTGCTTTTGTACACGAGCTGACAGACGAGGGCATCACAAACCCCGTAGTACTCTTCCAATACTACCAGCATGAGCCAGAACAACTCAAAGCCTTACAACTCGAAGCAGCAGCCGATACTGGGGCACTCGTCTTTGACGGCTTGTGTGATGGCCTCTTCCTCTTTGAAGCCTCACCGAGCTACACTCCTGCTGTGCTGACACAAACGAGCTTTGCAATCTTGCAAGCCACTCGTGCCCGAACGACCAAGACGGAGTATATCAGCTGCCCAGGTTGTGGACGCACACTCTTTGACTTACAAAACACCGTTGCACGCGTTAAAGCTTCGACAAGCGAGTTTTCACATCTCAAAATTGCTGTGATGGGCTGCATCGTGAATGGTCCTGGCGAAATGGCCGATGCTGACTATGGCTACGTAGGCTCAGGCCCAGGAAAAATAAGCCTCTACCGTGGCAAAGAATGTGTAGAAAAGAACATCAAAACCGAAGATGCCGTAGAGCACCTCTTAGCACTCATTCGTGCAGATGAAGCCGAAGCTAAAGGCATGACAAACGAGGCCTAAGACATAGCCCTCTACACCAGCAGACTTGGTGTAGAGGGCTATTTAGCATACATTTATAGCCCCCACTATGAAGCACCATAAAGCTGCTCATAGTGGGGGAGTATAATGTATATACACCTGTATCACTACACCCAACTAATAGTCTGATTACACAAGGTTTTAACTATAAAAACAAGACCTTTCTACAAGAAAAACACACAAATTGCTGGGAAAGCCTCAATTTTGTATTATCTTTGCAAATATAACGACCACTTTATAGATATACTCTACCACAATGGGACTCCTCTATAAGCTACAACGCAAACTCTTTGGCCAAAATACAAGTAAAGCACCACAGCCCTATGCTCCCACCAATACAGAAATAGTAGACCACATTTTCGAGGTATTTAAGCGTGTATTAGCACATCGATCGGTAGACGATGACATCTTTTTTGATACGGTGTTTGTAACCTTATTGCCCGCCACGGTGGCCAAAGACGTTATCACAATGGCAGCAGCCTTGGCACCAACGATTGTTAAACGCTTTTACAAAGAGCTGCGCGAGCATCGTGCACAGGGCAAGAGCATTGTGCCTGTGGGGAATTATTGGCAATTTTCGTTTATAGTAGCCGACCCTATGGACGAAATGGCACAGCAGCAACTGCAAGTATTGAGCTTCATTACCGACCCTAGCAACGAACAGCTAGACCTCATCAAGCAAGCCGAGATGGGGCAAGTATCTATCAATGGCGAACACTCACTTCATACCGACATCAATGTACAGCTACTGCGCAACGTAGATGTTATTGAGCGAGGCAAAGTACGCCTACGCATTTCACCACAACTCGAACTAGACACATCACAAACCACTGCGTCCACTAGCATTGCCTCAACCTATGCACCACAGGCAAGCGTACAGGGAGCATCGACCTATGCACCTAAGCCTACTCCCGCGGCTAGCGATGTATTAGCAGAGATCATGTTTCTGCTTGAGGGCAAACAAATGGTATATAAAATGCGCAAACCCTACCTCATCGTAGGGCGTGCGATGGAAGGCGAAAAAGCCACCCTTGACCGACTGCCAATTTTCACACGTGAACAAGCCCTACTAACAGACCACTTCCACATACGCTATGATGCACTATCGCGTACTTTTGCCGTAGCCACACTAGGAGCTGCCACACTTAGCGAAATGACGCTACCTGTAAGCCCTTCGGACGATCAGCTCATATGGACACCACTGCGCCAAAGTTGTGCATTGGTGTATGGGCTAGGCCACATCAGCTTCAAGGCACTCTACTAAGGTATCACACACTAACCTAACAGGCCATGAATACGCTACAACACTACGCTCAGAGCGATATTGGGAAACAAAGAGCACACAACGAAGACACCTTTATTGACATTGCTACACCTGATGGCAAGCATGCCTTGATAGGTGCTATTGATGGTATGGGAGGCTATGCAGGAGGCGAGATCGCGGCAAAGCTCTATCGGGATAGTCTAGCCAAAAGCTTTACACTATGTGCCGAAGGTCAAGGGTTTAGCCCAACCACAGCCGACAATATCGAAGACCTCCGTCAGTGGGTTATCGCGGGAAACAATCACATTGTAACAGAAAGCACAGCCCAGCCAAAATATAACATGATGGCCTGTGTAGCCACTATCGCACTCATTGACGTACAAGCTGAGCAAATTTATTACGCTCATGTAGGCGATACACGTGGCTACATCTTCCGCCGTGGCGAACTCATCAAACTAACGCACGACCACTCACCCGTAGGTAGGCTAGAAGACGAGGGCGCACTACTAGAAACCGATGCTATGCGACACCCCCGTCGTAATGAAGTAGAGCGAAACTTAGGACAAAAACCACTTAGCCCTTCCGACACACACTATGTAGAAGTAGGAAGTCACAGCTTTTACGCAGGTGACCTCGTACTATTGTGTAGTGATGGGCTCACCGACCTTGTAGACCGCGCAACACTCATATCCATACTAGCACAACAGCTACCACTACGCACCCTAGCTCAGCAGCTCATAGACCGAGCCAACGCCTTGGGGGGAAAAGACAACATTACCATAGCCTTAGCCACACTTGAAACAGACGTACAGGTACTTCCCGAGTCTTCGCTCGTAATAGAAGAAGTGGCTATGACGGGGGCACCAGCACACCCCTCTAAGGGCAAGCAAACCAAGCCCCTAAGAAAAAAAAACTCAAAAACGAACGAAAAACTTACTGACTTCTATGGCGTATTACCTTTTGTATTAATGGCTGCTTGCTTAGTAGCAGGCCTACTATTGGGCACCCTCTATGGTCAGCGGCTACTAGACTGGCTCTCTCCTACTCCGCCAACAATACAACAAGAAACCATGGTGCCCGACAACCCATTGCTCACTGACGACACCATACAGCTAGCAACCGATGACTTAGCCGTAAGCGACTCAGTGCTAATCTCTACCACAGAGAAAGCTGAATACGACAGTCTAAAAGATGCGCATCAACATCAACTGCACTAAGCTATGCACTACACCCGATCGAAAGAGGCGATATGGCTCATTGCGACAACGCTTATCATACTAGCGATGGCATGGAGCCTCTCTATAAATCGCTCACCCGATTTTTCAGAGGCCGCCACACGCTATGCCAATAAGACGATGGTGCAGCTTGATAGCAATGTATCAGCACGCCATTTGGCCAATGTACTGATAGCTCACGAGCTATTTACCGATACAGCCTATGCCCACTGGGTAGCACATCAGCTCAAACAAAAACTCAACAAGCACTCTCTACCCAATCTTGGAGCACTCAACAAGCGCGACTGGCAAGTGCCCGCTAGCCATGTAGCCTTAGCTAGTTCATGGGGGCAGCAACGTGTACAAATAGCCCAAGCCCTACTAGGGCAAGACACTATCTATAAGCAAGCTCAAAAAAAAGCATTGCCAGCAATCGTTACACTCAATGTAAACGAAGGCTACACACTCTCTGGCCGTGTAGAAAACGACAAAGGAGAAGCGATGGCAGGTGTGATAGTACGTTTAAGGAGAGAGTTATCGAAGCATGTACGCGATAGTCTAACACATGCCTTTTGGCAGGCACGTAAGCAAGACAATAGCTATATGGCACTAGCAAAAACGGAACTCACAGCCAGCATTCAGCAAGACAGTCACTTTGCCAAAACAGATGCTAGCGGTCGCTATCGTTTTGAAGGGCTTGTAGCTGGACAAAGCTATTCAGTGCTACCCATTGCCACGAACCAAAGTTTCGGTAGGATACGCGGTGTAGCTAGCATAGACCGCCATGCTATGAATATAGACTTCACAGCTCGTGAACACCGACTACCACTCTTCGACCAAGCTAGCTTTACACAGCTACGTAGCCAAAAACTCTTCACAATACGCACACCCGAACAAGCCTCTCAGGCACTGATGCTAGCGGTGAGTCTGCTCATTGCGAGCTTTTGGTTACTACACGCTTGTTTAGCACTGCTACGACGTCAGGGTGATCAGCTACTACTCCCCCTCTTATACTTACTAGTAGGCAGTAGTGTGATGATACTCTTTGCTGTGCAAGACCCCTTACGCGACCTTGACTATGGCACGAGCACTGCACATTGTACTGCTATTGTAGTAACTGCTGCTGCCGTAGTATGTTGGCTGCCTCCGTCAATACTAGTGCGTATAGCCAACTTTTCACTGCCGTCATGGCTACTTTCACGTGGTGTTTCGCCCAAGTTTACTCGCATACTAGCTCCCTTAGGTAAGCCACAAGGCTTACTCTTTCTAGGCACTTCTATCCTACTCATTCTACTCTTGGCCATACTAGGTAGTGGCCCTGAGGGTAGTGGTGTAAAAGTGAATATCGGGCCTATACAAATCAGTGAGGTATCCAAATACCTCATGGTAGCTTTTATGGCTTACTTTTTCACCGCACATCACAATGCTTTTCGTGAGATTGAGAATAACGTCTATTTATTCCGCCGCTACTGCCTTACAATGCTTGTAGGCTTTATCGCTCTAATGGCATTATATATAGGTGTAGTGGGCGATCAAGGACCAGCCCTAGTCCTATGTGTGACATTTCTCATCTATTATGCTTATGCACGTAATGCCTTTGGCACGATGCTAGCGACTGGTGTAGGCTATGCTGTGTTACTATGGTTGCTATCACACTGGCTTAATGGCACTTTGCTAGCATTAGCAAGTATAGCTATCGTAACCGCCTTATTTGTCTATGCCCTACGTATGCACAAGCATGAGGTTATGCCGCTCATCGTCTTACTCATGAGCTCATTTGTAGTACTACAAGCATTGCCTTTCACTTTTGCAGAGCGACTGGCCGAGCGTAACAGCATGTTTACCAACACATGGCACAACCCTTTACACGGAGGTGACCAAGTGGCACAAGGTATTTGGGCACTCGCATCAGGTGGCTGGTTTGGCCAGGGGCTAGGGCTGAGCGAAGCCCATGTTATGCCAGCCTACCACACCGATATGATTTTTGAAACGATAGGCGAAACGCTAGGTAGTATGACCTTAGTAGGACTTCTAGCCTGTTTTATAGTGCTATTTTTTCGTACCATACTTATCGCACGAGGTACTGGGCACCGCTTGTTATTTTACCTCATCTTAGGCAGTGGATTAGTGACCTTAGTTCAAGCAAGTATTATCATCGGTGGCTCTTTGGGATTATTACCACTCACAGGTATCTCACTGCCTTTTTTAAGTAAGGGCAATTCTGGCTTGATGGTAAACCTAGCAGTATTCCTACTTATACTCTTATATAGCCAATGGCGCAGTACACCTGAATCACAAGCTCTAATCGGACAGCAATTCGATCGGCTCAATACCTACGTCATCTTAACGTTCGGAGGCGTAGCTGTATGCTTTATTATAGCCTTAGGTGTTTATGGTTGGCAGGCCGATAGCTACATGGTACGTCCCGTACAAGTGCTATCACGTCAAGGCGAATGGCTGTATAGTGAAAACCCACGCATCAAGCGTATCGCTCGTGAGCTACATGCAGGCAGCATTTACGACCGCAAAGGTGTGCTACTTGCCACTAGCGACCGAAAGCATTTTTTAAGTGTCCGTACAGAGGCTGCCAAGCATGGTGCCAACATGGCACAATTCGACAAGCAGAAGCATGGCCAGCACCGTCGCTACTACCCCTATGGTGACGCCATGCTCTTATGGCTAGGCGATGCCAACCATATGCTAGCCATGAGTGAGCAGCAAGGGTTTGCAGCCGAGCAACGCCTACGCACACAGCTGCGTGGCTTTACAACGCCCATACTAAGCACAACATTGGCTACCTCCCAAAGCTATCGCGAAGCTCCCTACCTACCCAAAGAGCAACACACTACGACACTCGTAGCACGCGATTACTCGGCTTTCATTCCACTTCTTAAAGCAGGTAAGCGCAGCACACTCATCACTCAGCACAACGCTCAGCGTCACCGCGATGTACGCCTAAGCGTAGACCTACGTATGCAACAGCAAATAGCGCGTATCGTACAAAGCAATACATATGCCAAGTACAAAACATCAGCCGTAGTCATCAAAACCAAGACTGGCGATGTACTTGCTGCGGCCAACAACCCCGCTCCTTCGGCCAATGCACTACGCACGATAGCACAGTTTCCGCCTCGCTACTATGACATGCTGCTCAGCAGCGTATTTGGCTACAATCACCTCGTAGCCGACCGCGATTTTGCGCTTATGGAGGCCAGCTCACCAGGCTCTGTGGTTAAGCCCATAGATGCCTTAGCCTACCTCAACCGCAGCGGACTAGCAGGCACATACACTACCTACTACTATCAGCCTAGTGAGCGTATTAGACCAGGAGAGCCCGTTGGCCCTGTAAACCTACGTACAGCCATTATAAAGTCTAGCAATCTTTATTTCATAAGCCTCATGAACGAAGAGGCCATACACCCAGAACTCTTCCACCTTTATCAAGCAGTAGGTGCCAGCTATTATGGCCAAGGTGGCTATTTCCTCACACCACCACATAACTACAATGCACCTGCGGTGGCGAGTGCATGGCTACAACGCATGTCACCCAAAGGTAAGGCTTATCACGACAAACGTTTAGTAGGCACACCACAACGCTACAAAGGCGATGACTACTCATGGATGGCTTGGGGACAAGGCCCCATCACAGCCACTCCACTCCACTTCGCACGCCTCTTTGGTGCATTAGCCAATGGTGGCACACTCTATGCTAACCGCTTTGTGATACAACAAGGTGACTCTACCATACCTCCTCACATCGAGCAACAGCTGGCACAACAGCCAGGCATTACCGAATGGCTCAATGCAACACTTGCGCAGCAAACCGCAGCCCAAGACATCAGCACTACTACGCAAATAGACGTACGTGGCAAAACAGGCTCACCCGAGCGCACTGCACGCCACTATAACATCAAACGTCACCGCACAGAGCTACGACACGTCACCGATGGTTGGTTTGTATGCTACCTACCACAAGCCGATTATGAAGGCTCTCCTTTGGCACTTTGCGTACGTATCCAAGGCATGGGCGGCTCCAAGCACGCAGCCATGCTTGCTAAAAGCCTTATTGCCACCCTCAAAGCACATGGTATGGCAAAACACTAACTCCGACACACCCTACTCAACATGAACCTCATCGAACGCATCTCCCAATGGCTACTAGGACAAACGACAGCATCAGATAGCTCGACAAATATTACCAACACTCCACCCCCAATGGCTAGCAAAAGTACGACCGATAGTCCCTTAGTTCAGGCAGACCAAGTCGTAGACCTACGCGAGGTAATCGCGCACGCAGCTGCGACATTTCATAGTGTTAAATTTTATAACACAACACGACTTGACATAGCTGGTGTCACACTTTACCTACTACCCACCGCACAACCCTACGAGCGCGAAGCCTGTCAGGCACTACAATACGACGAGGTATTCCTCAGACTACTACGCCAAGCCCTGAGCGAGCAGTTACAACACCCCACAGCCAGCTTTGCCCTACAAGTTGTAGCATGTAGTTCAACCGATGAGTTTACTCAAAAAGGCTTCAACACCAAGGCTATCTATCCATGGCTTCATATCGAAGTGTTACGTCCTAAGACAGTGGCTATCCCTATCACCCACCACCTACATCTTACTGCTACGCAAGGTGCTTTATGGAGTGATGATGGCCAAAGCATTACAATTACACCTGCCGACTGCCCATGTTTCATTGGCCGTTGCCGTGAGGTAGCGACACAAACTGGTGTCCCCCTTAGCAACAAAGTGGCCTTTGTAGGCCCCGAAGAACAGCCCGAGCGTGCCGAAATATTAGAGCCCTGCCGCTATGTCAGCCGTTCAGCCGTGCGCATTGACTATAATGTAGCCACAGGGCAATATACCATCATGCGCTCACCCTATATCACCTCGCCCAATCACGTGGTACACTTGCGTCGTCAAGACTCCACCCTAAGCAAGCTAACACTATCGCCTTATAGCCCCAACCAACGCTATACGCTCTGTGAGGGAGACACTATTGAGTTCAACCGCAAGATAGCCCTTATCGTACACCTTGTGCCCATAGCCGCTATGGACTAACTCTACAACACACTTCATCATGGACAAGTACCACTTCACCGACCATCAACTGCTTGGGCAAGGTGGATTTTCAGACGTTTACCACGCCATCAATCAAAACGATGGCCAGCGCTACGCCATCAAAACATTTAGACTGCCTAGTAAAGACGAGGATCGCCAACGTGTACTACGCTACTACAAGCACGAGGCCAAGGCACTCACATGCCTAGACCACCCCAACATCGTGCGCTGTATTGACCACTACGTGCAAGCCAACGACACACCCATCATCATCATGCCACAAATAGAGGGTAATAACTTACGAGCCTATATCGAAACACAAGGCATATTACCTACGCCCATAGCTACGCAAATAGCCCAACAAGTAGCACACGCCCTCGAAGCGTGCCATCACCCCAGCCAAGCAGCTAAGGCTAAGGGCTTACGTCCTCTTGTACACAACGACCTACACCCACGCAATATCATCTGTACGCCAGCCACGACATCACACACGGCTCCTCACTGCACACTAATAGACTTCGGGCTGTCTTTCCCCATCGATACGCCACTCACACTTTGGGAAAAAGATCAAGGAGTCAAGGAGTACAAAGCTCCCGAGAAGTGGACACACGATACGCTTACACCAGCAACCGACATTTATAGTTTTGGTGTGCTACTCTTTGTCCTCTTTACAGGGCGTACACCTTTCGTATGCCATGACTATAACGATACTACCGCCGAAGAACAGCTCCGCCAACAGTGCCTTACAGCCCCTACTCCCTCGCTTTGGGCACTACGTGCCGCACGCTACGAGGCCACCTATTGTTATGCACCAACGACCCCCGACCTGCCCTATTGGTGGCAAAGCATTGCCCAGCGATGCCTTAACAAAGACCCAAGCCAACGCTACACCACAGCTACCGAGCTGTTGGCCGATATAACGCAAGGTATGGCAGGCCTATGCCCCGATCTATGGCCCGAAGAGAAAGCTCAAACAGAACTATCCTTAACAGAGACACACCA